>JBEBHO010000109.1:0-15866 GCA_040081095.1 Nitrospira sp.
AGCTGGCGTAGCTCAATGGCAGAGCAGCGGTTTTGTAAACCGCAGGTTGGAGGTTCAATTCCTCTCGCCAGCTCCACACAATCCGCTGACGAATCAACCTTTTTGCAGCTTACAGAACTTCTGCTCTCCTCCATCAACTCGGCCACTATAACCGCGATTGTAACCGTCTCTTTCTCGAAATAGGCTGACAGCGACCGTGCAGCCTGTTCGAGGTCCTTCTCGTTCACGATGTTGTACCGATCAAATACACTCCTTGTCTTGTGACCGGAAATCGCCATCGCCACCTTTTCGGGTACTCCGGCTCGGACCATGTTCCGTACCGCCGTCCGTCTGAAATCATGGGGGATCTTCCCCTTCCAGATCTTCCGACCTTTCGCCGCATCCTTCTCCAACTGTCCAAGTCCCACAGCCTTACAAGCTTTCCGCCAGGAGTGGTTGAGGGTTTGGAGCCGAATCCCGCCTCGATGACAGATCCAGGGGCAAGCCGGCCACTTCAGATCGCAGCGACTTTTCCATGTCTGCAGAACCCGATACAGATCTCCGGTCAAATAAAGCACGCGAGGGGTATTGGTCTTGGTGTCCTGCGCTCGACTCCCAACCGTACTCTGGATTTGCGGTCACTTTCGGCCCGCCGGCGGGCCACTTCAATTCTCTCGTGTAGTATGATCGGCGATCTATTGCTGCAAGAGGTAGGTATATTGGGGCTGTAGTTCAGCAAGTTTTGTGAACGCTAGGCGAGATGCATCCTTGTACCCAAGCGTTTTGTAGGTGTGGCCTAACAAATAATAACCGTCCGCGGCTTGTGGATCGATCCCTACAGCCGCCTTGAGATAATCAATGCCTTTCTCCACGTCACCAGCGTCGCGCAGTAATGCGCCGAACGAGCAGTACAGTTTATAATTGTAGTGTTTACTCACGAAAGGTTCGAGAATTTTCACACCCAGGGCCGGCTGTCCCGCGCGAAACGCACCGGAGGCCAAGTCTTGCGCCAACGAAATATCTCCTGGCTCCTGCTCGAAGTATTGTTGTGCCTTCCGGTAGGCCTGTTGGAACCGCTGTTCGGAGAGATCATCGGTGATTGTGCGTTTCAGAAATATTGGATCTTTGATTCCTTTTGTCGTTAGGGCTACCGCCGTCTTTTTGTAGTCCGGAAGGATCGTATTTTGATCGACCCATCGCAATCCTAATCCTCCTTCGTAGCTCACCATGCTGACGCCTTGACCAGGCAGAACGCGCTGAAACGCCTTTGCGTCTACAAATAGGTACCGTGAGGGCAAATCCGGCTCTTGTACAGCAATCTCGAAATATCCGGCTGGCCCCCAGACACCGAATTGAATCGGTTCCTCTTTAACGGTAAGCACTTCGCCGAAGCGTTTTTCAGGTGGTGAGGTCGTGAGAATAGCATTAAGATAGAGGCCGACGCCGCACGCGATATACGCCAAAGCAATGAAGTCGCCCACATGTAAGAATGGCCTGACCATCATCCATATCTGACGATTCGGCGAAACCCGTTCCGCGAGCCGCACTGTGAGTACAAGGAGGCATAGTGCAACCACTGCAGTAGTAGCGGCGCCCATAAAGGGCCACGGACTCAGCATGGGATGGGCTAATTGTATCGAGCTTGCCCATAGGCAGAGGGCAACCAACCACCTTGAAATAATGCCCCACCGAAAGAGGTTAGGAATCAGGTTTCTGAGCATGCCAAGTAGCTTCATGTGCGGGTCCGTTTCACCGATGCGTCATACTGCTACATCATCCGATTTGTCGGGACGGATGAACCATTCCCTTGCGCGCAGATCTGTGGCCGGTTCGCACTCTGATAGAGTGCGCAGTATTCTTGCCACTCGTTAGGGTTTTCGTATGCCCCCATTTGAAGAGCGATTTCAAATTCCCCCAGAGCCTCACTAACCCGGTCTTGTCGTTTATAGAGCTTCGCCAACTCCCGGTGCGGTTCAGCCCTTCCACGATCCAAGAGTATACTTCTGTGAAGTAAGCTTTCTCCCTGACCGTCATCCCCTACCCGCCTAGCTGCCCAAGATTTTGACTCCAATTCTTGGGGACTATGCGCTTCTAGCGTCAGCATTTGCTGAATGACCTGTTTCGACTGATAGCTCTCTCCCGAAGTCTCCAAAGCCCAGGCTAAGTGCACATGCGCGGTCACATTGCCTGGATCAATCTTAAGGACTTTTTCCATGGAACGAATAATGGCGTACCAATCTAGTTTGCCGGCAAAATGGTGGTAAAGAGCTGAGAAATGAAATCGGTCGGTGGGCGAAGCCTCAAAGGCTTTCTTGAGGAATAGGTACTCATGCAAAGGGTCCTTTCTCTTTGCATATAGTCTAGCTGCTCCAGCGTAGGCAATTGCTTGGCGCGGATTGGCTCGTACTGCTCCCTCGTAGGCATCCAATGCCTTGTGAGGCTTTCCCATCTTTTCGAACATGAGACCAATACTAAACAAGGCTTCGCCTGGATGATCGTTTGTTTCGATCGCGCGTCGAGCCATATACAAAACCCGATTTACCATCCCCTTATCGTATATCGTCAACACGCGGTAATAGAGGGTGAGTAAGCCATATGGACGTTCGCTACGTTGTTGGCTCTGGAGGTGACCAGTAATCTCCAAGACATTGATGAAAGACTGGAGGTTGCGCGCGGCAGCTCCTGTCCTAAGGGCCACGTCCAGATAATAAAACGCATCCCCTTGTGTCGGATCACGTGTGGCAATCAACGCGGCAAGAAGAAGTGCGTCGGTGTTGTCCCAGTAAAGTGTCAGTACACGCCGAGTATAGCGGGCAGCCATTGTATAGTTCCTGCTGTCGTATGCTGCCTGCGCCATCGCCAATAAGGCTTCAATGCTATCGGGATTTCGTCTGAGTTCTTGCTCAGCCCATTGGGTGGTTCCCTTGATGTCTCCTCGAAGAAGGGATAAATGGTGCGGCAGAACGTTCTCCTGAGTCTGCAAATAGACAGCGTAGTCCCTACGGTACCGATCAGCTGCCCTCGAGTAGGCTCCTAGTTCATAGAGTGCCAGAGCCTTCACGCTTTTCATTTCCGGCCCATATAAGACCGCGTTCAGCTGCGTGGCACGTTGGAGCGCGTAGTAGCCTGCCATACTTATGATAATGAGGAGGATGAGCAAAAGGACGGCGCCACGCTTGTGGCGAACCACCATAGAAACGATTTTCTCCACAAAGGGCAGGGACACTGGAGGCGGTATCCCGTATGGCAGAGGAGAGATCATTACCAAACCTTAGCAAAATATTCGAGATCTGCAAGTCTATAATTAGTTGTGCCATTCCTGTGTATTGGTTTCAGCACTCTGCCAACAATGTCGCGTTAGAAAGTTGACAACACTGGGGGGGAGCCTCACGACACCCCCTGCCCCGCCGATCCAGTGTTTGACAGTGGCGTATTCTCCTATTCGACGCAACAGATCGTGATGCATGAAGCAGAAGAGTTTTCCCTCTGCCTGTCTGGCATGCCGCTGCAGGACAATCTGATAGTGCTCTGTCGGTACTGCGATCCCCAAAGAGCAAAAGTATCGGTGCTCCTCAAACTCCCGTGGCTGACTATCAATATCTTTACTGATGTACTTTGACAGATACCGAACCAGCTTTACTGGCGAAGTCCCAGGCCGTGGCCCTCGTACGTTGACCTGCCCTTGTGCCTTGCCCACGATCTTGTACCAACACCGGCGCAAGAAACGAATATCTTGAAAGCCACGGACTGCCAGATGGGGATGAATAGCTCCCCGCTTCTGACATTCCAACACCGCCACGTAGGGCATAGAATAGCCACTGCGGGACAGCATGCGTCGAAACCGTTCGAGATCGGTTAATACTCTGTCTCGATATTCAATGTTGTCTCTATACGTGAGCGTGACGAGGTGATTGGCTCGGATCGACAGGCACTTTCTTCTGATCTCTCCCTTCGCCCTTGCTTGTGCCCGTTTCTCGTTTTGCTCTTTGTTTTTCGACGTTCCCTTGAAGCCCTTCTTACCGGGACGCGGATCGACATTTCCCTATGAAGCCTCGACCCACTGGTTGCCGAAGTCATGAATCTTGACTGACCAGGTTGAACCTCCCGATGAATGTGTGGGGATGTTTGATTGCGTGTGATCGACGAGAAATGTCTTTCTGACAAGTTTAGGGGCCGCCGGCGGACCGGCGGCCGTGCGCTGGAGGCTGTCGCCACTCAGCGCATCGACCGTAGCTCGCCGTGCGACATCTTCTTGTGTTCGAGAGAGTCGTTCGTTGTGCTCTTGCTCCATAAATGACCTCACTAAATCGTAACCGAAATTGTAACCACAAACGCTCTTTTTGCCCTATCAGCGCGCAAGAGAGCGCAACATGGCCCGGTCATCTAACCGGGCCATTCTTCATATGATTCTGTTGCTTTTGGTGTGATTGAGGAGGGAACAGAAAACGGGTCTGGAGCTATTTGTAAACCGCAGGTTGGAGGTTCAATTCCTCTCGCCAGCTCCACGAACTTTAATTCCTGCTACATTTCGATCTGCCTGAATGGCCCTGCCCTAACTCCTGCGATTGTTTGGCAACACTACACGGCAGACGCACCTAGGATGCCTTTAGCATGAGGCTGGGCCACGCAAGTGTGGCCATCCAGGACAGCTGGTCAAGATCTGAGGACAAAAAAAGATAGGGCCATGCCTTTGATAGACATGGCCCCTCTTCTACTCACCAACTTTCATTGAGTCGGTCTCGATCTCGGACAGACGCGACTACGTTACCGGTCGGCTTCCATCAGAGTCGATTCGTCCTCTAATTCTTCGACATCGGCATCGAGCTTCCCCTTCGTGGTCGAGGGGTGCAAGCCGTACTTCCGCAACATCTTATAGAAGTCCGCCCGATACCGGCCGGCAAACTGGGCGGCGCGAGAGATATTCCCGCCGGTCAGTTGCAGTACATTCTTCAGATACGTCCGCTCGAATTCTTCCTTCGCCTCTGTCAGGGGTTTCAGTGGCGTATCCGGAGACACGCCGACGGAGGGCAAGAGATCCGGGGTAATCATATCCTGCCTGGTCATCACCACGGCTTTTTCGATGGCATTTTCCAATTCACGCACATTCCCCGGCCAGGGATTCACCATCAACCGGTGCAACGCGGTTGGCGTAAAGCCGCGGACATCTTTATTCGCGCGCTGGTTGCTGATCTTCAGAAAATGTTGCGCGAGCAACGGAATATCGTCGCGACGATCGCGCAACGGGGGAATGAACAACGGCACCACGGAAATCCGGTAATAGAGGTCGTTGCGGAAGCTGCCGTTCTTGACCGCTTCGCCCAGATCCTTATTGGTCGCGGCAATGATGCGCACATCAATCTTCGTCGAGAGCTCGGAACCGACTTCGCGGACTTCCCGCTCTTGCACCGCCCGCAACAACTTCACCTGCATCGACAACGGCATCTCCCCGATTTCATCGAGGAAAATAGTTCCGCCGTTGGCGCTTTGAAACAAACCCTTCTTCGGACCATGGGCACTGGTGAAGGCGCCGCGCACGTGACCGAAGAGCTCGCTCTCAAACAACGCTTCAGGGATGGCCGCACAATTCAATGCGACAAACGGACCTTTGCTCCGACGGCTGTTGGTATGCGCGACCCGCGCCATGACTTCTTTGCCGGTACCGGTCTCGCCGAATAGGAGAATCGTGGCATCGGAATCGGCGACCTGGGCAATCTGCTGAAAGAGCCGCTGCATCGCCGGGCTGCGCGCGACGACGTTTTCAAGGCCGTACAGTTCTTTGACCAAGGACTTCAATCGCTGAATTTCCTTGCTCATCCGTTGCTGGGACAACGCCTTTTCGATCGTCGCTTTCAGCTCTTTGTCGTCGAACGGTTTGGTCAGATACCCGAACGCTCCGCGCTGCATCGCTTCAACGGCGTTGGGAATGCTCCCGTGCGCGGTCAGGATAATGACCGGCAACTGCGGATGAATCCGCAACAGTTCCTCCGTCACGTCCAACCCGTCTTCTCCCCGAAGCCGGAGGTCGGTAATGGCGAGATCGAACATCTTCTTCTTCGCTTCGATGACGGCATCCTGCCCCGTTGTGCAGGCCGTCACGGCAAACCCTTCAGCAGCCAGCCGCATTTTCAGGAGGTGCAACAAGCCTTCATCGTCATCAACCACTAGAATTTGTTCTTTTTCCATACACTCCTTATTGCGCAGGCGCGGGCTCCGGCACAGGAACAGGCGCACTCGCGGACGGCGGACGAATCGGGCGGACCTTTTCCCGCATTTCCTGGTCGATCCGTTTCAGCGCCTCTAATTGACTGGAGAGTTCTTCGATTTTCTTATCCCGTTCTATGACTTGCTTCTGAAACGACTGAACAGACGCTTGCTCGGCGGCTGATTTCGGACCGTCCTTTTCCTTCTTTGCCGTGAGCGCTTCAATCTTCCGATCCTGATCGGCGATCTGCCGTTGAAGGCCTTCGATGGCTTGCGCATCCGCGTCTTTCATTCCGCGGAGTTGCTGCATGATTACCTCACGATCAAGCAAGTCTCGCACCAGACGGTCCACCGTTTGGTTTAATGAGCTATTTGCGTCTGCGACCGCAGGAGCCGTGAGCACGGCCTGAGCCCAAGACGTGTCTTTTGAAGCCGTGTTTTCCTGAAGAAGTTTGAGCCAGACCTTGCTGGATACCGCCAGTTGGCTTTTCGGTGCAACGGCGAGGACCTTGCCAAAGTATTTCTCTGCAACTTCGCGGCTTTCGTACAAACCTAGGAGACCACGGGTAAAATACGCATGGTCGCACGAGCTGGTTTCGTTGCACTTTTGAGCGAGCGCGTCCTGTTTCTTTGCAAGTGCTTGATAGTGCTTGGACTCTGAGGAATCAGCGTGAAAAAACGGTTGATTCAACGGCAACGGCGACGTCCAGCTCGCACACCCACTTACGATAACAGGAAGGATCCAGAACACTGCTCTCTTCATAAGTCTCCTCAACTTGTCCCGCCAGGTTTGGTCAACCGTAGGATAAACCGTACAGTCGTTCCCTTCCCGGTTTCACTTTCAATCCAGATTCGCCCTCCATGGGCTTCTACGACTTTCTTTGCTAACGCCAGCCCCAGCCCACTCCCTGCGGAAGAATTCTTCGCCTTGTTGCGGCCTTGATAAAACCGCTCAAAAATATGGGGGAGATCTTCCGATGCGATCCCAGGTCCTGCGTCGGACACCGCAATTTCCAACACGCCTGACTTCGGATCGGGCGCCATATGTAGTTTTACGATGCCCCCTTCCGGACTAAATTTCAAGGCGTTCGACAAGAGATTGTCCAATACCTGTTCGATGCGGAGCGCATCGGCCTTGACCCACAACCGTTCTTTGGGGTGTTCCGTGATCAGCTGAATATGCTTGGAATCAGCCAGGAGCCGTACTTTATTAACAGAGATATCCGCGATTCGATTCAAGTCAATTGGAACGATCCGATATTCCATCATACCGGCTTCCATCTTGGAAAGATCAAGAATCGTCGAGATGAGATGGATCAGCCGCCGGCTGCTATCGGCCATGATCCGAAGCGTGGTCCGCTGCTCCTGCACCAGCGGGCCGGGAATCTCATCGAGAAGCAGATGCGTTCCCTCCTGAATCGACGCCATCGGCGTGCGTAATTCGTGCGAGACATGCGCGAGAAATTCCGATTTCATATCGTCCAGCTCTTGCAGCTTGCCACCCATCCAATTCACAGTATCGACCAAATCGCGAAGCTCCGACGGCGCCGTAATCTCCAACGGCGTTCCGAATCTCCCTTGACCGATTAACTTGATATGGCCCTGCAGCTGACGAAGCGGACGCAGAATACTGTAACTGGCAATCGCCGCGAGCCCAAGACCGAATACCAGGGCGACCAGCACCAGCTGCTCCGTCACCGCTTCGGCTTGCGCTGCGCTCGCGCGGGACTCACTGACGCCCACGCTCACGCGCGCTTCATGGACATCGATGTAGCTCTGAATCGTCGCCGACATCTTATCCATCAGCGCATCCCGGCGATTCTCGTACCCTACTCCGCGAGGGCCGGTCCGATCGTTGGGCTGCTCGAATTCATCATGAAAGAGGACCAATCGTTCTTGCAGCAACTGTCCGGTTTCCTGGAGCAGCGCGATCCCTTGGGGCGCGATTTCTTGAGCGCGGAGATGCTGGAGATTGCGCTGAAACTCCTCGACCTCTTCATTGAAGTTTGTGAGGAAGGTCCGGTCTTTTGTCGCCAGATATTTTTTCTCGCTATTGAGTTGCGCAAACAATGAACCCTGCAATCGCTTGGCCGCCTCGACGGCAGGATAGTGGTAGGAGGCCATCTCAGTACTCAGCGCTGTGAGTTGGCGCAGTTGAAACAAGGCGTACAAATTCACGCCTGCCATCACGGCAATAATGACCAGGCAGGTCAGAACCAACCGCCAAAAAATGGATAATCTCACGATCTGTGTGCCCGTATTTATTGGATGGATACCAGCTGTAGGTAAAACCATACGCTATTTCACTTCCTAGCTCAACACGGCTCCCAGCATTTGCCTCTTAGGGACGCCCCACAATTTACGATCAGCATACGCCGCGCTCCAGCTCAAACGAAGCCTGGCAGCCGTATTTCGAAGGACCGGTTCTTTATGTGGAGGCGTTACTGCTCTCGCTCAAACCGGCCGGCGAACAACCGCTGCCGATGAGAAGAGCGACGTAGTAATGCAAAGAGGTGGCCGCGGAACAACAGAATGCTCATGGCCACAGGAGGAGTGAGGACAATGGCGAGAACCCAATAGGCATCGGGGGGAATTCCAAGATAGGAAAACCATCCGCCCAGGACGGTGAATGGAAGAATCAGCAGCTGAAAGAAGTCCAAGCCCGCTCCCCGACCGAGACGGCTTGAGAGCCTGACAAATTGCTCGAGCCCGGATGGCGACAAGGCGACAGGGAGAATCAACAATCCGAACGGCACAAACCATTCGATCCAGTTTTCCAACACAAAGTCGTAGCTGGTCTTGAAGACATCGAGCGGCGAATCGTGCCGGACCTGATAAATCACCTCAGGCGCAGGATTGAGCAGAATAAAGAGGAGCAGTAATGCCGCCGACGAGAGAAATTGGCCATAGGGATTTGCCTGCGTTCCCATATCGAGCGCCATAATGGGAAGCCACAAGACGAATCCCACTCCGATCACTTCCCAAAAGTAGCAGCCCAGACTGTCCTGAATGTCTCGCAGCTGCAGAGATCGTGCACCGCCGAGTGATTGTTCGATCAGCGAGAGCGTCGCCCCCACCAAGAGCGCATTGAGCGCGCCTAGCAGAAAGCCACCGGCCAAACCCAATGCACCGGCAACTTGAGAGACCCCGACAAAGAGCAGCGCAAATCCCACCAGTGCCAGCATCGCGATCCAGCCATGCCGGAGCGAACGCCCCGTGGCAATACCCGCTTGCCGATACAGTTGAAACAATGAGAATACGTGACTCGACATCTGAGAGATTGACCGCCTATTCCTATGATCGTGACAGACTGGCATTGCCAGCTGTCTCAATTCTTCGCCGAAGACGATGCTGAACGACGTGGCACCATAATCCGGAACGGCTGGTTGGTCAAGAACTGACCGGAAGCCATGAGAATCTCCCCTGGCATGGGTTGACACGAGCCGACGGGTGATTATTAGAGACTCACCAGCAACTCGCACACTGTCGAGGAGGGATTCTCGTGGATATGAACACAATGACCATGAAGCTTCAGGAAGCCCTGCAAACGGCTTCGTCTCATGCCATGCGCCGCAGTCATCAGGGAATCGACGTTGAGCATTTGCTGCTCGCGCTCCTCGATCAAGAAGGCGGAACGACCTCTACCCTGCTGGAGCAAGCCGGTGTGGCGTTGTCTGCCGTTCGACAGGCCACCGATCAGGCGCTCGGCAAACTGCCTCAAGTACAGGGTGCGAGCGGCGGACCGGGGCAAGTGCATGTCACCAATCGTCTGAGCCAGATTCTCAGCAAAGCCGAAGATGAAAAAACGGCGCTGAAAGACGACTATCTCAGCGTCGAGCATGTGCTGCTGGCGATGGTTCAGGAAGGCGGCATCTTCAAGAAGCTGGGCGTAACGCGAGATCGCCTGCTGTCCGGGTTGCAACAAGTCCGTGGCAATCAACGGGTGACCACTCAAGATCCCGAAAGCACCTACCAATCGCTTGAAAAGTATGGCCGCGATCTGACCCGGGCGGCAGGCCAGGGAAAGCTCGATCCGGTGATTGGTCGAGACGACGAAATTCGCCGCGTCATTCAGATTCTCTCCCGGCGCACCAAGAACAATCCCGTCCTGATCGGTGAGCCCGGCGTGGGCAAGACCGCGATCGTCGAAGGCCTGGCCATCCGAATTATCAAGGGCGATGTCCCCGAAGGGCTGAAACAGAAGCGAGTGATCACGCTGGATATGGGAGCACTGGTGGCCGGCGCGAAGTTTCGCGGCGAGTTCGAAGAACGGCTCAAAGCCGTCCTCAAGGAAATCCAATCCTCACAGGGACAGATTCTCCTGTTCATCGACGAGTTGCACACCGTCGTCGGAGCCGGCGCTGCCGAGGGTTCGATGGATGCGGCGAACCTGCTTAAGCCCATGCTGGCGCGAGGCGAGTTGCACCTCATTGGAGCCACCACCCTCGATGAATACCGCAAGCACATCGAAAAAGATGCGGCACTTGAACGGCGATTCCAGACCGTCCTCGTCGATCAGCCGTCGGTTGAGGATACGATTTCAATCCTGCGCGGTTTGAAGGAGCGCTACGAGGTTCACCATGGCGTGCGCATCAAGGATGGCGCGCTGGTGGCGGCGGCCAAGTTATCGAACCGGTACATCGCGGATCGCTTCCTGCCGGACAAAGCCATCGACCTGGTCGATGAAGCGGCGGCGCGGCTGCGGACCGAGATCGACAGTCTCCCGGCTGAACTGGACGAGGTTTCCCGCAAAGTGCTCCAACTGGAGATCGAGCGTGAAGCCCTCCGGAAAGAAAAGGATCAGGCGAGCGCCGCGCGATTGGCCACGCTCGAAACGGAACTAGCCGAAAAGCAGAGTGCCGCCCAGGTTCTCAAGACGCAGTGGGACTCAGAAAAGGCCTCGGTCGGACGTCTTCGAAAGACCAGAGAAGCCATTGAAGAAGTGAAATTGAAAATTGAACAGGCCGAGCGCGCCTACGATCTGAATCGTGTGGCGGAACTGCGCTATGGAGATCTCCCCCGCCTGGAACGCGAGCTCGCCATCGAACAAACGTCCTTGGGGAAAAAGCAGGATCAGAACCGGTTGCTCAAGGAAGAAGTCGATGAAGACGAGATTGCCGCAGTCGTAAGCCGGTGGACCGGGATCCCCGTTTCGCGGTTAATGGAGGGCGAGTCGGACAAACTGCTCAAGCTCGAAGATCTGCTCCATGAGCGAGTCATCGGACAGGATGAAGGGGTACGTGCGGTGGCCGACGCCGTCCTACGGGCGCGATCCGGCATCAAAGATCCGAACCGGCCGATCGGATCCTTTCTCTTTCTCGGTCCGACCGGCGTGGGCAAGACCGAACTGGCGCGCGCCCTGGCTGCCGTCCTGTTCGACGATGAAAGCAATCTCATCCGCATCGACATGTCGGAATATATGGAAAAGCACACGGTCGCCCGCCTGATTGGGGCGCCTCCAGGTTATGTGGGGTTCGAAGAAGGAGGCCAGCTGACCGAGGCGGTGCGCCGTCGCCCGTTCTCCGTGGTCCTGTTCGATGAGATCGAAAAAGCGCACCACGATGTGTTCAATGTCTTTCTGCAAATCTTAGACGATGGCCGGTTGACAGACTCCCAGGGCCGGACGGTCGACTTCAAGAATACCGTCCTGATCATGACGTCGAATATCGGCAGCCCGCAGATCCTTGAGGCTCAACAGACCGGTAGTTCGTATGAGGAGATGCGATCGGTGGTGATGGGCGAGCTTCGGCAGCATTTTCGGCCGGAGTTTCTGAATCGTGTCGACGAAACCGTCGTGTTCCACCCACTAGCTACGACACAGTTGGTAAAGATTGTCGAAATTCAACTGGAACGGTTGCGGGCACGACTCGCCGAACGGCGCATTGCGTTGACCATTACCCCGGCGGCCCTCACCTATCTGGGAGAGCGCGGTTACGACCCGGTGTACGGTGCACGACCGCTCAAACGGATGATTCAGCAGGAGCTTGAAACGCCGCTCGCACGGCTCTTGGTCAAGGGAGAATTGCGGGATGGCGAGACAGCCGCTGTGGACCGGAAAGAGAACGCGTTGGTGATCATTCCAACGGTGACGGCGGAGGGCTGACGCCCTCCGCTACCCGAGCGCGACCGCGCCGCCTTTGGCGTCGTGGGTGGTGCCGCTGGCTCGCAGCTTGTCGACTTTCCATTCTTTCAACGACACTTCCAGGAGGTGGCCCTTCATCGTAGGGAACTCCCCCTTCGAAAACACCACCACGTTCGGCGCCTTCACATCGAACTGCAGTAACACTTTCCCCGATGCCGACTCCTTCAAGGTGACGGTCTTGGGTGTCTTCGTCACATCGTAGGCACGCCGCTCATTAAACATGATCGTGCTATCGACCAGCTTCACGAGCATTCTGCCGGTCTGGTCGAACAAGGCGAAATTCAGCAACAGCGATCCGGTCGACGGATGTTGCGCGACTTGGATGAGCGGCACGCCCTCAACTTCAATTGTGCCATCTGTATTGCGATAGATATTCGATCCGACTTCAAGATCCATGGTTCCCCTCGTATGGCCAACCGTCAGTAAAAGATGACTCTATTATGACTTCTTGATGCGATCGAGAATCAAGGCGATACAGCCTCCGAGGAGACCGCCGCCGATAATGGTCGTCAAGAGCTCCGCCAGCTTCAGCGTCCAGACCGACCCCTGGGCCTGCATGACATCCCGAATACCGCCTTGCAGCATGAGCACAGAGAGCGCCATCGTGGCACCCACGATGAACCACCACACAAAGACTTTCACTGTTACTAGCACAACCTGTCACACCTCAATGGCTCGATCGAGCGCCCGGTACTGTATGGCTTCAGCCACGTGAACGGACTCAATCCTATCAGAGTCCGCCAAATCGGCAATAGTCCTGGCCACACGCAAAATCCGTCCATGGGCGCGGGCTGACAGATTGAGTCTGGCCATGGCCTGTTCCAGCAACTCCTGAGGCCCGGCCGCGAGCCCACAATACCGCTTCACGAGTCTGGGCTTCAACTGGGCATTCGTGTAGATGCCCTCGTCCCGATACCGTACCTGTTGCCGCCCGCGCGCCGCTAGCACGCGAGTACGAATGGCCGCCGAGCTTTCAGTCGGCGGCTGCTCATGGCGCAGCTCGCGGATCGGCACCGGCGGCACTTCCAAATGCAGGTCCAATCGGTCGAGTAAGGGACCGGAGAGTTTGGCGCGATAGCGGCGGATCTGCGGCACCGTACACACACAAGGCCGCGACCGGTCACCGTAATATCCACAGGGACAAGGATTCATGGCCGCGATCAGCATGAAGCGGGCCGGATAGCGTATCGTTCCGCTGGCTCTCGTCAGCGTCACATGACCATCTTCGAGCGGTTGGCGCAATCCTTCGAGCACGGGCCGCTTGAACTCCGGCGACTCATCCAAAAACAGGACGCCGTTGTGCGCGAGCGACACCTCACCCGGTTTCGGAATAGCCCCGCCACCTACGAGGCCGGCGTCAGAAATACTATGATGCGGGGATCGAAAGGGACGCACCATGAGCAACGGACGATCCGGCGGCAGCTGTCCCGCCACACTATGGACTCTGGTGGTTTCAATCGCTTCGTCCAACTCCATAATCGGGAGGATCGACGGGAGCCGCCGCGCCAGCATCGTCTTTCCTGATCCCGGCGGCCCCACCATCAGGAGATTGTGGCCGCCGGCCGCCGCCACGTCCAGCGCCCGCTTCGCATGATCCTGTCCTCGCACATCGGCATAATCTTCATCATCCGCCGGTCGCAAGGACTCGAGATGGTTCAGATTCGATGGGCAGGCAGTGAGTGGCTGGCTTCCTTTGAGGAACTCGACGGCTTCCGGCAACGTATGGAGTGGATAGGCGTTCACGCCTTCAACGAGCGCCGCTTCACTTCCATTGGCGGCGGGCAGTAAAAGGTCGTAGCCCTTCCGGCAGGCCAGTCCAACTGATAATGCACCGGTGATGGGCTTGATTCGTCCGTCCAGCGAGAGCTCTCCCAACAAGACCCGCCGGTCGAGCGCCTCTTGCGGAATCACCTCTTCCGCGACGAGAATCCCGATGGCAATGGCCAAATCGAGCCCGGACCCTTCTTTCTTGATGCCTGCGGGAGCGAGATTGACGGTAATGCGTTTGGCGGGAAAATGAAAACCGGTGTTCTTCAGAGCAGCACGGACGCGATCGCGACTTTCTCTGACCGTCGCATCCGGCAGCCCCACCACGGAAAATTGTGGAAGCCCTCCGGAAATGTCGACTTCGACGTCGACAAGATGCGCATCCAGCCCCACGAGCGCAGCACTCGCGACCTTGGCCAGCATGGAACGTCATACCTTTCTGTGCCCGACGGACGCGGATTATAGAAACTCCACGCAGGTCTTGCAAGAGAATGAAGTCCCTCCGATCACGTCGGTAGCTGCCCTCCCCGTAAGACTGTATAATGCCCGGCATGCCGCGCGCACTTCGATGCCTTGCACCGTTCCCGTTACCCCCTGCATACATCGTGAGTGCAGTCCTCGCTTCCTTCACCCTCGGCGGATTCGTCGCGAGCGGCGAGGCCGGACATGCATGGGCTCATCCGGCTCCGAACGCATCGCTGACCCAGGCACCACGATCTGCCAAAACGGCCTCGCCATACATTGGTTCGGCGATGGCTGTGCTGGCCACGTTGCAAGATGCGGATGTCTTGCCTCCCGAAGGCACGCCAGAAGCGAATCACATCATCCGGTTCGTGATCCAGTTTCAGTCGGTCTTCACCAAAAGCGATGACCCCGCGGTGCAGGCGTTTGCCCGCCAGGCTCTGGCCCCGGCGGATGAGGGCCGGGCTGCAGACATCGTCAGAAGCCTCCGCACAACCGGTTGGACAGCCGAAGTCCTGGAGCGACTGTCCGATGAAGAAACGCGGCGTTCGCCTAAGGAACTGCAGGGACTCGCCCAAGGGTTCGCTCCATTCAATCTCTCGATCGAGGACTTTCACCGTTTCATGCAGCTCGTACGTGACGCCCGCCAGGCTTTTCACACACGCGGGCTCGAGTTTCAGACTATATTTTCATCACGCAGAAAGGAGATGCCTGGGGCTGGATCGAGTTAGTATCCGATGCATTGTCCGGGATGAGTTCATGCAACACACCAAGGAGGCACTCATGGCAACACGCGCGTACATCCTGATCAAGGTCAAAGCCGGGAAGACCAAGGACGTCGTCCAGGCTCTCAAGAAGATCACCGGGGTTGAACAGGCTCACTCCTGCTTCGGCCGGCCGGATATTTTCGTATTCATCAGCGTGCAAGACGAGCGAACGCTGTCCGATGTCGTCATCACCAAAGTGCATGCCATTGAAGGCGTCGAGGAAACCGACACCCACATCGTGGCGGACGCGTAGAACGCCGACAGGCTCAGCGACAACAGGACGGGCTCCGGCCGCCGTGGTCGAGAAGAGGCTAGGTCTTCAAGGGAAGAATGATCGTTTTGCCATCCGCCTCGGCGGAGCGATAGCAGGCTTCGGCGATCTCGACCGCACGGCGGCCGTCCTCTCCGGTAATCGGCATGGGAGTCTGTTGCTGCAGCGCGCGTAAAAACTCCCGCAGCGTGGTGAGCACCGTCGGACTCTCCGGAGTCGACCATTCCTCGCTGCGGGAGGCGCTGTCCGTATACCGAAGATGCCGGTTGGTCCAGTC
>JBEBHO010000292.1:0-4218 GCA_040081095.1 Nitrospira sp.
ATCACTGACACGAAGATGAACTGTTACGCGTTGCTCGGGGTCATCCATTCGCTCTGGCGTCCGCTTCCAGGCCGGTTTAAGGATTACATCGCGATTCCCAAATCCAATCTCTATCAATCGCTGCATACGACGGTGGTGGGTCCGAAGGGCGAGCACGTCGAATTTCAAATACGAACCGAGGAAATGCATCGCGTCGCCGAATACGGGATTGCGGCGCATTGGAAATACAAGGAACAGGACAAAATCGCCGAGAAGGATAACAAGGCGTTCGGCTGGCTGCGGCAATTCGTCGAGTGGCACACCGATCTGCCGGACAATCGCCAGTTCATGGATTCCGTCAAGCTCGAGCTCTTTCACGATGTGGTCTACGTGTTTACGCCCAAGGGGATCGTGAAGGAACTGCCGAAGGGATCCACCCCGGTCGATTTTGCCTATGCCATTCACACCGAAGTCGGCGATCACTGTGTGGGTGCGAAGGTCAACGGCAAGATCGTCCCGCTGAAGCATCAGGTGACGAGCGGGGACACGGTGGAGATTCTGACGTCGCCGAATCAGACGCCGCATAAAGATTGGCTCAAGTTCGTCCGGACCTCCCGCGCCAAAACGAAGATCAAACATTGGGTCAAAGCGGAAGAGCAGAATCGAAGCGTAGAGATCGGGCGCCGGTTGCTGGAATCAGAGTTGCGGCGGCATAGCTTGCCGCCGGCGCAGACGATGAAGTCCGAGCAATTGCTGGAGGTGGCCCGGCAGCTCGGGCACGACACCCTCGATGAACTCGTCGCGGCGATTGGATTCGGGCATCTCCCTACGGCGGAGGTGATCGCGAAGCTCGTTGCGCCATCGGCCTCGCCTGCTGTGCCGCTCGCGGAACCGGTTCACCCGCAGAAGGCGACGGTTGGCAAGTCAGACGACAAAGGCGTGCGGGTCAAAGGTTCGCGTGATCTCTTGATGCAGCTGTCCCGCTGTTGTAATCCGGTGCCGGGAGACCGGATTCTCGGCTACATCACGCGCGGGCGAGGGCTGACGATTCACTCGGTGGATTGCCCCAATCTGGAAGCGCTGGATTACGATCGTGAGCGACTGGTCGAGGTCGAGTGGGACACGGAGACGCCGGGTTTGCATCCGGTGAAAGTGTCGGTCGTGGCGGTCGACAAGACGGGCGTGCTGGCCAATGTGTCGTCGGCAATTGCGGAATGCCAGGCGAACATCAGCCGGGCGGAAATTGCGACGCGCGAGGATCGGAAGGCGGTATTGGATTTCGTGGTCGAAGTCAACGACACGAAACACATCAATCACGTGCTGAAGGCGATTGAGCGGGTCGACGGGGTGATCTCGGCACGGCGTATCAGGGCGTGGCAGGAAAAATAGCGGCTGCACGGTCAGCGCGGCTTACGGATTGGCAAACTGCAGCTTCGTGCCCTTCTCGATCTTCAATCCATCCACGGTTCCGGCGGCAATCTCCAGCACGTACATCGCCCCGTCGTTCGGGCGGTACTGCGGGCAGGAATCATCGGTTCTGGTGCAGATCGGTACGTTCCGTTCAATGTGGATCACGCGCTTTTTATCGTCCATCCAAATCAGATCCAGCGCGATCAGCGTGTTCTTCATCCAGAAGGTCCATTCCTGGGCCTGGTCGAAGAAGAACATCATGCCGTGGTCTTTTTTGAGATGATCGCGGTACATTAATCCGGCGGCGCGCTTCTGTGGAGTGTCGGCGATTTCGGCTTGGACAATGGTGCCGGACGGAGTTTTCACGGGGATGAGCCGCGGTGGGTTGCTGCCGGTCGGAGGTGTGGCGTCTCCGCTGGACGGGACGGCTAGAGCGAATACCACGGCCGCAATCAACAGTATGCGAGTCACCATGGGGCATGGTACTGGCCGACATGCCGGCAGTCAAGACGTAGCTGGTGTGAGAAATTAGAATGGCGAATATCGACCGTCTTGCATTCCCGAGGAGACCTGTGCGATCCTCGGCTGCATCATTCTGGAGGTCCGTATGAAGGAAGTGCGCAAGGTCCATTACGTCAAAGGTGTGTTCGTGTGCCCGCAGTGCCGCCAGTCCTATGTTCAAGAGAAGTGGATCGAAGCCTGGCGCGTGCGTTGCCACAAGTGCGATTATCGCGGGGCACTGACGGACGTGTCTGTCGAAGAGCGGATGGAAGAAGAAACGTTTCGTCGGTGATCCGGCTTCCGTTCAGGGTCTGTCTTAGGGAATTCGCTGCTTCAATGTGCGGTGTTGTTCCTGCGCAGCGCTTAGCTGGTCTTGTTGGTCTTTGCCTCCTGCTCATCGGGGTTTCCCCAACCTCTGCGGATGACTCCACTCGCATCCCTGTTAAGGTCCTGGTTGCCTATCATTCGCTCTCGGGAAATACCGAGCGTATGGCCGAGGCGGTGGTCGATGGCGCAAAGAGCGTCGCCGGGACCGTGGTCGTGATGAAGCGCGTCGGGCAGGTCACGGCGGATGATTTATTTTCATCCGATGCGGTCGTCGTTGGCTCCCCGGTCTATTGGTCCAACATGTCCGGCGAGGTGAAAGCGTTCTTCGATAATTGGCAGTTCAAGTTCGGCGTGTTTCCCGAGTGGAAGATGAAGAACAAGGTTGGCGCGGCCTTTGCCACGGGGGGACAGATCTCCAGCGGCAAAGAGCTGACGATGCTGACCATTCTGGCGGCAATGCTCGGGAATCAAATGATCGTCGTGAGCGGGGGCGGGGCGTTCGGCGCCTCTGCGACCACGGAAGGCGACAGCCCGGGCATCGACAACAACGAGTTGGCTGACGCAAAAGCGCTTGGCCAGCGAGTCGCCGAAGTCGCCGCCCTCATCCACGCAACCCCTTCCCGCTAACGCCTGCTTGAAAATTTGACGTGTCGGATAGCTGCGCCATGAGCGAGAGGCCGGTTCTCGGTCTTGATCGAGCGTGGCCTTGCGCGTGAGCGTGTCCGCCAGTCACGGAGAGATGGTTGAAGGGGGAGGGCTATCGGTCGGTCGATCGAGGGCAGGAGGTTGCGGCACTCTGAGTGGCAATCTCGACGAACTCACAAATATTCTTGGCGCAACGTCCGCAGCAGCCGCTTTCCTTGAGTTTAAACTTGGCTTTGAGCGCGCAGGGAGTCACATGACCGGCCCGGCCGGCTTCACGAACATCTGATTCAGTAATTCCGTTGCAGAGGCACACGTACATGGGAACCTCCATGAACGATTATGATAACCATTCTCAGTATGCCAGCATACGGGAATTCTGTCAAGTCTCTTTTGTTCGGTCACAGGTGAGGCTTTTACGCGTGTTTCCTGTTTGGGAGAACGATGCAGAGGCTAGGAGAGGGTGCCTTCTAGCTGGACGACCATCTCTCGGATCGTGTCGAACCCCGACTGCCAGAACGCTTCAGCAGTCATATCGACGCCGACTTTGGTGAGAATGTCTCGGGGCGCTTCAGAGCCGCCGGTCTCCAGGAGTTCAAGATACTGGGGGACGAAGGCCGCTCCTTGCTCCTTGTACATGCGGTATAAGGCCAGCACGAGCAGGTTCCCGAAGCTGTAGGCATAGCAATAGAACGGGCTGGCAAAGATATGGGGAATGCTCAGCCATTCCCACTGGAACTCATCGGGTACTTTGACCGCCTTGCCGAACTGCTGGCGGAGCTCTCCCAGGTAGGCCTTCGCGAGGTGGTCGCCCGTGGCGCCGTCTCCCACCATCTGGTGCGCCAGCTTTTCAAAGCGGACGAAATAAGCCTGGCGCAAGACCGTGGCGTAGATGTCGTCGAGTTGGCCGATGAGGAGTCCCTGGCGAACCGCTTTGTTCCGTTCCTGTGACATCAGCGCGTCGGAGAGAATCCGTTCACCGAAGACGGACGCAGTTTCTGCGAGCGGCAGCGTTGAGTGGAAGGTGAACACAGAGTGGTCTTTCGCCATCATGCCATGGACGGCATGCCCAAGTTCATGCGCCATCGTGGCGATGTCACGGGCTTCACCCGTGTAGTTCAACATCACATAGGGCGTCATGCCAGGCACGACGCTATAGCAGTAGGCGCCACCGAGTTTCCCTGAACGGGTCGGACCATCAATATGCCGGTCTGTGAAGACCTGCTCTGCCAGATCGGCCAGGCGAGGAGAGAAGCCGCGATAGGCCTCCAGCACCATCTTGGCCGCGTCTGCATATTTGTATTTCTTGGCCTCGGTGCGGTGGGGGGCATAGAGGTGGTAGCGGCTCATCGGAGTAAT
>JBEBHO010000271.1:0-4201 GCA_040081095.1 Nitrospira sp.
AGTTTCACCCCGGCAGAACTTCTTGAATCCGCCGCCGGTCCCGGAGATCCCGACCGTGACCCTGACCGACCCTCTGGTCTCCTTCTGAAACTCTTCAGCCACAGCTTCGGTAACCGGAAACACCGTGCTCGAGCCGTCTATTTTGATAAGGGTCGTAGATGTGGAAAGTACGTGTTGGGGCAACCAGCCATCGAGAAGCCCACCTATGATGCTCACAACAATGACGAGAAGCGCCGCAGGCCTTCGGCTTGATGCCATTTTTTTCATGGACAATACCTTTCCTGGCCAGGTCTCACCCAAAACGATACGACAGCATACGTACCAATACGCTACGCCTGCGTGTTTCTAGGAACATTACCATCATGTTAAGACTGCGTTAATTTCTCGGCATCTCACGATTCATGGCACGGCGCGGGGAGCCGGTGACCGCATGTCCCGCCCCAGTTGCACCAGATCGATCACCACCACACGACCTTGATCGATATAGGACCACTCCCATCTCTCGTCTTCCGGCACCATGGATGTCGCAGGCACAAACGTGGCTCGAAACGCAGTGCGACTGATCGGGAGCAGCGGACTGTCAATCGGATCGATTTCAGACACGATACTCTGACTCATCCCATCAGACGGCTTTGTGCGATTGTTGGCCAGAATCACGTACAGATGCCGGCCATGCACAAAGAGGCCGCCTGACGTGATCGCCAGCCCGACAGCCGGAGTGGAAACCCGTCGATAGAAGGTGACCAGTTCATCCGGCCTGGCCTCCGCCAACGCCCGGCCTAGATGTGGCCCCAGGAAATCCTGCTCCTCTTTTGAAAAAGCGGCACCCAGAGAGGCTTCGCCGGTAAGGATTGATGGAACGAAGGAGCTCCTCGACTGGACCCGCATCCCCTGGAGGACATGTCGGATTATGTCGGGACTGACCGTCGCAGGATGACCGTGGCCAGCCTGGCGATCAAACTGAATCCTGATAATCGTGGCAGGGTCCTGGTAGACTGCACGAGGGGGCGGACCCGTCGCGCATCCGCTCATGAGCGAGACCGTCAGAATTGCCGCGAATCTTATCCATATTTGCATCGTCTCTCCTCGACTCATGTCGCGCTGCCGGATCACTGGCGGCAGGCACACGACAACAGCATGGTAGGTCGTGTCAACGCACAGGAACCTGCGCGGTCAACAGAGTCTGCCCAAGAAGTTCAAGATTCTGGGAGATCTGAGCGGCAGTCAAGGGATAGAAATTGGCGCGAGCCACGGTTTCCTGCCCTTGGCGGCTGTTTACAAATTTTAGAAATTCACCCACCACCGGGTCGAGCTTCCCATTTGGATTCTTGTTCACATAGAGATACAACGGTCTCGCGAGCGGATACTGCCCGTTGGACACCGTCTCTGCGCTCGGCAAGATCGCCGGGTCAGTGGAACCGGAAGCGAGCGGAACAATGCGAACCATGGAGCTGTGGAATCCCACTCCGGCATAGCCGACTGCAAGCGGGTCTCTGGCAATCGCGAGGATCTCCGACGCCGATCCCGGTTGTTCCTGCACGTCGTCATGGAGCTCTCCATCCACCAGCGCCACATGCCTGAAGAATTCACGGGTGCCGGATTTCTTATTTCGTCCATACAGATGAATCGGCTGTTGGCCCCATTGATCTTTGAGCCCCACCTGTCCCCAGGTGGTGAGATGTTCTCCCTTGGCTCGCTTCAATGTGGAGCTAAATAAACCATCGACTTGTTCCAGGTTCAGCCGTCCGATCGGGTTGTCGTTATGCACATAAATCGCGACGGCATCCATCGCCACGGGAATGCCGATGGGTTCGTAGCCGTGGTGGCTGACAAACCCCTTCACTTCCTGATCGGTCAATGGCCGAGAAGAGGCCAACAGACCGACACTGCTGGTACCCTCTGTGCCCCTCCCGATTGCCTTATCGCCGCGGCGCTGAAATGACAGGTCCAGCATGAACTCTCGGATGGCTTCGCTGGACCCCAGCCCTTCGACGCCGAACTTCGCTTTGGGCTGAAAGGCCATGAACGAAGCCGCGAGCTTGGCCATGAGCGGTTGCATCGTATCGGATCCGGCAATCGTCACGCGTCCGCCGATGCCTGGAGCAGGCTGGTATTGCTCGGATAGTGTTTCGCTGCTCGCTTGGGCCAGGGCGTTGGCCTGTTCCGCTAGAACGCGTTCGCCTCCCAGCTCCCATGAGGTAAGAGCAAGCGCCATGAAAACAACACAGGGCACTTTCCGTAAATGACTCTTCTCTTTCTCTTCCTTCTGTTCCATCATAGTGTCCTCTCTTTCCAAGACTCCTGCGCATCAATTAAAAAAGAACTGTGCCTGAAAGCGTAGTAAGGAACCATCGAAAGAATCTTGGGCCCGATTGAGTGCCAGTGTCTCGTTGAGGCCGTCCTTCAGCATGAGCTCCGTCACGAACCGCCAGTGGGTATCGGGCTCCCAAACGAGACCGAAATTCCAGGTGCGCGATTGACCATCCGGTGCGCCGTTGATCGATTTGATTCCGCCGTAATATTCGCCATAACGGACATAGGGTGTGAGCATGCCGACATCCGAGTACGCCCAGGTGTAATACCCTTGCACATAGCCGCCGATCAGTGGTTTTTCTTCAATGAAGCTTGTGCTCTCATTCCGTTTGGCGTTCTTACCGATCGTGCCCTCGGCAAGCAGACCCCAGGGTTGCGGTGGCGTCCAGACATAGGCCGTGATGCGCTCATCCGTGGTATCGCAGCCTCCCTGTCGGTTGAGACCTTGCTGGCATTTCGCCGTCGAGGTGGTGCTGGTGGGAGCGCCGGCCCCGCTGACTGAATACACTCCACGAAAGGCCATGACGCCGGCTTCCAAAAGACGCCCGTTAGGCAGTTCAAACGGGTAGGCCAATCGTACACCAATGTGTTTGTCACCGTTCAATTCGGCCTTGTTGCGGCCTTGTCCATTGTAAACCATGACACCGAAGACCCCGTAATCCCCAGGGCCGTTATGATAGGCCGCCAGTTGAGTAAACCGTTCCTGGGCGATTTTTGGACTCCAATAGTACGCAATGCCGAGATCCCGTTCCCCCGGCGCTCCGCTTTGCACCGACTCATGGCGGTCGAGTTCCTGCCGGTTGGTGCTGGAGCGATAGGTATCGAAGGAGTTCGGCGCCCGATGCTGGCCGAACCGTAATCGATGGACTTTGTCTTTCGTCAGATAATAATCGGCGTACGCGTCGATGATTTCCTTGTTAAACATGTTCTGTGCCGATTGGTCTCCCTCAAAAGCGCCCTGCAGATAGAAGGCCAGCCGTTCTGAAATCTGGCCTTGGAAGACAAGGCGGATGCGCCGGAAGTAGAACTCACGTGGCTGGCTGGTCGCCGTACTGTCGCCGAGAGGAATGCTGAATTTCCCATCGGTGGCCCCGGCAGCATACCGGAACTGAGTGTAGCCGCTGATCCGGATGCGCTCATACCAGCGAGGATTGCCGGCCATTCCCGCTTCCGCCGTCTGCTCAAAAGCGCGCCGTTCTTCTTCCGCTTTCAGGCGAATCCAGTCATCCTGTGAGATGACGCCCTTTTCCAACAAAAGACTTTCTAGATTGGTGCTTTCGATAGTGAGACGCTGACCGGCCCCGGCCCGTTGGCTTGTATCGGCAACCGGAGTGGCGGACGAAACGGCTTGAGGACTCATGACGTCAAGTTCTGCCGCAGCTGCAGCCTGCGCACTACTGATGCCCAAGACGAAAGCCAGGCCCGCGACAGAGGCATGTCGTATGATTGCACATGAAAGTACCGCACCTCTGTCTCTCGATTGTCGCGGAAGTTGCCAGATCTGCACGTCTTGTCCTCCCTTGTTGTGTTTAGGCTTATGCGGGGCCAGTAAGCACATCGTGTTGTCACAAGGGACTATCCAGGATTCAGATAAAGAATCCGTGACGGCCGTGTTACGGAATTGTTAACTTTCGATGAGAAATTGAGGATGAGACAGGTGCTGAACGAAGGCCGGTTGCCGGCTTAGTAGACCCGTAAATACTTTACTGTGCTTTCGCCCTTATTCGCGTCCCGCTGAAGCACTGCAAGGGCCGTCTTTGTGACGTCGTTCACGCGGATGGACACACGCGCCGAGAAGTATTCACTCTTCACATCGTACCCGGTCTGGGTTGCGCGCAATTTGGCTCCGATTTCCTGAAAACTACCGATGCGATCCAGTTCTTCCTTC
>JBEBHO010000164.1:0-4172 GCA_040081095.1 Nitrospira sp.
ATCCAACGGCCTTCGCCGGAATCCTGTACGAAGCCTTTCAGCTTGTCGAGTTTGGGGTCGTCCTTCAGTGCGTCGACCGCGAGTTCCAGCAGCCAGGAGCGCACGACGCTGCCGTGCATCCACAAGTCGGCCACGCGGCCCAGGTCCAGGTTGTATTCACTCTTGGACATCAATTCGAATCCTTCGGCATAGCCTTGCATCATGCTGTACTCGATGCCGTTGTGCACCATCTTTACATAGTGCCCGGCGCCATGGCCGCCCACGTGTGCCCAGCCGTTTTCCGGTGCCAGGGTCGTGAAAATCGGAGTGAGCCGTTTGACCGGCTCGGGCTCTCCACCGATCATGAGGCAGTAGCCGACCTTGAGTCCCCAAATCCCGCCGCTGGTGCCGGCGTCGACGTAATGAAGTTGCTTTTTCTTGAGGTCGGCGGCCCGGCGAACGTCATCGTGGAAACGGGTGTTGCCGCCGTCGATCACGGTGTCTCCTGGTTGGAGGAGTGCAGCCACGGCTTGGACGGTTTCCTCTGTCGGCGCGCCCGACGGCACCATCACCCAGACGGTGCGGGGGGCGGCGAGTTTCCCGACGAGGTCGACAAGCGATGACGCGGCGATACACCCGAGACTCTCGGCTTGCTTGACCAGATCGGCCGATCGATCGAAGACGACGACGCGGTGGTGATCCCGCCGCAACCGGGTGACCATGTTCATGCCCATTTTGCCTAAGCCGATAAATCCCAGTTCCATAACCACTCCTTGGCACAGGGGCCGCTAAGGTGCGTGACGGTGATTTCTGAACGACAGGGGAAAGGGCTCCCCCACCGTCGTAGTCTTTGTGATAACGCGCGTGCGGACAGCAGAGAGGACGGCCACGGACGGAGTGAGACGGCTAGTCGATCCGTGCCGGATTTGGGACGTCCTTAAAGAGTAGATCGGCAAATTGCCGTCCAAAGTTGAGCTTATCCGTAAGATTGGCGGTAAGGAGGAATCTGGCGGCCAATTCGGCCATGGCCGGTTCTCGGGATGACATGAACCGGTGAATATCCACCGGGGCGGTGAGCCAGAAGCCTCTGATCCTGAAAAAGGCCATGGTGCTTTCCTCGAAAAACAGACTGAGGAGATAGTGGGCCAGGGCTGGTTTTTCGGCCACGTCTTGAGCCTTGCCGAGCAGGTGGAGGCATTCGGCCTTCAGGCGGATCTGTTCGTTCATTGATGCCGGTGTGGGGCCTTGCCGGAACCGCTGGTTGGCCTTTTCAATGAGTTTGGCGCTGATGCCGTCGTGGTCGAAGAGCAGCCGAGCCTTCCGCAGTAATGAGGGGAGACGGGTGGAGTAGGCCAATTCCTCTTCGAGCAGCTTGTGCCCGAAGTAACGAATGTCCACGGTCCGTTCGCCGGCCCGGAGAATCTCGTGTCCTTCCCGGTCTCCTTTGACGAGGGCGATGAAGTCGATATCGCTGTGGGGGGTCAAGGCGCGGCGTGCGCCGGAGCCGACCATCAGGATGCCGACGAGGTCGCCTCCCCGGCGGCCCCGGATGTGCTTGAGCACCATCTCGACGGTCTCGTCAAAACCAGGCGGCTCAGGCGTCGGTGGTTGCTCGGGGGGCTCGGGGACATCAAGCAGTTCGGCGTTCAGTTCTTCCCGTGTAGGGAGCGGCGTGGATAAAGGGCTTTCCATCATGATCCGGGTGTCTGCTGAATGTGAAGCGGCAGCGCATGGAGCCAGTCGTCGAATGGCTGCTCGGCATCCACGACGATTTCCAGTTTTCCGTTTTGCAAGCGTCGCACGACTCCCGGGGTTTCCGGAGAGAGGGGGATCTCGACCCATTCGCGGTCGAGTCCGAGCGCATCGGTCACTTCAAGAATCCGGCTGATGTGTTGAAACGAAACCATCTGAAGCGGCATGGCGTGTCTCGTGTGGATAGTGCGGCATTGTATGTGTCGTTGAAAGTCGCTGTCAACGGACGGCGGGCTAGTTGAGCACCCGGCCAAAGATGTCGGCGGCCTCGTCGATCTGTTTCGATGAAATATTCAGATGGGTGACCGCGCGAAAACTCTGGCCGCCGATCGCGTGAATCAAGACGCCCTGCCGTTTGAGTTGCGCCACGATGTCTGTCGGTGCCAGGCGATGCTCGGGAACATCGAAGATCACGATATTGGTCTCGACATGCTGGGGAGCGATGCGAATCGAGGGTATGTGCTGCAGCGCGCGCGCCAGCTTCTTGGCATGGTCGTGATCTTCTTTCAAGCGAGTCACATTCCGTTCCAGCGCGTAGATGCCGGCGGCCGCGAGAATGCCCGATTGGCGCATCGCGCCGCCGTACATGCGCCGGAAACGCCGCGCACGTTCAATCACGTGCGTGTCGCTGGAGACCAGCAGGGAACCGGCCGGCGCGCCAAGTCCTTTCGAGAGGCAGAAGGAGACGGTTTCAAAATGTTGCGCATAGGTGGCCGCCGGCAAGGTGGTGGCCGCGACGGCATTGAAGAGCCGGGCGCCGTCGAGGTGCATCGGGATGCCGTGCTTCGTGGCGATGGCGCGAATCTTCTCAATCGTGGACAGCGAATAGATGGTTCCGCCGCCGCTGTTATGGGTGTTCTCAAGGCAGATGAGTCCTGTCGGGATGCTGTAGGGATCGTTCGGTCTGATCGCTGCCTCGACCTGCTCGGCCGTGATGATGCCACGGTCGCCGGTAATCCAATGGAGCTGGACGCCTGCGAGGGCGCCGGCGGCGCCTTGTTCGTACCGCACGATGTGCGATTTGCTTTCGACAATGACTTCCTGGCCCGGTTGGGTGTGTGCACGGATCGCTAACTGGTTGCCCATGGTGCCGGAGGGCACGAACAATGCGGCGCGTTTGCCAAGCAAGGCGGCGGCCATGTCCTGCAGCCGATTGACGGTCGGGTCCTCTCCATAGACATCGTCCCCCACTTCGGCGCGCGCCATCGCCTTGCGCATGGCATCGGTGGGTTGGGTGACGGTGTCGCTGCGGAGATCGATCATGAAGCCTCCTGAGGCAGGATGCTGAAACCATCCGCCAGCGTCGTTCTCGCATCGCGCTGACCTTCGACGTACTCCAGAGAGTACGCTGAGGCCCTTCGCTCGCTGCGGTCTTGCCCGTGGAACGGCGCGTCTTGGCGTGCCGGGGCTGGACGGGTGAGAATGGCGGTCTGTTTGAGCATCCTGCTGTTGAGTATGAGTAGTGGTAGTCCCCGGCGCATTCTAGCAAATTTTTCTCTTGCGGGAGAGTGGAGGGGTGGGGCACTGTCTGCGGCACGTATCGGGAGGACGCGGTGTCGCATCTGCTGTTCTGGAAATGGGTGAAGGTCGAGCCGGAGGAGCGGGTGCCGCTCTGCTGGTCGTTCTTTTATTTCTTTTGCCTGCTCTGCGGCTACTACATGTTGCGGCCGGTGCGCGATGAAATGGCCATTGAAGGCGGCGTGCAACATCTGCCCTGGATGATGACGGGGACGTTTCTCACGCTCCTCATCGCCACGCCCCTGTTTGGATTCTTGTCGGCCCGGCTTCCGCGTGCGCGACTGATGCTCTCGGTCTATGCCTTTTTCATCAGCCATCTGGTGCTGTTCTTCGCGGCCATGACGGCCCAGTGGCATCCGGAATGGATGGCCCGGGGGTTTTTTATCTGGCTCTCGGTCTTCAATCTATTTGTCGTATCCGTGTTTTGGAGTTTCATGGCCGATGTGTTTGCTCCGGCACAGGGCGTGCGGTTATTCGGTGTCATTGCCGCGGGTGGAAGTACGGGAGCCATCATGGGTCCCGTGATGACGACGGGGGTGACCTACCTGTTTCCCATTCCTGCATTGATGTTGGTCTCGGCGGGGTGGCTTACGTTGTGCGGGGTCTGTATCTATCGGCTCGATCGATGGGCCGCGGCCCATACGGCACGGGGGAAAGCGGAGGGGGCAATGCCGTTGGGTGGCAGCCTGTGGGCGGGGATTCGTGCTGTGGTGGCCTTTCCCTATCTTCTGGGGATCTGTGCCTATTTGTTCCTGCTCACGATGTCCGCGACGGTGCTGTATCTGGAGCAGACGGCTCTGGTGGGGCGTGAGATCTCTTCGCCGGCCGCGCGCACGCGTCTCTTTGCCGGACTTGATCTCACCGTGAATGTGCTGACTTTGGTCACGCAAGTGTGGGTGACGAATCGATTGGTACTGCGGTTC
>JBEBHO010000036.1:0-15569 GCA_040081095.1 Nitrospira sp.
TCCATATCGAGCACTTCCTGCCGCTTTTGCTCTTCCATCGCGTTATGCAGGAGCATCCGGATAAACATCGAATAGAGCGAGCCTTTTTCCAATGTCCCCCCTGGAGGAATGGCGATCTTGTTTTCCTTAATCATGCGATCCAACCAGATTTTTTGATCAGGCGCGATCAAGATTGGAAGCTCGATCAGCCCCACCCGTCCCATCATATCCATCGTACAACCTCCGTGATTCGTGGTTCATGAAACAGGGGCATTCCAGCACGCCGTTTTGATCGTTGTCAACAGAACGACTCATGGCACGAGCCCTGCTAATCACTGAGATATGCGCTTCACACTCACCTCCCTCATGACGCTGCTCTTTCTGATCGGAACGACATTCTGGTTGGATATAGCGCAGGCTGCCCGGCTTTCATCATCGAGTGCAGACTCAACCATCCAGAAAAACTGCGACCTCTGTTGGAACCCGTCAATAAGCGAAACGTCTCCTCCTTCGACCTTGCAACCGCATCGCCAACACCACCCCCGCGATAGCCGACCCCACAGACTTCCGAAAGGCCGGTACAAAATTACGCCGTACCAGAAGCAGGCACGGGCTTCTGCCTTGGGCCGGATCTCCGGAAGAAGAAGGCCGACCAGCCAGCCAATCTACACCATCGATGGCGATACCCTTCGCATGGGGCCGGAACGCATCAGACTCCGCGGGATCGACACACCGGAACTGAACGAACCGCGCGGCCCAGAAGCCCGTCAACGGCTTGAACAACTCCTACAAGAAGGCCCCATCCGCATTGTGCCGCACGGCCAGGATGTCTACGGACGAACGGTGGCAGACGTGTTTGTGAATGGAAGAAATGTGGCGGAGGTATTACGGCAAGAAGGCTATGCGAAAGCGGGTTGAAAGAATGCCTATTTCTTGTTCTTCTTATCCGACGGATTCTCCGAAAACAGCAGCCAGCCGAGGACGATGAATCCGATGGCGACGCCGGTGACGGCGAGCCAGGTTCCGAGCTTATCCATTCAATGACTCCTTATCGGTTCCGGACTGTAGTGCGGCCACGACGGCCTTGTCGAGACGCTTTACCTTGCCCTTTCCATCGGTGGCGGCCAGGCGAGCGGATCCTTCCACGATGACACGCCCGCTCTCCTTTTCTTTCACCACATGCGCAAACGTAAAAGATGCGGCACTCGTGTCTGACACAACGGTGTCGATGAGCAGCATGTCTCCATACCGCGCGGGGGACCGATAGTCCAGCTCGGCCCGTACCACCACAAATACTGTCCCCTCGTTCATCAGGCCGGCAACCGACAACCCTCGCTCTTCAAGATAGTGGGTCCGTGCCCGCTCGAAATATTTCAGATAATTGGCGTAGTAGACCACTCCGCCGCAATCCGTATCTTCGTAGTAAATTTTGATTTCCATTTAGAGCACAAGAGTCGGAAGTTTCGGCAGGGCACTCTCAGACAAACCAGTTAACTTTAGGACCACATCATAGAGCTGCTGCACACGCTCTGATTTGACCGGGTCAAACCCGTGGCCGAGCACGCCGTGATTGGCGGCGTCGAGCAGCGGCTTCATGGTCGGCCACTCGCGCAGAAACGCCTGCCCGAGGGAATCCCCGAGAGCGGCGAGCGCGCGGAATTGCCCGTGCAGCGGCAGTTTGTATTTGCCGTCGAGATCGTCCAACCAGCTGGTCCGGCAGATCTCCTGAAGCGCCTGCGGGAGCTGCTCAGGATGAACATCCCACGTTTTGATCTTGTGCTGTTTGAACAACTGCCGTTGCGCGAACACTTCGAGCGCGCGCACCAACGCAGTCATCGCCGCCTCCGGATCATGGCCCGCATGCAGACGGCGTCCGGCATACGCGAGTAAATCCAGCGCCAGCGCATCTTTCACGTCGGCCGGATCCAGCACCAGCTTCTCCAGAAAGCTCGCATTGGCCTTGATGGGCGGCAGCATCGCTTTCAACCCGGGAGGCCCGCCCCACAATGACGCCATCTCCAATGCCTTCGCAGCCGTCTTCAGTTTGTCCCAGGCCTGCCGGTAGTGGAATCGCTCCCAGAATTCGTAGCCCTCGGCGAGATCGGCAAAGGCGCGATAGGTCGGCTTTTGTCCGCCGCTCACCCTGGTCTCGATCTCGCGAAAGAGTCTCGCGGCCGCCTGATACATTCCGCGATTGAACAACTCGGCGGCCTCGTGACGGGAGACCAGCGCGACGTCGTCCCAGAGATTGCCCTGTACCCAGCGCATCGACCGTCCATCCAGCACAATCGGTTCACCCTCCTGCCCCTCGGTCCAAGGCACCAGCGCGATCGTTCGGGAACTCGTCGGCAGGGTGACGAGCGTCAAGGCCCCGGCCATGGCCGGAGTCGCGCCGGTAAGATCCAGCACCAGGTCGCCGGAGTGCACGTCCCAGGTCTTCAGCAAATCCGGAAGCGTGCCCGCCAATGCGTGATGGCAGGCGGCCACATCGGCGGTATCGGCCAATATGATCCAATCCCAGCGTCTGGGCATATGCTCAATGTGTGGTTGAACGGCCGATTCCACAAACGTCTTCGCCGATTCCGGCAAGACAAAGCAGAGGGCCTCCGGCTGCAGCCGGTTGATGACATGAATCGCTGCCGCCGCGTCGCCGGTGAAAGCGACCACCAGCACCTTGGTTGGTTGTTCGTGTGCCATAGGGCGCGGACTATAGCATCGGCCAGACGGGTGATCAATTCTCGATCGGGCAAAGTTCGTTCTGCTTGACGGTCTCCGGAAACCGGCTTAGACTTTCGTCAGTCACTCATGCCCCTCTGCTTGCTCACCACACAAGGCGAGGTTCCGTCATGATCTGGTGGCACTGGATTTTACTCGGCTTGTTGCTGCTCGGCGCCGAGATGATGACGCCAGGCGGATTCTATATTCTCTTCTTCGGACTCGCCGCCCTGGTGGTCGGAGCTATCGCGGCCCTGGACCTCGTCCAGGGAGATTCCGCGCAGTGGCTGCTCTTCTCCGGCATCGCCGTCGCGGCCTGGCTGGTGTTTCGCGGCCCCCTGCTGGCGCGAATCAATGCCTCAGAGACAAACCATCCCGACGTCGATTCAATGGTAGGTGAAGTCGCCATCCCCATCGAAAGTCTGGCCGCCGGAGCGGTGGGAAAAGTCGAACTCAGAGGCACCACCTGGTCGGCCAGAAATACCGGCCCTTCGACCCTGAACAAGGGGCAGCGGAGCAAAGTCACCGGCATGGACGGTCTGACATTATTGATCACCGGCGAATAACGAGCACCTCTCATATGGAGACGACACAATGGATGGTGGAATGAGCGGCGGATTTCTCGTCACACTCTTGCTGGCCCTCTTTGTCATCTATGTCTTCGCGAAAACGGCCGTCGTCGTCCCGCAACAAAGCGCCTATGTCGTCGAGCGTCTAGGCAAATATTCGGCGACGCTGGACGCCGGCTTTCACATCCTGCTTCCCTTTGTCGATAACATTCGTTACAAGCACTCGCTCAAAGAAACGGCCATCGATATTCCCGAGCAGGTCTGCATCACTCGCGACAACGTGCAGGTGTCGGTCGACGGCATCCTGTACCTCAAAGTGCTGCATCCGCAGCGCGCGTCCTACGGCATCAGCGACTACGGATTCGCCTTGATCCAGCTGGCCCAAACGACCCTGCGCAGCGAAATCGGTAAAATCGAACTCGATCGCACGTTCGAGGAACGGACCAACATCAATGTGCAGGTGGTGAACGAACTCGACAAGGCATCTGATCCTTGGGGCGTCAAAGTCCTGCGCTATGAGATCAAGAACATCACACCGCCGAAAGATGTGCTCAATGCGATGGAAAAGCAGATGCGGGCGGAGCGGGAAAAACGCGCTGTGATTCTCACATCGGAAGGTGAACGCGATGCCGCCATCAATCAGGCCGAGGGTGAGAAACAACAGGTGATCAAGGCCTCGGAAGCGAAGAAGCAGCAACAGATCAATGAAGCCGAAGGCGCCGCCTCGGCCATTCTCGCGATTGCCCAAGCGACCGCCGAAGGGCTCCGCAAGGTCGCCGAAACGATTCAAGTGCCCGGCGGACAGGAAGCGGTCCAGCTGCGTGTGGCGGAACAGTACATCACGAAATTCGGTGAGCTGGCCAGGACCAATAATACGCTCATTCTCCCGGCAACCGTCTCCGACGTCGGCTCCATGATCGCGCTGGCCATGAGCGCCATCAAGCAAGGATCGCCCACTCAACCACCGAAGGCGTAGCGTCACAGCAACCGAGTTTGACAGTCTCACCGCGCTTGCCTAGAATCGCCGACTGATGAAAGATTTTGTCCTCAAGGCCTTCTCCGACAGCGCGGCCGTCAAACAGCAATTTGCGCGCGACCACGCCGACCGCATCGCCCAAGTCGCCGCACTGATGGTGACGTCGTTCCGCGAAGGGCGCAAAGTTCTGCTGTTCGGCAACGGTGGCAGCGCCACGGACGCCGCGCATATCGCAGCGGAGTTTGTCGGCCGCTATAAGCGCGAGCGCAAGCCATTACCGGCCATCGCCCTCGCTACCGACATCGCCGCCATTACCTGCATCGCCAACGATTACGGCTTCGACGAACTCTTCGCCCGGCAGGTCCGCGCCCATGGCCAAAAAGGCGATATCGCCATCGGCATCAGCACCAGCGGCAACTCACCGAATGTGCTGAAAGGCGTCGCCGCCGCGCGCGAATGTGGGATGATCACCGTCGCCTGGACGGGCGGAACGGGCGGCAAACTTGCGGCGCTCGTCGATCATCCCTTCATCGTCCCTTCGACCGTCACGGCGCGCATCCAGGAAAGCCACATCACGCTCGGCCATGTCCTGTGCGAACTCGTAGAGGAAACACTCCTTGGCACCGCGTCCTAACCGGACTCCCCCGCAACGCCCCGCGCGTCCGTTGATTCCTCCGATCGATGTCTCGGATCTGACCACCTATCCTCTGAAAAAGCGCCATAGCAAAGTGCGGGTGGCCGACTTTGCCAAGCCGTGGAAACGCGGAGGGTCGTTCGAGCAATTTTTCGCTTCACTCCCTGATCTGCTCGCAGCGAAGACGTTGCGCGCCGTGGCGACGGCCATCGCGACCGCCCATCGCCAGCACCGGCCGGTCATCGTCGGCATCGGCGCCCATGTGATCAAGGTAGGCCTCGCGCCGCTGCTCGTCGATCTCATGGAGCGCGGGATCGTCACCGCCGTAGCCATGAACGGCGCCGGGATCATCCACGATTTCGAATTGGCGCTTATGGGCCACACGTCGGAAGAGGTGGATGCCGAAATCGACGAGGGCCGCTTCGGCATGGCCGAAGATACCGGCCGCATCTTGAACGAAGCCATCACGCTCGGCGCGCAACACGGCCAGGGACTCGGGGAAGCGGTCGGGCACTACATCAATCGCTATCAAGGCCAGTTTCCCAACCGTGCGACGAGCATTCTCGCCACCGGCGCGCGGCTCGGCATTCCTGTCACCGTACACGTTGCGATTGGGACCGATATCATCCACATGCATCCTGCCGCCGACGGCGCCGCCATCGGAGCCACGTCTCTGCTAGATTTTCGACGGCTGGCCGCAGTGGTCGCCGGCATGGAAGGCGGGGTCTATCTGAATGTGGGATCGGCCGTCATTCTGCCGGAAGTGTTCTTGAAAACGGTGTCGCTCGGGCGCAATCTTGGTCATCCGCTCACCAAGATCACCACGGTGAATATGGATTTCCTCTCACACTATCGGCCCCTGACCAACGTGGTAAGGCGCCCGACCCAAAAAGGCGGCAAGGGCTATACGCTGACCGGCCATCATGAGATTATGTTGCCGCTCCTGGCTGCCGCAGTTCTCGAGCAGATCCGTTAACCCGGACGGCGGTCCTGTGCTCCCGTCACATACGGAGCCCATATCGATGAATCCCTCTATCGAACAATTGCAGACTGAGTGGCGCAGCTTGAATGAGCGCTACTTTGACGGGCTCCTGCCGCCGATCCCCGTGGTATGGAGCCGCCGTCTCACGTCGTCCGTCGGCATGTTCGTCAGTCGGGGAGGGCCACGACCGCGACTGCTCGATGAGTCGAATCAGAATCGAACCAAGCGGGAAATCCGCCTCTCCGAACCGTTGATCGCACGCCTGGCTGAACGTACCGATTACGCCGGACAGGAACTGCTCAACACCCTGGCCCACGAAATGATCCATCAATGGCAATTCGATGTATTGAAACGCCGCCCGAATCACGGGCCGGACTTCTTGCGCAAGATGACCGAGATGAACCGGAGCGGGCTGGTCGCAATTACGATCTACCACTCGCTTCACAAAGAGGTACTGGCACTGGCGCAGTTTGCGTGGCGCTGTAAGGACTGTGGAAGGATTTATCGCCGTCAACGCAAGACCATTCAACCACGACGGCATCTCTGCGGGACCTGCCGGGGAGCGTTGCAGGAATTGCCGATGGTACATCGTGGAGCGGTGGCCGCCCCGTTGACTCCCTCTATCACCCCGCCGCCATCGACACCCTTGCCGGCCGAGACCAGGCAACTCTCACTCGGCTGGGGGGCGTCGATTCGTGCGCTCTTCGCAGGCCGCTAAGCGACTTTGCGCTCCTCTTCCAGCCATGAGTCGGTATCGACTCCTTTCAGTAAGACCGATACCACGACCTGATTACCGCACCCCTGAAAATCCAGCTGGTCGAAACTGATGGCTTTGGCCATCCCAATACCGCGGCCGTGTGATTCATCTGCCCGTTCATGATTCAGATCGAGATACGGTTTCCAGTCAAATCCGCTGCCGTCATCGCGGATCGTCATCGCGAGATTCCTGTCGGTCCGCTCCACCGTGATATGAACACGCTTGTTCCTATGTTCCGGTAACGCCGATCGTCGGATCAGCTCCGTCTCGAACTGGCCTTGATCCAAGAGCGCGGATTTCTCGGCATAGGAAATACCCAGGTTCCCATGCTCAACTCCATTGACGAGCAATTCCGTCAGTCCGAGTTGCGCGCGCGAGGCATCCGGGAAGGCATAAGCCAGCAACTCGGCAAGATTTCTGGCTTCAGTGAGCGTTTGCAATTCGAAACGGCCATGACGCAGCAATGTCAAAGTATGCGCCACGGTACGTTTCCGCTCGGTAATGTCCTCCAAGGTCCCGAGATAGCGAACGCCTCGATCATCCGCCATCGGCCAAAGCAGGACATTGACCCATCTCGCCTCCTCCCCTCCCTCTGCGAGGCGGCATTCGACCGCCACCCGATCGAAGGTATTCCGGGTCCGCTCCCATTCCCCCTCGACCTTCTCACGATCATCGGGATGGAACCACTGTAACCATGACCCTGATTGGCCCGGGCAGCACCTGCCCGATTTTTCAGATAGCTTGAACAAGCTCCCCCACATCCTGTTTCCATACAAACAGCTACCCCGATGATCGATTTCGAACACCCCGATAGGAAGATGATCGGACAACAGCCTGAAAAACGTTTCCCGTTCATTCAACTGCTCGACCATCTGCTTCCTCGCGGTGATATCACGCACGAAGGCACTGAACTTCATCCCCGTTTCCAATTGCAGCGGCACAATCGTCAGTTCGACGGGAAACTCCGTGCCGTCTTTTCTCACCGCCGTATGTTCAATCAACCGGTTCAGCACCGGGCCGACTCCCGTCGCGAGATACTTGGCAACCCCGTTCCGGTGAGCTTCCCTCAACGACGGTGGAACGATCGTTTGATCGAGCGCCCGCCCCAAGACTTCCTCCTCGGACCATCCAAATATTTCCACTGCCCGCCGATTCCATCCGATGATATGCCCTTCACCGTCCATCAGCACGACAGCATCCATCGCGCCCTCAATGACCGCGCGATGACGCATCTCGCCCTCACGAAGAGTCCGCTCGGCGACCTTCCGCGCCGTGATGTCCCGCACAATACCGGTGAAGCAGCGCTGGCCATCGACCGTCATCTCGCTGACCGCCAAATCCATAGGAAAGGTCGATCCATCGCGCCGGCGGCCGATCACTTCACGCCCCTGACCGATGATCATGGCAACTCCAGTCCGCAGATATTTCTCAAGATATCCATCGTGCTCTGATTGATAGGGTTCAGGCATCAGCGAGCTGACATTACGCCCCATCGCCTCGTCTGCAGAATAACCGAAAAGTCTCTCGGCGGCGGGATTGAACGAGAGAATACGTCCAGCCTGATCGATACTGATAATCCCGTCGACAGCATGCGTGACCACCGCACTGAGCTGCGACTCCCGATCCTGCAACCGGCGCGCCGCTTCCGCTGCAAGCTTCTGTTCATGCTGCTGAGATCGTCGTACCCACATGAGGAGCGCCAGCATGAGGACAAATCCCGCGACGCCAACCAGAGCGATCTTCGCCAGCACACTCCGGAGGCCGACCAGCACCTCCGTACGCTCAGCTCGCACGAGCAACCCCCATTGCAGCGTCGGCAGCGAGCGGACACCTTTCATACGGGCATAGCCGGTCACGACCGGAATGTGCTTGATCAGGTGCTCCTCTTCGACGTACCCCGACCGACCCGTCGCCACCTTGGCAGCGGAAGGCAACCCCATGTCCCGCAGATTGAGCGACGACCGATCCTGCGGCTCGAACGTCAGCAACAGCGCGCCGTCATGGCTGAGTACCCGATAGCGCACGATTCCAAAGTTCTCCGTCCTCGCAGAAAATTGGTTGATGCTCTCATCGACCAGCCTCGTCCAGGTGGTCCGATCCACTTCGGTCATGATCGCGCCGAAGAATGCGCCGTTCGTGTCGTTGATCGGCGCGGAGAAGACCACCGCTCTTAACTGGCCCGCTGATGCGCCTGACTCTCTGACCGTTTCGGCATGCACTCGAGGCGCCTGCCGCACCGCTTGGAACCAGGACGACTGGTGGAAATCCTGCCCGACCCAATTCCCGTCTGTAGAGGCGACGATACGGCCGGCCCGGTTCGTGACCGCCAGACGGGAATAGACCGGATAGGCCGCTTGCACTGAACGCAAGTGACGTGCAATCAGAACCGCGTCGTCACTGTGCACTTGGGGAGCCGCGGCAATGATTTCGATGTCGCCGTCCCGTTCCCGCAACATCGCGTCGAGCTTGTCGGCCATCCCCGTCGCAGCAAGCACCAAGCTTTCTCCGGCTCTCGCCACCAGTTCCTGCTCAACCAGCCAGAGACCTGTGATACCCAACAGGGCTGCGCCCGTCGCCACTCCCGCAAGGACCACCGTCCCTTTCGAGACCAGCGTGTGCGCCCATGTATAGAACGACATCAGGCCGCCTCCTTGAGATCCTGCTCCAGCTGCGCACGCACTCGTTGAAATTCCAATTCCAATTCCGCGAGGAGGCCAGGGACGGCCTCAAGCCCCTGCGTAGCCGAGACCGACACCTGGTCGCAAATCCTGGCCAACCCCAACGCCCCCAGATTCGAGGCGCTCCCCTTCAGGCTATGGGCAATACGCCGGACGTCTTCCACTCGTCCCTTGCGACAGGCGGTTCCAAGCGTCGTCAATCGAGTCGGCGTATCCGCCAGAAAGTGCCCGATGAGCCTGGTCAAAAACCCCGGATCGTCGTCGTCGCTCAACACGCGAAGCCCGTCGAACACCAGCGGATCGATCGTGGGACCGTCGTCCATCGCCACATCAGACGCCGCCATCTGACCGGCTCGCGGGCGCCAACGCTCAAACACCGCCGCTAAGGCGCCGCTCGTCACCGGCTTGGACACATAGTCGTCCATGCCGGCCCTCAAACAGGCATCACGATCCCCCTGCATGGCGTTGGCCGTCATCGCGATGATGGGAGTCCGGCGGTGCGTGCGGGAGACGGAATAGAACTCTGAGCCTCTGCCTGACTGTTCACGTTCTCGAATCTCTCGGGTGGCTTCAAATCCATCCATCTCCGGCATCTGGCAATCCATGAACACCAGGTCATACCCGATGCGAGACAGCGCTTCGACCGCCTCAAGCCCGTTCGCCACCACATCCACACGGTGCCCCAGGCGCTCGAACATCCGGACGGCGACCTTCTGATTGATGATGTTGTCTTCGGCGAGCAAAATCTTCATCCCGGCCGGTGTGGCGGTCTCTGCAAGGGTGTGGCGCGTCACTAATTCCGGCTCGGGCTGTGCCGCTCCCTCGGTGGCCGAGGGCGCCGACTGTTCCAACACCATCGCGAGACAACGCACGAGCTGACTTTCCCTGAGCGGCTTGGTGAGATAGGCGGAAATCCCCAGTTCCTTGGCGGCTTTGGCGTCCCCCCGCCTCCCGACGGACGTCAACAAGATGACGCGTGGCGTCGGCGCCCCTGCCGCCACCACCGCCTGTGCAAGCTGAAGCCCATCAGACTTCGTCAAGTCCGCATCAATAATCGCCACGTCATAGTGGATCCCTTTATAGGCCTGTTCTTGAAGGTGAGGAACGACCGCCGCGTGATCGCTCACCACCGTGGACTGCACCCCCCACTTTTTCATGAGCAACTCAAGGATGCGACAGTTAATCGGCCTCTCGTCGACGATCAATACGCGCTTCCCCTGCACCGACAGCACTTCCGGCGCAGGCGCATCGACCAATGTCCGTTGCGGTTCAAATCGCGCCGTAAACCAGAAGGTGCTGCCCGATCCCGGTTGGCTGGCCACTCCGATCTCCCCGCCCATCATTTCCACCAGACGCTTACAGATCGCCAGGCCCAAGCCGGTGCCGCCATATTTTCTCGTGGTCGAACCATCGGCCTGGCTGAAGGCTTGGAACAATCGAGCCTGCTGCGCGTCCGAGAGGCCGATGCCGGTGTCGGTGACGTCGAATCGCACCACCACGGCGCCAGCCGGTTGTGAGGCCAGCCGGACCTGCACGACGACATCGCCCTGTTCGGTGAACTTGATGGCATTCCCCACCAGATTGGTCAGCACCTGACGGATGCGGCCCGGGTCGCCGCGTAACGCGTTCGGCACGTCGGCGTGGAAGAGACAGGCGAGATTCAGATGCTTGGTGGAGGCCCGCTCTCCGAAGAGATCCAGGGCGTCTTCGACGGCGTGGCGCAGATCGAAGTCGATAATCTCCAGGTTCATCTTGCCCGCTTCGATCTTCGAGAAATCCAGAATGTCGTTGATGATGGTCAGCAGATGATCGCCGGAATTACGGACCATCTCGCCATATTCCCGCTGTTCCGCCGTCAACTCCGTGTCGAGCAGCAGCCCGGTCATCCCGATCACGCCGTTCATCGGCGTCCGGATTTCGTGACTCATCGTCGCCAGAAACGCCGACTTGGCTTCCGTGGCGGCCCGCGCCTGGGCCAGCGCCTCGTCAAGATCTCTGTTGCCCTGTTCCAACTGACGGGCATAGGACGAGAGCGCCTGCTCCGACTCCTTCCGACTGGAGATATCGCGGATAAAAGCGCTGAACACGACCGTCTCATCCAGGCGCAACGGAGCGATGGACACTTCGACCGGAAATATTCGCCCGTCTCGATGGCACGCCTGAAACTCCACGAGCTTTCCGAGAATGGTCTCCTGCCCTGTCTGAAGATACCGGGCGAGCCCGCCTCGATGCGCGGCCCGCTGATCCGCAGGGATGATCGTGTCGGCCAGATCTTTTCCGATCGCGTCGTGGGCTCGCCACCCAAACAACAGCTCGGCCTGGGCGTTCCATTCAGTAATGGCTCCGTCTCGATCCATCGTCACCACGGCATCGAGCGCCGTGTCGATAATCAGGCGTGTGCGGCTTTCATTTTCACGCAGGGCCGCTTCGACTTCCGCACGTTCAAGAAACAGTCCGATCTGGCTCCCGATAGTCGCGAGCGTCCTCAAGAAATCGGCATCGCGGGGTTGGACGTCACGGCTAAAAAACTCCATGATTCCGAAGACGCTGGTTCGCAGCCACACAGGAAACACGCAGCCGGCGTGCAGATCGTTCAGCGACGCCGCAGCCCTTCGGACGAATTCTGGATCCCGTATGACATCCGGCTCCCACAGCGGTTCGCCCCGCGCCCAGCAGCGGCCGGGAAATCCCACGCCGGATGAAAAAGTCTCACAGCGGCTGGCCGCCAGGAACTCTTCCACGGGATGCGGATGAGCCCCCCATGTCTGCGTACACTGGAGAATGCGTTTCTTCTCGTGCACATGCCAAAACGTGCCCACCTGCCACTCCAGACTCGATCCGATGACTCGCAACAGTTCGGGAATCGCCTGGTCCACCGTTGTGGCTTCGGCCAGAACTTTGGCCACCGCATGCTGCAGGGCCTGGCGGCGCTGAGCATGCTTTTGATCGGTGATATCCCTCGTGACGCTCAAGACCGACGGTGGTGTGCCGGGATCGCCCGGTAGCAGCACCGAGGTCATTTCAAACCAGCGCGACTGCCCCGACAGCCCCAGCAGCCGCCCGCTGGTCAAAACCCCCCGTCCCTGGAGGGCTGCGGCATGGGCATCCTCATAGGCGCGACGGTCATCCTCATGCACCCAGCGCGCGATGTCCCGTCCTAGAATCTCCTCCGGAAACCCGGCATCGAACAGCGCGCAGCCGGCCGGATTGATTTGAAGCACGCAGCGAGCGCTATCTGTCACCAAGACCCCTTCCGGTTCCACCTCAAGGATCGTCTGCAATCGACGCTCGTTCGCGCGCGCATGCATCCGCTCGTCCTGCGCATCCCGCCACTCAACCTGCGCACGCCGTGTCGCATTGACCAGGAATCCGATCAGCGGCCCCACGATCAGCACACTGGCCGCACCCACGATCCAGAGGAAACGATGAACCGGCTCCACGACTTCCGCCCGATCCACCCGCAAGAGCACCGTCCACTTGGGCCCCTCAATTGGACCTTGTCCTTGCGTGCGGGCATAGCCGGTCAGCACCGGAACCTGACGGACAAAATGCTGTTCTTCAACGAATCCGGTTTCGCCTGATGCGGCAAGCTGGACCGATGACAGATTCCCCTGAGCAAGGTTGACCTGCCCTTTGCGCAAGACATCCGAATCAATAAACACCACACCATCGTCTCGAAGCACCTTGTATTCAACCGTATGAAAGAACGACGTCTGACGCTGAAACACGCGAATCGCCTCGGTCACCAGCTGTTCCAACTGTTTGGTGCTCACGCGCGTCGTCACCGCGCCGCGAAACGACTGGCGGCTCACCTCATTTCGATGATCCACGATTGGAGCGGCGAAGGACACAACGTCCGTGCCGTGGCTGACCTCGTCGGCGGTAATATCGCCAATGTAGAGACCGGCTCGCGCCTGTTGCACGGCTTGAAACCAATCTGTCGTGCGGATGTCGCGCCGTCTGGCCTGAGGGGTCGTCGCCTCCGTGATGCGTCCTTCCGAATCGGCCACGCCGATCCAGAGATAGAGCGGATAGGCCTGATGAAAGCTGGAGAGAATATGGCTTCGCGCCGCCGATGTCTCGCCATTCATGGCCAGCGACTCCGCGAGAAACTGCACATCGCCGATCCGCTCGTTCATCAACAAGTCGAGCTTGGCGGCCACTTCCGCCGCCATGATGGACACCGTTTCCCCGGACGTCGCCACGGTCCGCCGCTCCAGCCACGTCACCCCCACCACGGAGGCGATCAGCGTGATAAGCGTAATAAGGCTAATCAGCATGAACTGATGGCGGTGCGTAAAGGCCTTGCCTTCAGTACCGGAAGATTGTATGTGCTCGTTCGCTGACATCCCGCGCCTTTGACACTCTCCCTAATCAGCCCCGGACAGAGGTGTACGCCATGAGGGATTAATCGCCCCGCACCGAGACCTCTCCTGCTCCCGGTTATGGTCTGTATCGGGTCGTTCTTTCACGAACTTAAGGAATACTGGGCAAAATAGACGAGCCACAACGCGTGACTTCCCATCGGCCGGCGCGATAGGTATGATGTCACCCCATGCCGCACAAGATTGTGACGCGAGAACAACTGGTTGAGCAGCTTCAGGCCCTGCGAGCAGAGAGGTCCCGTATCGTCTTTACAAACGGCTGTTTCGACCTCATGCATGTCGGTCATACCCGGTATCTGCAGGCTGCCAAGGCGCTTGGAGAGGTGCTTGTCGTGGGGGTCAATACGGACGCGTCCGTCCGCAGCCTGGACAAAGCGCCGGACCGGCCGATCGTCCCCGAGGCGCAGCGAGCTGAAGTGCTGGCGGCCTTAGGCTGTGTCGATTTCGTGGTGTTATTCTCCGAACCCGATCCCAAGGCGCTTATCACCGCTGTGCAGCCGGACGTGCTGGTCAAAGGCGGCGACTGGTCCCTGGATCGCATCATCGGACGGGACGTTGTGGAAGCGCGCGGAGGCAAGGTGCAAACCATTCCCCTGGTCCCCGGTTTTTCCACAACGGCATTGATTCACCGTATTCGCTCGGCTTCAACCTAATCCGTGTCACACACACCCTCTCCCGCAGATCAATGGCTTATCCCGCTTGTATCTAGTCTCAAGCAGGCCTCGGCACGCCCCTGCGTCACGGGATTGCACGGGTCAACGGCGGCGTTTGTGGTAACGAGCCTGACCAATGCCCCCTCGCTGGCCTCCTTCCGGAACCGCCCCTGGATCGTGGTTACGGCCAACAACGAATCGGCGGAGCGCCTGTTCGACGACCTTCAGTTCTGCCACCAGCTCATCGGAGCCCCGACCGACCGGCTGACCCTCTTTCCTCAGTGGGAAACGCTGCCCTACGAAGCCACGGCGCCCCATATCGGCCTGATTGCCCATCGCATGCAGACGCTCCACCGCCTGCAATCCAGCCCGGAGACGACCCTCGTCACCTCGGTCGCCGCCCTGATGCATCGCCTGTTGCCGAAAGACACCTGGAACCACGCCACCCTCCAACTGGAACGCAACGGGACCGTCGAGCGCGACACGCTGCTGGCCAAACTCCTGCGCCTCGGGTACCGGCGTGTGTCGGTCGTGGAGATTCCAGGAGAATTCAGCATTCGCGGCGGCCTGGTGGATATTTTTTCGACCGCCTACGCCGATCCGCTCCGCATCGAGTTCCTCGGCGATTCGATCGAAGCGCTCCGGCTCTTCGACGCGGCCACCCAGACCTCGATCAGACAGATCGACGAAGCCATCATCTTGCCTGCCCGGGAATACCTCCGGCCTGAGGGTAGCTCCGAAGCCTATGCCCCGATCGCCCCGGACGCGGAATGGCGCGCCCCGGATTTGTATCCGCAGATGGGCACGCTCTTCGACTACCTGCCGAAAGAGCCGATCCTCATCTTCGACCAACCGGCGACGCTCCAAGCAACCTGCGCAACGGTCTGGTCCAAGATTGAGGACGGCTATCTCCGCCACGGAGAGCGGGACGCGGCGAATCCCTATCCCGGACCCGATCGGCTCTTCCAAACCTGGGACGAAATCGAAATTCATACAGCGGGCTGGTCGACGATCGCCTTCGAGCCGCTGACTCCGTCTGACGACACCTGGACTCCGGTGGTGCCGTTCCCGGCCCAGCTCCCGGCCAGCGCGGGCCTGGGAATCCGCGGAACGCCGTTTAGTCAAACACTGTCCATCCTCGATCAGCTGCGTGAGGGACATCGCGTCGTGCTCATCGCACGCAGCCGCGGACAAGTGGATCGGTTATTGGCCTTACTCCGTGAGCATGACCTGCCGGCCAT
>JBEBHO010000063.1:0-15568 GCA_040081095.1 Nitrospira sp.
CCCTCCACGTTTCTTTGAGAATTGAGCACTTCCACGCCACCGTTACCGGTCGGTAGCAGATAGGCTCAACCTGTGACAGGAAAGTCCTGCCCTATCGCGACGGCGAACTGAATGCTTTTGCACACCCCTCCACTGGGGAATAGGACCACTGCGTGATCTCATGTACCGTAAAATCATGGACACATCCACTTCAGCAACAACTCACCCATCATGGTTCCGATCAACGGCCCTGTCACTCAACCGACAGGTGGTGGTTTTCTCAATGTGTCTGTTGGTGGCTGGATGTGCGGGTATCCGTGTGGAGCATTTGACCGACGAGACCTTCGCCCCTCGCCGCGCGGTGGATCAAATCGAGTGGCTCGACCACACTCCCACTCAGCCATATGTCGAGGTCGCCCGCATTACTGTCCGCAGCTCGAATCTGAGCCAGGACTCGCTACGAACTTCGTTGCTGGATCGTGCCCATGCACTTGGCGCAGATGCGCTGGTGAGTGAAATCCCGATAACCGTGGCCACACAGGCAGGGAGTCCGTACTTTGAACCGGGCCTGCTCGGCCCTTCAGGCGCCGCCTTCGGCCTCTACGGATACGGGTGGTACACGCCCTACACTTCCAATCCATACATTCTGACACAGGGAGCGACCGACCAGCCGCGCATCGAACATATGCTATCGGCCGTCGCAATCCGCTATCAGCCAGACGCCGACAAGCTCCTCTCGCAACTGCCCCTCAGATAGCACGCCCCAACACATGACCCGTCTCTATCTCGTCATCCATGAGCGATTGCGTACGGTCACCAGCGCGTAGGGAAAAATCCACAAGAGGCTCAGGAAATGGAAGTAAGCGTAGCACACGCCAAAAAAGAACTCGCGCGAACGTTCGCTGTGCAGAAAATAGAGCGAATAAAAGATGGACACGATTCCGATCGACAACAGCAGACGAATGATGGTCAGCGGATCCTGCAGGCTCAGATAGAGCATCAGGCCTAACGAACTATAGGCCACCGGATACCGGAGATTGGTAATCGTCGTTTCAATCAGCGTCAAGGCCATCGCTGAAAACGGCAGTCTCCACATGATTTTCCAGAGCCGAATTTCCTCTCGGATGTAGCTGCGATCCCATCGAAGCAACATGCGGCACAACTGCCGGTAGGTCGCAGGCGCCAGCGTCTGCACCACGGCGGTACGTTGGTAGACCGCCTGATAGCCGGCAGCCAGCACATCGTTCGTCAACGCGCGGTCCTCGCCAATCGTGCAGGCCTCGCCAAGAAAGCGCTGATGCAACCAGCCAGGAATCAGTGCCTTTACAACCGACGCCCGATAGGCGGACAGGGCGCCCGGGCAACAATACACCGTCCCATACGTCGACTGTACGCTGCGCAGAAAATCGAACGAGAGGACAAACCGGACGTGCAGCATGCGCGGCAACATGGACTGAAACCGATTGAGCACGCACACTTTCCCCGCGACCGCGCCGACATGCTCGTTTCGGAATGGGCCGGTGATCGCGAGCAGAGCGCCTCGCTCGACCAGACTATCGGAATCGACCGTCACGAGGATCTCGCCTGTCGCCCTGGCAAATCCGGCCGCGAGCGCGGCCCGTTTCCCGGCATTCACCGGAAGCCGGATCGTCTGCACAAGATCAGGGTGTTCGTTATGCGCTGCATCGATATGACGCCATGTGTCATCGGTGCTGCCGTCGTCGATGACGATAATCTCCACACGCTCTCGTGGATACTCGGCCCGCGCACAGGCGTCCACAGCCCTCCTGACCATCGCCCCTTCATTGTAGGCCGGAATGATGATCGACAGGCGAGGCGCCTCATCGGCAGACACCGCGGCAACCGGGCGATACCGCACCCAGAGCAACGTCCGAATGACGATGAGCAGCATGCCCATCGTGAACCAGAGGAGACTGGGCCGCGCAATAATGGCGGCCCATCCCTGGATCTTTAGCGCATCGGCGAGCGGATCGAAGACCTCATGGCTAAATCGTATCGTCGTCGCCACGACCGCGCTGAACACTATGATCGTCGCAATGACAAATCGAAGGTCAAGAGTGAGCCAGGTGGGATTCTCGTCCGAAGAACGGGGCAACGCGGCAGCCTGAGAGGAAGACTTGAGTGAGAATGAATCCATGAATACATCCTTGCCTGATAGCCATGATCATCTCAGAAAAAAACGCGCAAAGTTACTCGGCCAGGCGTCCCGATGTCAAGAACAGGAGGCAGGACTTCTTACCCCTTCCCCCCCTTCCCGCGGTGGTGGTGAATTGGAGAGGGAGGAGTATACTAAGAACATGCGAGGCACCCCATGTATCGAGTCCTGGTCCTCGGAGCAGGAAAGATCGGGTCGTTAGCCGCCTGCCTATTAGCTGAGCGCGGCACCTACGACATCTACCTCGGCGACATTTCGCTTGATGGATCCAAGCCGCTTGTCGAAGGCCTTGGGCTCTCCCGCATCACTCCCTGCATTCTTGATGTCCGACATCCCGATACGGTCAGCGCCTATCTCACGGCCCACCCAGTTGATGCCGTCATTTCCAGTCTGCCCTATTACTGCAATCCGACCGTCGCCGGACTCGCGCTTACGCATGGCCTGCACTATTTCGACCTCACGGAAGATGTGGAAGTCACCAACCAGATCCGCGTCTTGAGCGCGGGGGCCCCCCACGCGTTTGTCCCGCAATGCGGACTGGCTCCCGGCTTCATCAGCATTGTGACTCACGACCTCATGACGCACTTTGAGACGCTGGATACCGTGAAAATGCGCGTGGGCGCCCTGCCGGTCCATCCCAGCAATGCGTTGAAGTACTCCCTGACCTGGTCCACCGATGGGCTCATCAACGAATACGGCAATCTCTGTTACGGCATCGAAGAAGGCGAGAAGGTCCCTCTTCAGCCCCTGGAAGGCTATGAAACGATCGAGTTGGACGGCCTGCTCTATGAAGCGTTCAACACGTCCGGAGGATTAGGCACCCTCGCCGATACCTATGAGGGCCAGGTCAAGACCATGAATTACAAGACGCTCCGCTATCCGGGCCATTGCGAAAAGATCCACCTCCTCATGAAGGATCTGAAACTGAATGAAGATCGCGACACGCTCAAGCGGGTGCTGGAACATGCCATCCCGCAGACCGTACAGGACGTCGTCCTGCTGTATGCCTCGGTGACAGGAACGAAAGAGGGCGCGCTCTTCGAAGAGAACTACGTCAAGAAGATCTATCCGCAATGCATCAAAGGCAAGTTGTGGTCGGCCATTCAAGTCACAACCGCCTCAAGCCTCTGCTGCGTCCTGGATCTTATCCTGGCGAACCCAGGGCGCTATAGAGGGTTTGTCACGCAGGAATCCATCCCGTTGAAAGAGTTCTTGGCCAACGACTTTGGAGCTTGCTTCAAATGAGCAGGATTCAGATGGCTCTCAGAGATCTGGGCATCCAGGCCGTCAATCCTGGCGGAAGCACCGGCAGCGGCTGGTGGTCTCCCGGGGGGACCGGTCCGCTGCTCTATTCCTATAATCCTGCAACGGCCGATGTCATCGCCGCAGTCCATCCCTGTCGTGCAGAGGAGTACCAACACATTGTGACCACATCTCAGCGCGCCTTCGAGCGCTGGCGGACGGTACCGGCGCCGAAACGCGGCGAACTGGTCAGGCTCATCGGACAGGCGTTGCGAGAGAAGCAGGATCAACTCGGCACATTGATCTCCGCAGAAGTCGGGAAGATCAAAGCCGAGGGCGACGGTGAAGTCCAGGAGATGATCGACATGGCCGACTTCGCTGTCGGTCAATCGCGCATGCTGTACGGGGCCACGCTGCAGTCCGAACGGCCGCAGCACCGCATGTTCGAGCAGTGGCATCCGCTGGGACCGATCGGCGTCATCACCGCCTTTAATTTTCCAGTCGCCGTCTGGGCCTGGAATGCGTTCCTCGCTGCGATTGCCGGAGACACGGTGACCTGGAAACCCTCGCCGAAAGCGCCGCTCTGCGCCATTGCCGTGCAGAAGATCTGCAACGATGTCATGGAGCAGGAAGGCTATCCGGGCATCTTCTCCCTCTTTGTGACGGATCAGTCGTCCCTGGCAGAGGCCATGGTGCAAGACGCGCGGTTGCCCCTCATCTCCTTTACCGGATCGGTCCCGGTCGGGCGCCAGGTCGCGTCAATGCTCGGCCAACGACTCGGACGAGCGCTCCTGGAACTCGGCGGCAACAACGCCATCATTGTGGATGAGACCGCCGATCTCGATCTGGCGGTGCGAGCCGTTCTCTTCGGAGCTATCGGCACCGCCGGCCAGCGCTGCACAACGACCAGGCGGCTCTTCGTGCATGAGTCGCGCTACGAAGAGCTGACCGGTAAGCTGGTAAGGGCCTACGGCCATATTCAGATCGGCAATCCGCTGGAGCCAGGAGTCCTGATGGGGCCACTCATCGACCTCGCCGCCGTCGAGACCTACCGGGCTGCGCTGGAAGAAACCAACAACGCAGGCGGCAAGATTCTCTATGGCGGACAGGTGCTGAATCGGCCCGGCCACTTCGTTGAACCGACGATCGTACGCGCACAGAACCAGTGGCCTATCGTGCAGCGCGAGACCTTTGCGCCGATTCTCTACGTCATGACGTTCCGCACCATCGACGAAGCCATCCGGCTGCAGAACGATGTGCCACAGGGACTCTCGTCGGCCCTGTTCACCACCACGCTTCAGCACAGCGAGCGGTTTCTGTCGGTCATCGGAAGCGATTGCGGCATTGCCAACATCAACATCGGCACGTCCGGCGCGGAAATCGGCGGCGCCTTCGGCGGCGAAAAAGACACTGGCGGAGGCCGGGAAGCCGGCTCCGACGCCTGGAAAGCTTACATGCGCCGGCAGACGAATACGGTGAATTGGGGTACAGATCTGCCGCTCGCACAGGGCATTACCTTCGGCTCATAACCCGGCAATCGCGCGGTAGGGAGAATGGAGGCCATCATGGATCAGAATCGCGAACTCGACGAACTCATGGCCCACATGGTGGAGGAATTTGTTCAGCACAACCAGGCTGCGAAAACGTTGCACGCAATGCTGAACGAGGCGGGAGTCGGCCTCACGCCCGTGATCGATCACGTCACCCTGCGGACGCTTGATATCGACCGCCGGGCCGAGCCATTCATCGCTCTCGGCTATGCCTATGACGAAACGCTTGAATACGACGACTGGTACGCCAAGGTCTATCGCAAGTCCGGCTACCCTGCGCTCTTTGTGGATCAAGCCTATGCGGGCGACCGCGGACGCACCAGCATTATCCCAGGATGGGTGCATCACTTTGGCGACCAGGTCTTTCACCATGTGGCCGTGCGAGTGGAGGATATCGAGAACGCCGTCCGACAGCTCAAGAAGACAGGCATTGTATTCGCCGGAAACATCGTCGGCGCGCACGGTGGCTCACTCCGGCAGATTTTCTCTTCACCCGAAGTGGTTGATGGCCATCCTTTCTCGGTTCTGGAACTGACGGAACGACACCGGGGATACCAAGGCTTCCTGCCTCCTCAAGCCGACAGCCTGATGAAATCGACGGCGCCACAACAGGGCTCCCGCAACTGACACCACGTCATCCGGCGTCGCCCCGCACGGAACCTGTTGCCCAGGCTCGAATGCGGCCTACACACTCGGCCGCCCGCACGCACTTCAGCCACGACGGCATGGCACTTATCGCGAACACCTTGCGTTACCACCACCATCCTGTTAGGGTGACTCGTGATCGCGTGAGACCTCATGAATTGGGGGCCGCTGTATCCCCTGAAGCATTGAAGTCTGACGCGATTTTTATTTGCCCGCACAAGACCGTCCTGCATCTGCTGAGCATTCCCCCGTTGGCTTGAACACCCATCGCTCGCTAGACCAGCCCGACAGAGTCGTGGGTTCGTTGTCACATTTTCAAGAGGTGTAGTAGTGTTTCATGAATTCTCGTCAACGTTTCGCGCGCTCCTCCGCAATGCCGCAGGAAGCGCCTATCACATTACCATCGTGGCCCTGAGCGGAGGCATTGCCCTCTTGCTCCCGGCGGGAGCCAGGCACTTCCTGTCCTTCTGGTCGCAAATCGAGCACAACAAGCTCTCGTTGATCGCCATAGAAATGACGGTTGCGGTGCTCTTGATCGCGGGACTGAACTTTCTCCATCGCAGCCTTCGCGACCGAGCCCTGGCCGCGTACGCGACCGGAGCCGGTCTCGTGTCGTTCTTTCCGCGCCGTGCGCGAAGCGCCGAGCGACGCATCAAGCAATTGAAGGAAGACCAAGGAGCCGGCCGCACCATCAAGGTCATCGGATCAAGCGGATACAACACGCTGGTCGACCAAGTGGGCGACCTCTCGTCGGTGCTTGATAAATGCCTGGGCGCACAAATCCTCTTGGTCAATCCCCACAGCCAGGACACCGGCGCGCGTATCGAAGCCATCGGCCATCCTGACTTTACGCTGGACGGATTCCGTGAAGAAGTGCGCCAAAGTATCGCGCTGCTCAAGCGCCTCAAGGCCATGGGGAAAGCCGTGAAGCTTAAGCTGTATGCGGACTCGCCCTTAGTGAAAATGGTGATTTTGGGGGATTACCTCTGGCTCCAGCATTACCATGCGGATCTCGCCATCGAGGCCATGCCGGAGTACGTCCTGCAACACAATCGAAACACCCATGGCCTCTACACGCTCTACACGCATTACTTTGAGCACCGATGGGAAAACCCGGAGATCCCTGAATACGATCTCGAGACCGACGAGCTCGTCTATCGAAGCAGAACCGGAAACGAGCTACGGCGTGAGCAATTTGAGCCTGCCACGCTCCCTTGCTTGGAAGCACCCTTAGCCCAACCATCTGCGAGATCCGCTGACGGAGTTCGACGAGCGTTGCGCATGGATGATATCCCCGAACTGACGTACTGACGAATGAATCCCTGCTCAAAATAGCTGAGGCCCGGGAATATCGCCGCAACTCAATCTGCGGAGACCTATTCGGCTAATGGAAGAGAGGCCCTTGATCTGGATGCGGCTCGCCACATCCAGATTCAACTACTGCTCTTTGGGGGAAACGAGGGGCTAGGCTGCCAGCTTCAGACTCTCACGGTTCACGGTGAGGCTCGGCGAGAAATGTTTTACGGAAGACATGCTCGTGCGACGCCTCTCGGCATCACTTTCTCTTCCCAGGCAGGACGTCAGAACCCACACCAACGAACTCATCGTTACAATTCCAATTAACGTCACCATATACGACCTCAATCTCCCTTCCAATGAATTGGGCACCGATGCATTACCCGCCTAGGCAACCGTTGCCTGGACGGACTGTCGGCGACTCAAGATTGCAAGGGAGATGCCACGGTCTCCCTGCAATGACTTTGGTCATCAGGAGATCCTGAAGCAACAGGAAAGACGGGCCAGTTCAGTAGATATGCACTCGAAGGAATGGCATCACGACGCTGCCATTCGACCGATCGGCACAGCAGCTTTGTACAATTCAGGCAAATCTGTGTCTCGCATGCCGCAGTTGCCCCCCACCTCTCGCATCGACAGCATCGATTCCGTAGGCACCGTGCGGTGCAACGGTCGGCAAGCAGTAATGGCAAGGAAGAAGATCGAATCACGACCAACGGAGCGCCACCGATAGAAACAACACCGGATAGGCTCTTGGCACCTCAGGAAGATTACGGCGCACACGTACTCTCATCCCATTAACCTGGCGCGATCAGCGAGTCCAATTACGCGGACACCCTGCAACTCAAGGCTTGAGCGCAGCACGAAGCTTGGCCAGATCCTTGCGGTAGGCGCGCGCGTCGCCGAAATCCAAGAACTCAGGATAGCGGGCATGAGTGCCGGAACAACGGCGGGCATGCTTGATGGGACAAAAGTACTGCTCTGTGCGAGCAGCGACTTCGCGCGCATAGGCGATCACCCCGTTCGCATATCCGCAGTAATCGCAATTCACCCGCTCGATCACATTCAAATAGTGGAGTTTGCCCCGGTCCAGCAGGATGTATCGAGAGCGATCGACCTTCGCAATCCCATAGACTGGAAAGCACACAGCCTGATACAGCCACACCCAGGCATCGAGGATCATGAGCGGTACAATCAATGAATAGGTCATTGGAGCAACCAACAGGCTCTTGAGTGGTGCCTCCCACAGAAATGACAGCACACCTTGACGAATCGTCCGATGGAAAGCACGCGATTCAGATTCGAACGCGACTCTTCCTTTTTCGATCACATAGAGAAACTCACGGCGTTTCGCATCCACTTCCTCCGCCAGCGCCCGCTCCAACTGCCCCTCAAGCTCCGCAATCTTTGTCGCAATCTCGGAGATCGTCGCAGCCATACAGTCCTCCCGACTCGAAATGAAGACCGTCGTTCCTCGCAGTGATCTGAACGGACCCTACGCTGTGGCAAAGAAGGCGTCAAGGAAGGAACGGCACGGAGTCAGCAGAGCGATGCCGCACAGACTTGCACGCTGACGACAAGCCCGCGAGGATCAAACGCCCTGTTTATCGAGAGACAGATGCTGCCGCAAGACGGGCCGCATGACGGAGCGCATCGAGTCTGGTGGCATGGTGATGATCCGATGGCACTAATCGCAACACCTCTAGCCCTGCCAGAACCTTGGTCACAGCCGGTTGCATTCCGACGAGAAGGAGATGTTGACGATGAGCTGCAGCCATCTGAATCATGTCTTCAACCGCGAGGGCGGCGGTCCCATCGATAGCCGGTACGGAAGACAGATCCAGCACGACGACCGAAAAGCTGCTCCATCGCGAGACGCCTTCAAGACGACGCACCATGTCTTTGGCCGACCCGAAGCTCATCGGGCCATCAATGTGCACAAGAATGATCCGGCCTTCCTGAGCCCCCAACACCTCCGCCTCTTCACTGGTGAGCGGGGACTCCGGCGTCTGCGCCGTGATAATCCGCAGATTCATCAATTCGAGGTCCGCCATCCGCTTTACGAACAACACGCTCGCCAACACCAGACCGACGGCGACCGCCATGATGAGGTCGGCCAGCACCGTCATCGCGCACACGACGGCCATGATCATCACGTCCGCACGAGGCGCCTGCGCCACATGCCTGAGAAGACGCCAGTCGATAATATCGACCCCCACCTTCACCAGAATCCCCGCGAGCACGGCCAACGGAATCCGCTCCGCCAGTGGCCCCAAGCCGAGCACGACCGCCAGCAACAGCAGCGCATGGAGCGCGCCAGAAATGGGTGTTCTCCCGCCAGTACGGATATTGATCACGGAGCGCATGGTGGCCCCGGCACCGGGCAATCCGCCAAACAGACCGGCCACCGCATTGCCGATCCCCTGCCCGATCAACTCGCGATTCGAGTCATGGTGCGTCCGCGTCATGTTGTCGCAGACCAGCGACGTAAGCAGGCTGTCGATGCTGCCCAGCACGGCCAGCACAATCGCCTGCCCGATCACAATCTTCACGGCATCAAGATGCAGCGTGGGGAACACCGGCGTGGGGAACATCGTCGGAATCGCGCCGATCACCGGCGCGCCAGAAAATACGAACACCCCCAGCACCGTACCGGCGACCAACGCAAGCAACGGCGGCGGGATGAGCTTGCCCACATGCTCTGGCGTGCCATAGACAATCACCAGCGACACGACCCCCAACACCAGCGCATCGAGAATTGGATGCGTGAGAAAGGCCGGCAGCATGGCGAGCGTCGCAAGCACGCTCCCCGACTGGGCCGCATGGCCGACGAGGGGGGCAGCTTGGAGAATGATGATGATCGCCCCGATCCCGCTCATGAAACCGGAGATCACGGGGTAGGGCATCAGAGTGATGTATCGCCCAACGCCACTCAGTCCCAACAGAATCTGAAGTCCCCCCCCTAACATTACGGCCGAAAAGGCCAGCGCCGGCTCCTGACCGAACTGCGCAATGAGTCCGGCCATCACGACAGTCATCGGGCCGGTGGGACCCGACACCTGTGCAGGCGTGCCCCCGAACAGCGCGGCAAAGAGTCCGACGAAAATCGCCCCGTAGAGGCCCGCAATCGCCCCGGCGCCAGAGGCCACTCCAAACGCGAGCGCCAGCGGCAATGCGACCACCGCCGCAACCACACCGCCAGCGAGATCCCCACGAAGGTGCGTCAAGGACAAACCGTGAATCATAGACACAGACAACCTCTTCCATAAACCACGCTACTGACAGTCGTAACAAACCTGTCGCCGGGAGTCCATCAAAAGGATGCATCGCCTTCCCCAAGACAGGACTCGCTCATGATTGCGACCAGGTATCGGCACACGCGCCCACGATAGATGCATGGCACAACAGGTCGTAACGCACCCCCTGCGTTCGACTCGCCACGGCACGCCCCGTTGATCCATTTACCCCGCTCCTGAACCTCGCACAACTATGCTATTCTACGATCCATCAGCTCATCTTCATGGAGGAAACCATCATGCAGCACAAGCGGATATTGCTGAGTTTCGTGGGATGTCTGGGAATCCTCTGCGCACCCTTGTTTATCCCACTCCTCCCTGTGGCTCAAGCTTCTCCATCAGGCCATGCACCGCACGGAACCGTCACCGTCGACGGCATCACCGTCCCGGACATCGGCCCGCTGCCAGCCTCGATCCCGACGCCAGCTGGAAATCTGAATTACACGGCCAAGATCGATCTGGGCAAACAGCTCTACTTCGACGGACGCCTCTCCAAGAACGGCGCCATCTCCTGCGCCTTCTGCCACAACCCAGGAACCGGATTCGCCGACCCCCGGCAAACCTCCATCGGAATCGGCGGGGGTGTCGGCGGACGCCAGTCACCCACGGTGTACAACACCGCCTTCAATCACCTTCAGTTCTGGGACGGACGCGCCCGCTCGCTGGAAGAACAGGCCATCGGCCCAATCCATAATCCAATCGAGATGGGTGAGACGCACGAGAACGTCGTGCACAAGCTCCGCAAGGTCAAAGGCTATCAGCAGCAGTTCCGTGCCGTGTTCGGAGCGGACGTCAATCTCCAGGACCTGGCCAATGCCATTGCCGCCTATGAACGGACGGTCATTTCGACGAATTCCGCCTTCGACAAATACGTGCTGGGAGACCCGAACGCCATGGGTGACGCCGCCGTGAGAGGCCTGGGGCTCTTCAAAGGAAAGGCCCGCTGCATCCTCTGCCACAATGGCGCCAACTTCACCGACAACCAGTTTCACAATCTTGGCGTGCCGCAAGTCGGACCGCTCAAAGAAGATCTGGGTCGGTATGCCGTAACGAGAGCCGACAAAGACCGGGGCGCCTTCAAAACACCGACGTTGCGGAGCATCACGGAGACCGCTCCGTACATGCACGATGGCGCATTCAACACGCTCGAAGAAGTTGTCGGCTTTCTGAATGAGGGAGGCGGGGCCAACCAGAATCTGAGCGCGCTCATCAAGCCGCTTAACCTGACGCCTGAAGAAAAGACTGATCTCGTGGCCTTTCTCAACGCGTTGACGGGAGAGTCGATCAAGTTCCAGATGCCTAAGTTACCGAAGTAAGTTTCTGCCTATCAATCATTTAGGCCAGGGCTTTGAGACACCCCTGTCTGGCCGAGGATGGAGTGAGCTTCACTGCACCTCGGCCGCCACCGGCCTTCTCCACCCGCCCGCGCAGAATTGCACAGCCTGACAACGTTTTGTCTGGCTGCGTGGAGCTACCTAGCCGACCCGCGGCTCAAACGGTATCCAATACATCAAAATCTGAAAGCTCTCCCTCATCGATGCCTCCGGCATAAAGCTTGCTGAACATCAGAGTATTGAGGCTGGGATCGCTGAGAGACAGAGGGGTCTCTCGCATTCTTCACCCGGCTGTCATCCTGGGAGACCACCACATGAAGACGAACGCAATGAAACACATGGTGACCGTTGCCTTGACGCTGGGAATGGCTGGCTGCTTCACCGCCAGCCTCGCATTGGCGGAAGCCGAATTTGCCCCGACCTCTACCTCCAAACCAGTGGAATTAGACACCAAGCCAGGCCCAGCCTTTACGACCATCGATGGGAAAGTCAGCAAGATTGAAGGCAATATCTACGTGGTCGAGGGTCCGGCCTACAATGCGATCGGCGGGGGAGCCAACAGCAACGAAGTGCGCGTCTTTGTCGGCAAAGACACCAAGAAGATCAGCGGAGAAAAAAGAGTGGGGGATAAGATTCGCGCAGAGCTGACTCAGGGCGGCTTTGCCAATTCCATTCAGTAACCTCTCCCCTCTCTACCATTCCCGTTTAGGACTCTGAGCGGGCTGGTCCGAAAGGATCAGCCCGCTGCCGTTTCCCCCTTGCTGCCTCCCATATAATTCCGCCAACAACACCCCGCCAACTCATCTGAGCTTGATCAATGTGCCTCGATCAGTCCGGCAATACATACTGAGCGCTACCTTGTGTCGTCCGATTAGAAGTACTGCGTAATGCCGACCTGCACGAGCCAGTCCTGCACCGGCAAAAAGAGATGGGCCGCATCGACCCGCAAGAGCGTGTTGGACAGAAACGTCGGCACGACGCGGATACCCGCGCCTATATTCACAGTGCCCTGCCAGCTGCGCAAGCTCCCGGTTTCTGTGAACGATTGGAACGCCCCGAAATCCGAGAATAGCACGCCCTGCACAGCCCAACGCGGAGCGACAGCCACGGCATGGCGCAGTTCGAGATTCGTATAGGCCTGCGCGCGGTTGCGATAGAGATTGTCGGACAGGCCCCGCACCCCGGTGATGCTCCCGAGCAGCAGGCTGTGGTTGGCGTTGCCACTGTTGTTCACGGCCTCGGCCACGCCGTTGATCATCACGACAGTGGTGGATCCCAGTGGAATCCCGTGCAGATAACGCACCTTTGCCTCATGACGCTGCTGATTGGCACCGAAGAAAAATCCTGGCCGTAACTCCAGTGCGATACGGTAGCCGCTCGGTACAAGATCGTGCCAGTGATACCGGTCCCACGTCAGCTCGGGTATCAGTCCGACATAATACCCCTCGGGCGGGCGTGACGATCCTTTCTCATCCTGAACCAATTCGCGGTAGACCTTCATGACCACTTCATACCGCAATGGAGAGCCGTAGCTATACGGGCCCTTCAGTTCGAACTCGCCGCCGAAGCGGTTGCGCGTCCACGATGTTGTCGAATCGGCAAACCGGACACCGTTGGAACTGTATGAGCCCTTGATCTCTTTGGCCCAGCGTCCCGGTTCGAACGCATGTTGGGCCAACCACAGATCGACGTTCGGTCCCCGTTGGCTATAGTTGAACTGCCCGCCGAGCTGCGTTCCTGTGCCCCACAGGTTGTATTCCACGGCACCGACCGTGGCATTGAAATCCTTGACGCTCGTCCCGCTGGTGAAGTTGAGAATCGGCGCCAGCGTGATTTTCTCCTGAGCCGTCACCGTCACCCCCTGGCCTTCACGGGTCACCTCCACCTGATCGAACAAACTGAGGTTCCGTACCCGCCGCTCAAATTCATCGATCTCGGCCCTGGTGAATTCGTCGGGTAACGGCCGTGGTAGCAACCGCAGGATCGTTTCAGGTTTGGTGTGGACCAGCCCCCGGGTCTGGACCGTATCAAGAAAGACGGCTTCGCCGTCCACGATGCCGGTCGCAGCCAACGTACAAGGGACGGTTCCCATGCCGACACACAGAAGTGCCAGAAACAACGCCGGAATGAACCGAGCGACACAACCTGAACCATGCCAAACGATGAAGAAGTACCGCATCACAGGCCTCCTGAACACAATAGAATGCTCGCCGCTCACGCGAACGAGCGCAGGACATGGAAGCGCCGGATGCGATCAAATGCGAAGAGGGATGGAGAAGGAAAGGGAGCGACTGCGGGGTGGAGGGTGATGTGACGGAGCTGCTCTCGACGCAGTGGCATCCATCACAAGGACTGCGACTGCGCTCATATCAAAGTCGGTGAAGTGAACCACCGGAACGCCAGCCGAGGTGGGTGCGGCCGCACGCGGGGACGGCATCAACAGATGTTCGGCGGCATTATCGGGCGCGTCAGCTGATACATCCGTCTCGGCGGTCGCCTCAGGCTCTTCGAACACCAGATCTATGACCCGATCGACAGTACTGCCTATACAGAGCAAGACCGCGAGCCAGCCGATCATCGCCACACGAGTAGGTTTCATCCGATACATGAGGGAAAGTATAGAAGGGAACCTGCACCTGGTCAATGTCATGCAAAGATGAACAAGATGAGCAATCGGCACAGGGAAACAGTCTATACTCTCTTCCGCAGCGTTGCTGATTGCCTTCACTCGGGTACAGCAACGGACAAGTCACCCCGAGGCTTCCACCTGCCCCTCTCACAAACCCCGATAAATGCGGGATCGCCGCCCCTGCTCACTGGCACCGCATCTGCACAGCCCTCGTAAAGCACTCACGCCACACCTGCCACAATCCGGGAGCGAGCCATTCCATGGTCTTACGACAACATCCCCGCTACCGCACGTCATTTTCCGGCACGCTGGTCTATCAGAACCATCCCCATACGATTACAAACTCGTTGGATCTCTCACGCAAAGGCTGCCGGCTCGAAAGCTCAGCACAGGTCGTTGCAGGAACACGAGTGGATCTACTCCTCTACCTCGATAACGAACCCGTTCCCATTCTGATCCAGCGCGCCACCATCCGCTGGGCCGGGGCCCATGGAATTGGAATCGAGTTCCCGTCGCTCGCCTCTCCTCATAGAGAACGACTGGACGGCACTCTCCACCAGCTTGCAGGCCAGATCAGTCAGAGTTGAACAGCCGCCGATCCGCTGACACCGACGCAGGCCCCGACCAAATGCGACCACACATCGAAACGCGCACCAGAACCGCTCCTGATACAGAATGGAGAGACAGTCTGTCATTTTCAGTTATAGTACAGGCATGCCTCCCCGCTCCCATCGCCGGAACGCCAGATCGCCTCGCCGCAGAAGAGGGCGCGCGCGCCGGCGCTTTCGGTTTGCCACACCGCGCCGCTTCGTACGCTACCGCTGGCGCGAGTGCCGGATGTTCTTCCGGGCGTTGGGGAAAACCACGCCCGCGGTGCGCATCGTAGTCAGCGTGGCGCTACTGCTCGTCTTCTGGCTCGCCGTGAATTGGATCTACCACGCGTTCAACAAACCGACCGAAGTCTTGTTTCCCTTAGACAATGCCCTCGATAAGAGCCCGGCGAAGACCTGGCAGGAATATGGCTCGCTTTTCCGTGAACATTCAACCGCTATAATCACACCCGAGCTGCTGGCCGCGCTGGCTCAATCGGAGGGCGCAGGCAACCCTGTGGCGCGAACCTACTGGCGATGGCGGGCTTCATGGAATCCCCTGGAGTGGTACCAACCGGCCTCAAGCGCGGTGGGCATGTACCAGCTTACCGACGGCACGTTTCAGCTGGCGAAACGCTATTGCATCCACGATCATGAAGTGGTCGAAGATGGCCCATGGAACAATCTGCAATCTTGTTGGTTCAACAGTCTCTACTCCCGCGTCGTCCCAAGTCATGCCATCGAGATGACTTCCGCGCTGCTCGACCGCAATGTCGCCAGCGCGATGGGCCACCGGCGGGCTGCGTCGGCGACACTCCAGAAAAAACAAGA
>JBEBHO010000343.1:0-4152 GCA_040081095.1 Nitrospira sp.
GGGAATCGCGATGTAATCCTTAAACCGGCCTGGAAGCGGACGCCAGAGCGAATGGATGACCCCGAGCAACGCGTAACAGTTCATCTTCGTGTCAGTGATAATCCGCAGGGCCGTGAGGTCGTAGACCTCCTCAAAGGAGATGTCCTGCTTATTCATCTTCTGGTAGATGCCGTACAAGTGCTTCGGACGCCCGTACACCGTCCCCTGCAACCCGACATCGGTGAGCGCTTTCTCGACCAGGTCGCGCACTTCCTGAATGTATAGCTCCCGGTCTTCATCGCGCTTCGCCACACGCACCCGGAGCATCTCGTACACATCAGGTTTGAGGTGCTTGAGACACAAATCCTCCAGCTCGTTCTTCACCCACCCGATTCCAATCCGGTTTGCCAGCGGCGCGTAGATCTCCAGCGTCTCCTGGGAAATCTCCAGGCGCTTCGCCTCGCCCAAATGTTCAAGGGTCCGCATATTGTGGAGGCGGTCAGCCAGCTTGATGATGACGACCCGGATATCGTCCGCCATCGACAGGACCATCTTGCGGAAATTCTCGGCCTGTTTCTCTTCATAGCTCCGGAACGTAATCTTGCCGATCTTCGTAACCCCGTCGACGAGATGCACCACCTCTTTCCCGAATTCGCGTTCCAGCTCAGCCGGCGTCGCCACCGTATCTTCCAAGGTGTCGTGCAGCAACCCCGCCACCACCGCCGCCACATCCGTTTTGAGCAACGTCAACACACCGGCCACGGCGACCGGATGCTGGACGTAGGGCTCCCCGGACCGCCGTGTTTGTCCCTTGTGAGCCTTGGCAGAAAAGTCGTAGGCCTTGCGCACCAGGCTGAGATCGGCCTCAGGCTGATAGCTCCGCACACGGTCGAGAAGCTGATCGATATCGGTGACGGTTTCGTAGACCATCGACGGGTTACTCCGTAGCAGTCGCGCGCATATCCTTGATGCGCAATTGTATGCGATCTAACCCGTTCCAGTGATTGATCTCGGGCGTGAAGGCCAGATCGACCGGCTGATTCTGCCTCAATCCTTGCTCGGCCAGCGACTTGATACCGAATCCGATGCTATCGAACGGCAGCGACCGCCCCTGCCGGACGGTCATCTTCAGATGTTTCTCGCCGACGACACGCGCCTCCATGATCGCCAAACCCTTCACGGCAAACATTGGCTCTGGATTTCCGGCTCCGAAAGGATGCAGCGAACCGATTTCTTGAATCAGCCGCATATTCACGTCAGAGAGCGACACTTCAGAGTCGAGATGCAGGGTAGGAGTCGCGTTGCCAGTGGAAGACCAGGCGCCTGCCACCGCCGCGAACCGCGCTTGAAACTCCGGCAGATGAGATTCTTGTATCGTCATACCCGCCGCGCTCGGATGCCCCCCGAAGGCCACCAACAAATCCTTGCACGACGCCAAGGCCTGATAGAGGTCGAACCCCGGGATCGTCCTGGCCGAACCCTTGCCGATTCCCTGCTCATTGATCGCCATGACAATCGCCGGACGATGGAACCGCTCCATCAACCGCGCCGCCACGATCCCGACGACGCCCAGATGCCACCCACGGGACGCCAAGACAATGGCCGGAGGCACCTCGCCATCTCCGAGCGCCGCCACCGCTTCCCGCATGATCTCAGCTTCGAGATCCTGTCGACGGCGATTCAGTTGTTCGAGCTCTTGGGCAAGCTGCATCGCCTCCGACTCGGATTCCGTCGTCAACAACTGTACGCCTTTGATCGCGTGATCCAAGCGCCCTGCCGCATTCAGCCGGGGCCCGAGCTTGAATCCCACGGTCTCAGACGTGCACTCGCGAGTGACTCCGGCGACCTGCTTCAGCGCGCGGATGCCGCAGCGCGTCCCGCGCGACAGTTGGCGCAACCCTTCCTGGACAAATCCCCGGTTCTCATCCTGCAACGGCACCACGTCGGCAATCGTCGACAAGGCCACCAGATCCAACAGCGAATCGAGTGCCACCGTTCCCTGGCCATAGCGTTGCCGATAGGCGTCGGCGACCTTGTAGGCCAACCCGCCAGAACAAAGCCCGCGGAACGGATAGCGCGCCTCCCGCCGGTGCGGATTCATCACCGCCAACGCTGCGGGCATCTGCTCATCGGTTTGATGGTGATCGGTGACAATGACCTCCATGCCCAGCTGATTCGCCACCGCAATTTCATGATGCGAGGTGGTCCCGCAATCCGAGGTGACCAGCAGTTTCACGCCCTCGGCGGCCAATGCCCGCACTGCGCCTTCATTCAAGCCATAGCCTTCGCGGACACGGTGAGGGACATAGGCCTGCGCATGGGCCCCGAGCCCGCGGAAAAACGAATAATAGATACTGGTAGCCGACATCCCATCGACATCGTAGTCGCCATAGAAACAGACTCGCTCACTATGCTGCACGGCATAATGTAATCGATCGATGGCGGCTTCGATGTCAGGGATTAAAAAGGGATCGTGGGCACGGAGCGGAGTCATCCAAGCTGTAGCCTCATCAGGCGTCGTCACGCCGCGCGCGAGAAGGAGTGAGGCCGTGGCAGGCGAGATCGACAGGGCTTGGGCCAACGCCGCCCGCCGATCGGGATCAATGTCACGAAACACCCAGAGCTTAGACGTCATCCATGCCTCGGTACGGGCTACAGGCGAATAGGGTCAACAGGTCGGATACCGTCGGATGGTAAATGCTCACCATCCCTTTGTCAAACCATGCAAAACGGTCGACGGAGAGAGAGCGCGAACTAGATCAGATGACGGACAGGGAGGGGAATGAGGCCTGTGGAGTGAGAAAAATGAAGAAGGGGAACGCGAACCAGACGTTCGCTATTCCCCTCCCTTTTGCACATAGTTCTTCACGAACTCTTCAGCGTTCTTTTCGAGCACCTCGTCGATTTCGTCGACGAGCTTGTCGATATCTTCTGTGAGCTTCTTCCCGGTCTCGACGACCTTCGGATTCGCCTTGACCTCGTCCTTCGACTGGGGCTCGCGTTTCGGCTCTTGCTTGCGCTCCTGTTTTTCCATCCGAGCACCTCCCGTAGTTCTGGGAAACTCTCGTGGACCAGCGCGGCGCGTGATCCCTTGCGATCACCTTACCCTAGGGTTATTTCAGCCGTCAAGCCAACGAAGGAATCGCCCCTTGTCACTCGTGAAGCGTATCTCGATTCGAATATTCTGCGCTTCACGAGCAACGAGAGACGGACCCATCGCTATTTCACAATCAACGACACGATCAGCAAGGCCACAATGTTGATGACCTTGATCATCGGATTGATCGCCGGACCCGCGGTATCTTTATAGGGATCGCCGACCGTATCGCCGGTGACTGCCGCCTTGTGCGTATCCGTCCCCTTCTTGCCCTGCTCTTCAATGTACTTCTTGGCATTATCCCAAGCGCCGCCTCCGCTCGTCATCGAGATGGCGACGAACAGACCGGTCACGATGCTGCCGACAAGCATGCCGCCTAAGGCCTGCGGCCCCAGGATCACGCCGACCACAATCGGCGAGATGACGGGAATCAATCCCGGCACCATCATCTTCTTGATCGCCGCCTGCGTCACAATATCCACGCAGGTCCCGTATTCCGGCTTGCCCGTTCCTTCCATGATCCCTTTGATCGTCCGGAACTGCCGACGCACCTCTTCCACCACCAGACCTGCCGCTTCTCCCACCGCTTTCATGCAGAGGGCGCCGAAGATGAACGGAAGCATTCCGCCCAAAAAGAGTCCGACCAAAACCGAAGGGTTGGAGAGGTCGAACGTGCTGGCTCCGGCTCCTTTGGCGACTTCACGTGCATATTCAGCAAACAGCACTACGGCCGCGAGGCCAGCCGACCCGATCGCATAGCCTTTCGTCACCGCCTTCGTGGTATTCCCGACCGCATCCAATGGATCGGTAATATCCCGCACCTCTTTGCCGAGGTGCGCCATCTCCGCAATACCGCCCGCGTTATCTGTGATCGGACCGAAGGCATCGATCGCCACCACGATCCCGGCCATCGATAACATCGATACCGCCGCCACGGCCACGCCGTACAAGCCGCCCGAAGCTGCGCCGCCGCAGATCGAGTAGCTCATCAGAATCGCGCCCCCGATCACCACCACTGGTAAGGCCGTCGCCTCCATCCCCACCGCCAGTCCGGCGATGATGTTCGTCGCATGACC
>JBEBHO010000215.1:0-4148 GCA_040081095.1 Nitrospira sp.
GCCTTGGAGCAACGCGGTCACGATCACCGTGGAGTCCGGCTTAGAGAGGGTTTTCTGCGAGAGTATCAGTCCGCCCAATCGCCGTTGACGCAGCGCCTGAACGGCTTGTGTTTTCTCGTCCCAGCTGACGGCCTCTGTTTCGACGATCTGGTCTGCGTAGAGCGTCTCAATCTCCGCCTGCGAGATCGGCGCGGCCAGCTCGATTTTGGCCCATTGCCCACCGCCGTCCAGCTCTGCAATGGCGAGATAGGGGTCCGATCCCAGCGGGTCAGGCGCGGTGAAGAGGGCTCCGCGCCCGTTGGCCAGCACATAGCGCGCGTCGTTGCCGCTTTGCCGTTGCGCAATCCGATCCGGATAGGCGAGGGCGAGCAGGGTTCCGACGCCCCGTTGATCCCGACTCTTCTGCGTGGATGGCGTGGTCGATTGGCGAGCAAGCTGTCGCCGCCACATCTCCGCCGTATTAGTAACGCGATGATACACGCCGCGATCCACTGTGGCGCCCGCGGCATGATCGTGATGCCCATGGAGCACATCGAGTCTGCTGCGCACATCGGCCTGCTGTCGTCCTGCGGGCCCTCTGAGCAGGTCACGTTCGCCCAGCAGGGCGGCAAGGTCGCACGCCAGATCCGTGAGGCCCAGTGGTCCGGCTTTCAGCAACATATGGGAGAGTCGTGGGTGCAGGGCCAGCTCGGCCATCTGTCTGCCATGGGCCGTGATATGGCCCGATGGATTCAGTGCGCCCAATCGGATCAAGAGATCCGAAGCCTGGGTTACTGATCCGGAGGGTGGCACCGTCAGCCATGACAATTCTGAGGGGTTCGTGGTTCCCCACAGAGCCAGCTCCAACACAAGCGATGTCAGGTCGGCGTCCAGCATCTCAGGTGGCCGACGGGCGGCGAGAGAGGCCTGTTCCCGTTCAGTCCAGAGCCGGTAGCAGACACCCGGTTCCAGTCGTCCGGCGCGTCCGCGCCGTTGCTCGGCAGAATCTTGTGTCACGCGAATCGTCTCCAGCCTGGTGAGTCCCGACCGTGGGTCGAAGCGCGGCACGCGCAACAGGCCCGCATCAATCACGACTCGTACGCCGTCGATGGTCAAGCTGGTTTCCGCGATCGACGTCGCCAGCACGATTTTCCTCGTGCCTGGTTGAGCGGGAGCAATCGCCGCATCTTGCGCGTCCTGCGGCAGGTCGCCGTGAAGCGGGGCGATGTGAATAGTCGGTCCCAGATGCGCATCGAGCAGTTGACGTTCGACGCGCCGGATTTCAGCCATGCCCGGCAGGAACACGAGCAGACTGCCCTCGTCCCGCGCGAGGGCGCGGCGGATGATTTTCGTGACGGCCGTGTCGAGATGACCTGTAAGGGGTTCATCAAGATACCTGGTTTCGACTGGAAACATCCGCCCTTCGCAGGCGATGACCGGTGCGTCGCCCAGGAGTTGGCTGACCGGTCCGCAATCCAGCGTGGCCGACATGACGAGCAGACGCAGGTCCGGGCGGAAGAGCCGTTGCGATTCGAGGCAGAGTGCCAGGCCGGTGTCGGCCTGAAGGCTGCGTTCATGGAATTCGTCGAAGAGGATCGCGCCATAGATGCTGAGGGAGGGATCCTGTTGCAGCACACGAGTCAGAATCCCCTCTGTGACAACTTCGATGCGGGTCTTGGGCCCGACCTTCGTGTCGAGTCGCATGCGATAGCCGATGGTGTCGCCGGGACGCTCATTGAGCGTGGTCGCCATACGGTGGGCAGCAGCCCTGGCGGCCAGGCGCCTGGGCTCCAGCACGAGGATTTTTTTGCCCTGGAGCCAGGGAGTGTCAAGCAGGGCCAACGGCACGCGGGTGGTCTTTCCGGCACCCGGTGGGGCAGTCAGGAGCCCATTGGGGGACCGAATGAGCGCGTGGCAGAGGTCCGAAAGGACATCTTCTATTGGGAGCCGAGACATGATAGGGTGCGACCTCACGTGGAGCAGACTGTAACAGACCGCGTGGGGAAGCACGAGAGGATCGAGGAGATGGCGGGCTATCGGTGGACTCTCGACAAGCCGAGAGTGGCTGGATGGTATTGGTTTCGGGGCGCGGCGCACGAAGCCGACCCGTTTATCGTGGAAGTGGACCAGGTCGGACAGTTTCAGTGGCCTGATGGCGGGTATCAGGAAGTGGCGCTGGCCAAAGGGGAATGGGCCGGACCGATTCAACTGCCTGAAGACGACTAGCCGTTTATCCTCTTGTCCGTTGTTTGTTGTCCTCTACGAAAGAGACCGTTCCGCGTCTTGTCGCATGTACGCGGCCCACGTATGCTGCCGCTTGGGCGTGCAGGCTTTGGTCTGTTGCGCTGGCGAGTCAGGTGCCGGGTCGGTCGTGCACGCGAATGTCGAAGACTGCGGAACCGGTCGGTCGCGCGATCCGTTCAACGGTCTCTCATTCAGCTTCGAGTACTCGGTTGAGGCAACTGCGTTCGGCGTATGCCGGCGCGTGGGTATTGGCATTCAGATCAGGAGGAGTCGATGGGGCGTTCGGGTATGGATCCAATTCAGCGGTTAATGGGCTTGATGTTCAAGGCGCATCCCTGGCATGGAGTCTCGATCGGGGAAAAGGCCCCGGATGTGGTCACGTCGTACATTGAAATCGTGCCGACCGATACGGTGAAGTACGAAGTCGATAAAGACAGCGGCTTTCTCAAGGTGGATCGCCCGCAGCGCTTTTCCAATTTCTGCCCGGTCTATTACGGACTCATTCCGCAAACCTATTGCGGCGAAAAAGTGGCGGGGCTCTTTGGGAAGCGGGCGAAGCGAAAAAATATGATCGGCGACGGCGATCCGCTGGATATTTGTGTGCTCACCGAAAAAACGATGGCCCATAGCGATATTCTGCTGACGGCGATTCCCATCGGGGGATTCAGTATGGCCGATGGCGGCGAGGCGGATGACAAGATCATCGCAGTCATGAAGGATGATGCCGCCTACGGCGATTTCAAAGATATCGGCGACTGTCCGATTGCGTTGATCGACCGCTTGCAGCATTACTTTTTGACGTACAAGATGGCGCCGGGTTCCGTGAATCCGAAAGTTGAAATTACGAGCGTGTACGGGCGTGAAGAAGCCATCAAGGTCATTCTAGCCAGTCATGCTGATTATCGAAAAAAGTTTCCTGAGCTTGAGTCGCTGTGGCCCAAGCACATGCCGGTCTAACACCAGAAAGGTGCCGCCTAGGCTGTATGAAATCCGATCACACTGAGCCGTCCACTGCCCCCTCCGTTCATGGCTTTTCTCCCGGCTTTGCCGCACTCGGCCTCGAAGGCTCGTTGCTGGCCACGCTGGATACGCTGGGGTATGAAGAGCCCACGCCCATCCAACGGGAGTCGATTCCTCCGCTGCTGGCCGGGCGCGATCTGTTGGGGCAGGCGGCGACCGGGACCGGAAAAACCGCCTCGTTTGCCTTGCCGATGCTTCAACGCCTGGCGCATGGCGCGAAGCAGCGCCCGGCCGCGTTGATTCTGGTGCCGACGCGCGAGCTGGCGATCCAGGTCGGGGAAGCGGTGCAGCGATACGGCAAAGAACTGAAGATTTCGGTGCTGGCGGTCTACGGCGGCCAGGCGATCGGGCCGCAACTCTATGCGCTGAAGCGTGGTGTGGATGTGGTGGTGGCGACGCCAGGCCGGGCGCTCGACCATATCAGACGGAATACGTTGCAGCTGAAGCACGTGCAGATGGTGGTGTTGGACGAAGCGGACGAGATGCTGGACATGGGGTTTGCCGACGATCTGGAGGCGATTCTCACGCAGACACCGGCGGATCGGCAGACGGCCCTGTTTTCCGCCACGATGCCGCCGCGTATTGCGTCTATCGCTCATCGGCATTTAAAGAATCCGGTCGAGATCAAAATTGCCAAGGAATTGGTCAAGGCGGGGGCGGCTCCACGCGTGCAGCAAACCGCGTATGTGGTAAACCGGCCCTATAAAGTGGCGGCGTTGATCCGAGTGCTGGACCTGGCGGCGCCGAAATCAGCGCTCGTCTTCTGCCGGACCCGATTGGAAGTGGATGAATTGACCGCCGGTCTCGCGGGACGGGACTATCGAGCGGAAGCCATTCATGGCGGCATGGGCCAGTCGCAACGGGACCGCGTGATGAGCGCATTTAAGTCGGGACAAACTCAGATT
>JBEBHO010000118.1:0-4147 GCA_040081095.1 Nitrospira sp.
CGATGAAACACAGGAAATACTCAACGACTTTCTGACCGAAACGACGGAAATGATCGATGGACTCGATCAGAAGTTCGTCGAGTTGGAAACACAGCCGGACAATAAAGACCTCCTCAACGAGATCTTCCGGGCCATGCACAGCATGAAGGGCTCAGCCGGCTTTTTAGGATTCACTCATCTCGTCGATGTCACCCATCGGGCCGAAAGCATTCTGAATAAACTCCGGCAGGGAGAGATGGCTGTCGTTCCGGAAATCATCACGGTCATTCTGGAAACCGTCGATACCGTCAAGCTCATCATGACCGAGATTCGGACATCAGGGACTGACGTGAACATTCCTGTCGAGGCGATGTCCCATAAACTCGACGATATTCTCGCGGGCAAACTCAGTGGGGCGGCAGCCGCATCGCCCCCCCCGGTCGCGCCGGCCCCTGTCACAGCCGCCACGCCAGAACTTCCACAGCCCGCAGCCCCGCCACCCCAGTTGGGAGAGATTCTCGTCACTGAAGGTCTGGCAACCAAAGAACAGGTGTTCGATGCCCTGACGGAGCAATCGAAACAGCCGGATCCCAAGCAACCGCTCGGAGAATTGCTCATACAAGCGAAAGCCATCTCAGAAAAAGCGCTCGATCAGGCGTTGCAAAAGCAAGAGAAGCATCCCAAGGCGGAAGAGGATGCCACCATCCGCGTGGAAACGAGACGGCTCGACTCCGTCATGAATCTCGTCGGTGAATTGGTGCTCGGGAGAAACCGCCTCATAAAAATCGGCGGGTTACTTGAGCAGACCCACGAAACGGATCCTCAGGTCCGCGCACTCAGCGAAACGCTCACGCAATTGAATCTCGTGACGACAGACCTGCAACTCGCCGTCATGAAGACCCGCATGCTGCCGATCAAGAAGGTCATGGCCAAACTGCCCCGCATGGTTCGGGACCTCTCCTCGAAACTCGGCAAGCAGGTCCGGCTGGAAACACACGGAGAAGAAACCGAACTCGATAAATCGGGGGCCGACGAGATCGGCGATCCGCTCGTACACTTGGTTCGCAACGCCATCGATCACGGCATTGAAATGCCGACGGAACGCCACGCCGCCAGGAAACCCAGCGAAGGGCTGCTGCGCATTGCCGCGAGCCAGGAAGGCAACAGCATCGTCATACGCATTCAGGACGATGGAAAAGGCATCGCACTCAGCAAGATCAAAGCCAAAGCCTTGCAGAAGGGACTGATCAGCGAGGCCGAGCTGGCGACCATGGAACCCCGGGAAGTCGTCAACCTGATCTTCCTTCCAGGCTTCAGCACGGCGGAAAAGGTGACGGATGTCTCCGGTCGCGGCGTCGGCATGGATGTCGTCCGAACGAATATCCGCAAGATGAACGGAACCGTAGAAATCGAGTCCGAGGAAGGCAAGGGGAGCCTCATCACCATCAAGCTGCCCCTGACCATCGCGATCATTCAAGCGCTCATGGTCGAGGTCGAACGAGCCACCTTCGCCATTCCCTTGAGTTCGGTCATCGAAGCCGTGCGCATTTCCAAATCTGAGATCAAGACCATCAATGGACGAGAGGTCTTACATCTACGGGATCGCGTGCTGCCGCTGCTCCGGCTGGCGAAGGAATTCGAAATCCCGACGGACAAGGAACGGGACCGCTTTTACGTGGTGGTCGCCGCGCTCGGGGACCGGCGGATCGGTGTGGTTGTTGACGAATTGCGATCACAGGAAGAAGTCGTCATCAAGTCCATTTGGGAATATCTGGACAGCATCAAGGGCATTTCAGGCGCCACGATCACCGGCGAAGGAAAAGTCGTGCTCATTCTGGATATTTCAGAGCTCGTGGAAAACGCCCAAGCCTGGCATGCCACGGCCATGGTGGCCTAGGACAACGGGTGCGGGTCGTAAAGGAGTTCGCTGATGTCTACGCTGATTAATGAAATCGATGCACGTACGAGACTGGCGGGAGCCAATCAGATGGAACTGCTCTTGTTCCATTTGGGCACCGGGGAAGTCTTCGGAATTAACGTGTTCAAAGTTCGCGAGGTCATGAAATTGCCGTCCCTGACCAGAGTGCCGGAGGCCGACAGCCGCGTGCTGGGCATGGCCAATATCCGGGGCACGATGGTGCCGGTCATCGCGCTGAGACGCGCGCTCGGCTTGGGCGAGCAGGATGTCGATCTGACGAAGCCCGAATGCAAGGAAAACGGCATCCTGATTATTACCGAATACAATGCGAGTTTGCAGGCCTTTCACGTCGCGGCGGTCGATCGCATCATCCGGACCTCCTGGTCGAAAATCAAAACGCCGCCGGCCCTGGTTCGCGAAAATAATAAGGGCGCCGTCACAGCCGTCACCATGCTCGACGATAGCCGCATGGTGTTGATCCTGGACGTCGAAAAAGTGCTGAGCGATATCTGTCCTCGCCCGGACGAGGAGGTGTATGCCGGCCTGGCGGAGCGCCCTGAATTGAAGACAAAATGCGTCCTATTCGCCGACGACTCCTCTGTCGCCAGGACGCAAATCCGCAAAGCGCTTGAAAAGATGGGCGTCGCCTACATTCAAACCACCACCGGCAAGGAAGCCTGGGACTACCTTACAGAACTGGCCGAGGAGTCAGCCAAGCAAGGGTTGCCGCAGGTCAATCGTATTCAACTCATTCTCAGTGACATTGAAATGCCGGACATGGATGGATTTACCCTCACCAAACAGATTCGATCCGACCCGAGACTGGCCCATCTTCCCGTCGTCCTCCACTCGTCCCTGACGGGCAGCTGCAATCAGGAAAAAGGAGCTCAAGTCGGCGCGACGGATTATGTGACAAAGTTTGACCCGAAGGAATTTGCCAGCAAGCTGACCCGTTACATCCTGTGACTGGTGCGAGCGGACATCCTGTGCTGAGTGAAAGACGGACTGAACCGGATATGCCAAAGACAATTCAAGTGTTAATCGTCGATGACTCGACTTTCATGAGAAAGAGTCTTTCTACGATGCTGACCAGCGATCCCCGCATCGCGGTTGCGGGCTTGGCCAGAAACGGCGAAGAAGCGCTTCAACAGGTCAAATCCGTGAAGCCCGACGTCGTGACCATGGATGTCGAAATGCCCGGCATGAACGGCATCGAGGCCGTCCGCCGGATCATGGCGGAATGTCCGGTGCCGATCGTCATGGTGAGTTCGCTCACCACCGAAGGCGCTACCGATACGCTGAAAGCTTTGGAATACGGGGCGGTGGACTTTATTCCCAAGCAATTGGACGGAGTCGCTACGAACATCGTCGAGATTCAGCGGGAACTGATCGACAAAATCGTCGGCGCCAGCCAGGCGACCGGCAAGCTGGCTATCCGGCGTTCCAGCGGTCCGATGGCCGCGATCGTGAAACCCGCAGCCGGCGCCTTGTCGGCACATTCCATCAGTGTCACTCGCGGCAATCGCATCGTGGCGATCGGCTGCTCCACAGGGGGACCGCAGGCGCTGATGGAAGTCTTGCCCCATTTGCCCGCCGATTTCCCGGCGGCGATTGTCATCGTGCAACACATGCCCAAATCGTTTACCAAACCCTTTGCCGATCGCATGAATCAAATTTGTCCGCTAGAAGTCAAAGAAGCGGTCGATGGCGATGAGGTCAAAGCCGGGCGAGTCTTGATCGCGCCGGGCGGACTGCAATTGCGAGTCAAGAAGAAGTCCATCACCACCAATGTGGTGGCACTGAGCCCGAACTATGAGAAACATCTGCACGCGCCGGCCGCCGACATCATGCTGGAGTCGGTCGCAGCTCTGTATGGAGAGCGTGGCATCGGCGTCATTCTGACCGGGATGGGACATGATGGTCTCGAGGGCATGAAAGCCATCAAGACATCACATGGCCGAACGATCGTCCAAGATGAGAAAACCTGCATCGTCTATGGAATGCCGAAAGCTGTGGTGGAAGCAGGGTGTGCCGACAAGGTGGTACCGCTGCCGCACATCGTCGGCGAGATTCTGAACATGGTGTGATGATGCCAATTGAAACAGAAGCATTCGACAGGGTAGCGCCTAATCCGACTTCGTCGGGCTGATGGTGCGCGGAGTGGAGACCGGGATAGGGAAAGAACCAGCAGGGGCACAGCGATACATTACTCACAAGGGAGCGGTAGGAGGATCTATGAACCAGTTGATG
>JBEBHO010000095.1:0-4114 GCA_040081095.1 Nitrospira sp.
GAATAGACCACGCTGTGAATTACCCCGATGCGCGCGCAGGCCAGCATGGCCACGATCTGCTCAGGAACCTTGGGGAGATAAATGGTGACGCGGTCGCCCTTCTTCAGGCCCAGCTTTTTGAGGGCGTTGGCGCAGCGGTTGACCTGGCGATAGAGTTGCCCGTAGGTGAAGACGCGTTCGGTATCGTTCTCGCCGACCCAGATGACCGCTACTTTGTTCTTCCGGCCATTTTTGACGTGCCGGTCAAGACAGTTATAGGAGATGTTGCAAGTGGCCCCGACAAACCATTTCGCGAAGGGGTAGTTCCACTCCAGCACTTTTGTCCAGGGTGTAAACCAGTCGAGCTCCTTGGCGACTCCGCTCCAAAAGGCCTCGGGATCGGCAATCGATTTCTTATACTCGGTTTCGTAATCCTGAATATGGGCAGCGGCTTTGGTTGTGGCGCTGGGCTGGTAGGTTCGGCTTTCCTTCAGTAAGGTCTCAATCTGTTCACTCATGACGCACACACCTCCTCGGTCGATAGCCGTCTCGGCACGGATATGATGATTATGGAGAAAGGGGCCTTCCCCTGCAACCCATACATTTGTACGGGGATTTACCCTGTTGCCGAATGAGTCTTTGAAATGAACGGGTTGGCCGGGCCAATTCCTTGACAGCCGTCACAGCCCGAGGGTAGGCTCACCAAGAGCTGCTCATGCGAATTGTTCTTCGATCTATCACAACTATGTTCACTAAAAACTTGTGTGCCATGAGTCTTGGGCTCGGGCTGTTTTTGTTTGCTGGATTGAGCGGAGTTCCGTCTGCTTCCGCCCAATTAGGGAAGCCTGAGGGGCTCTACTATAAGTCGTGGGCGGTCGTCGTTGGGGTCGAGCACTATCTGCTGGCGCCATCGATTCCCGGAGCATTGGCGGACGCCAAGACTGTGGCCCAGGCATTTCGTCAGATGGGCTTCGACGAAGTGGTTGAGGTCTATGATAAGGATGCCAGCTTTCGCCATCTGCAGCAGCTCTTGTCGGACATGTTACCGCGCAAGGTCGGGCGGATGGATCGTCTGGTGCTCTTCTACGTGGGGCATTCCGGCGTGACGCAAGATGCCGAGGGGAAGGACCTCGGGTACCTGGTTCCGTCGGATGCGCAGATCAATAATGTCGCCAAGTCGATCACCTTTGACCAGCTCAAGGAATTTACCCGGCGCCTGGCCGCGAAGCATACCCTGCTCATTCTTGACACTGCAGTCCGGGGCTGGGAAGCCACGGCACCTCGGCAATTGTCTCTCGAAGGACGCTTGACGCCCGAGGACGACACGGAACGCCGTGCGATGCAGGTGATCACCGCCGGGGATAAGGGGGAAGTGTCCAAGCGTGTCGGGGATGCCAGTCTGTTCGTCAAATCGCTTTTGACGGGGTTGCAGGGTGCGGCGGATCTGAACAAGAATGGTTGGCTGATGGCGTCCGAGTTGGGGGCGTATCTTGAGAAGGAGCTCCCTGCAGTCACGCAGGGACAGCAACATCCGATATCCGCCCGGCTGGATGGGGATGGCGATATCATTCTCATCGAAGGGCGCAAGGCGGCCTTCGTGCTCGGGGCAGGCCCCCAGACGCCGGCTGAACGGCAACTAGCGGCTCGATCACAATATGACCAGGCGTTTGCGTTACTTCAAGAAGGGAAACGCGTCGAGGATGCGTTGGAGCGCCTGAATCGCTCGATCGAATTGAACCCGGAGTTCGGCGATGCCTATGTGCTGAAGAGTTATGTGCGGCTTGAGGTGTTGCCCAATCTCGATGAGGCTCTCACTGCCGGCTTGTTGGCCGTTAAGCACGCACCTCAGAATCCCGACTCCCATTATACGCTGGGGTTGATTTACGAAAAGCGGGGGAGTTTTCCCGAGGCCGAACAGGCGCTCTTGCAGGCGCTAAAGGTCAATGCCGGGTATCAGGATGTTTATTTCTCGCTTGGTACGCTCTATGCCGATCATCTAAAGGATCAGGCAAAGTCCGTCGAGGCGTTCCGGCGTTATTTGGAGCTGGGCGGGACAGACTCCCGGGCGAGGACGGCGGTGAGCCAGGCCGATGCTCCGTCAACGCGCTAGTCTTTCCCGCCACCCTTGAGATAGCCCAATCCGATCTTTAGCGCGCGTCTCGTGATTTCGGCCCAGCGCACCTGCGGATATTCTGCCAGGACCGCGGCGGCTTTGGGATCCTGAATATCCAAGCTGGCGATCTTTATAATGCCGTCTTCTATTTGAACGTCGGCCACAGTGCGTGCCTCCCCTAAAAATCATCACGGAGTAAATTGAATATGCGCAGTCTCGTCAACCGTTCATGCCGCGTTGCGTTGACTGAAATAAGGTCGCATGTTAGCATGAATCCACGCGAATTTTCGAACCGTTTGAAGCTCCACGTCATCAATTCCCGTTATGAAGGAGGATCGCATGGCTACATCGCAAGCGCGTTTTACGAGACTGGCCGGCACCGGGCTTGCCATTGTTCTCTTGGTCGGACTTGCCGCTTGTGGTGGCCCTCCGAAGTGGGTGCAAAAGGGGTCCGGCGCGTTCAACGAGAAGGATAGTAAGGCGTTCTATGGCGTAGGGGCGGTGGTCGGTGTGCGGAACGAGCCGCTAGCTTGGGATACGGCAGAGAATCGCGCCCGAGCTGAAATTGCCAAGACCTTTGAAACGTACACGGGTTATCTGATGAGAGATTACGCCGCGTCGACGACAGCCGGCGATTTCACCCGAAACACGGAAGAGCAGAATGTCGAGCGGGCGATCAAGACGGTCACAACGGCGACGTTGAGCGGCGTGCGTCCGATCGATCGATATAAAGACGAGAAGACCAATACCTTTTACGTCCTTACCAAGCTGAACCTCGAGGAAATGAAGAATAACTTGGAGCAAGCGAAAGAACTCAATGCGCAGGTGCGCGATTTTGTCCGGAAGAATGCCGACAAGATGTTCGATCGGCTGGAGAAAGAAGAAGACAAGCGGTTGGCACGGTAGTGAGCCGTTTCGAATCGCTGCTTCGATGAGACTCGTTCGGCTGGAGGGACTAGTGTGATGGTGATGAAGTCTGGATTGCTGGCGCTGGGAGCGGTATCGGTGTTGACCCTGGCAGGGTGCGGGCATGAAACGAAAGTGACGCGTGTGGATGCCGGCGTGGTGACCGATCTGAGCGGGCGCTGGAACGATACCGACTCGCGGATGGTGGCCGAGACCATGGTGAAGGAATCTCTCAGTTACCCCTGGCTTGGCAACTTCACCCAAGCGAAGCACCGCCAGCCCGTTGTGGTGGTCGGCACGATTCTGAATAGCAGCCATGAACATATCAGCGTCCAGACGTTTGTGACCGACCTCGAACGTGAGCTGACGAATTCTCAGAAAGTCACCTTCGTTGCCGGCAAGGGCGAGCGCGACGAACTGCGGACTGAGCGCAAAGAGCAGGCGATGTATTCCCGTGAGGATACGCAAAAGGCCCCCGGAAAAGAAATCGGCGCCGATTACATGATGAAGGGGACGATTTCGACGATCCTCGACGAATTGGATGGAACGAAGGCGGTGTTTTATCAAGTGGATCTCCAGATGATCGATCTGGAGAGCAATGCCAAGGTTTGGTACGGGCAGAAGAAGATTAAGAAGGTTATCGAAAAGAAGCGAACCATTTTCTAGGCTCCAGGACTCTGTTGAGCCCTCTCTTCTCACGTGTTGCCCACAGTCCTCTGGCGCCATGGCGCGCTGTCCGTTCATCCCTTCGATTCAGTGCACTCGCCGGCCTGCTGCTGTTGACCGCCTGCGGTCCCTCCGTTAATCGCTATCTGCTGATTGAGCAGAGTCTGGCTGTGGGTGATGCCAAGCAGGCGGACGCGATTGTTCAACAAGCTGAAAAATCTTATGGAGAGAAGAGCCGCCTGTTGTACGGCATGGATCGCGGGATGACGCTTCAGTTGGCCGGCGACTACCAGCAGAGCAGCGCTGTCCTGGAACAGGCCGAGGAGGAAGTGGAACGGCTCTATACCAGAACGGTCCGCTCCGAAGCCGCCGCCTTTCTCACCAATGACAATGCCTTATTCTATGAAGGCGATCCCTACGAACATGTGATGATCAATGTCGTCAAGGCGT
>JBEBHO010000081.1:0-15211 GCA_040081095.1 Nitrospira sp.
CTCGTGTTCTTCCTGCTCTTCTGGGCCTTCCACTCCCTCCGCTACGCGACGTTGATCATCCTGAATCTTCCGTTTGCGTTGATCGGAGGTGTCGTGTCGCTCTGGTTGAGCGGGCAATATTTGAGTGTGCCGGCGTCGATCGGCTTTATTGAATTGTTCGGCCTGGCGGTGGGGAACGGGATCGTACTGGTGTCCTACATCAATCAGTTGCGCAATGAAGGGACTCAGATGGATGAGGCGATCATCACCGGCTGTAGCCTGCGGCTTCGTCCGGTGGTGATGACGATGATGACCACGCTGCTAGGGCTTCTTCCCCTCGCCCTGGCCCAAGGGATCGGCGCCGAGGTTCAGCGGCCGCTCGCTACCGTCGTCATCGGTGGCCTGTTTAGCTCCACAGCGCTGACGCTGGTGGTCTTGCCGGCGTTGTATCGATGGTTCGCAGAAAAGGATGCGGGGAAGAAATATGCGCCGGAGTGGGTATAATGGGCCTTCGGAGGAGTCTCCTGCGGCAGTAAAGCCTCCGCATGAAGCTATCCATAGATGGGGTGGGTAGTGTGCATTCAATCGATCCCGTCGGCCAGCTAAAAAGGTTCTAAATTCTTACAGGGTTTCGAGTTCCATCTTGACCGAGGTGCCATGTCATCTGTCATCCCGAACCGTCAAACAGCGTCTTTCCCCTGGCATGTGGCGACGCCGGAATTACTCGGGAAGGAATTACGCACACATCTTGAGATTGGCCTTGCCGGTGATGAAGCCGGCCGCCGACAAAAACATGAGGGTTTCAACGAACTGCCAGAAGCGCAACCGCTTTCACCTCTGAAGCTCCTGCTCGCTCAATTCACCAGCGTCATCGTCTGGGTGCTAATCGGCGCGGCCATCCTCTCTGGTCTGATGGGGGACGCCATCGATACTCTGGCCATTCTGGCGATCGTCTTGCTCAACGGCCTCCTCGGATTTGTCCAGGAATACAACGCCGAGCGCTCGCTCGCAGCGTTGCAGAAAATGTCGGTCTCCACGGCCCGCGTCATGCGCGCCGGTGTGCTGCTGTCTATTCCTGCGCGTGAATTGGTTCCCGGCGATCTGATCCTCCTTGAGGCGGGCGACCGAGTTCCGGCTGATGCGCGTCTGATCTATGCCGTCAATGTCCAATCTGAAGAAGCCTCGCTGACGGGAGAGTCCACTCCGGTTCAAAAACATGCCGACGTACTGAGCCAAGCAGAGGTGCCCCTGGCGGACCGGACCAATATGGCCTTTATGGGGACGATGGTGGTTTCCGGGAAGGCCCGGGCCGTGGTCGTGACAACGGGCCTCCAGACGGAGTTGGGTCGGATCGCCACGATGATCCGGCAGGTGTCGGCGGCCGAGCGGGCGGAAACTCCCCTGCAGCGGCGCCTGGAACAGTTCGGCTATACGCTCCTCTGGCTGGCGCTGGGCGTCGTCGCGCTCGTGTTTGCCTTGGGGTATTGGCGAGGCGAGCCACTCCTGGCGATGTTCCTCACGTCAGTGAGTCTGGCGGTGGCGGCAGTCCCGGAAGGATTGCCTGCCGTTGTGACGATCACGCTGGCCTTGGGTGTCACGCGCATGGCGAAGCGGCATGCGTTGATTCGCAAGCTGCCCGCGGTGGAAACGCTCGGTTCGGCCACCGTCATTTGCACAGACAAGACCGGCACGCTGACAAAGAATGAAATGACGGTCACGACACTCTTCGTCGGCGATGGGGTGTTCGAGGTTACGGGTGAAGGGTATGAACCGGTCGGCGAGATTCGCGAGGCGGACCGTCAGTCATCAATCGTCAACCGTACGGAAGATTCTCTTCGCCATCCATCACTCATCACCGATCACCCATCACTTCCTGTTGGGCTGCTTCAGCTGCTGACCGCCTCGGTCCTCTGCAATGGCGCGACGTTGAGGCAGGAGAATGGAGCCTGGCAGGTCATCGGCGATCCGACGGAAGGCGCGTTGCTCGTCGTGGCAGCGAAATTGGCATTTACCATGCAAGCCCTCGAACCAACCCACCGCTTTCTTGGCGAAGTGCCGTTTGATCCCGCGCGCAAGCGGATGACGATTGTGCGGCAGACGCCGGAGGGAATCGTGGCGTTCACCAAAGGCGCGCCGGATATTCTGTTACAGCACTGTACGGCTCGCATGACACAAGGCGGCAGGATTGAGCCACTGACGGAGGACCTCCGCCGGGAAATCTTGGACGCAAACGCCGGCTATGCTCATGCGGCGTTGCGCGTGCTGGGCCTTGCGCAGCGGCAACTGGAACGGGTGCCGGAGGCCTATCGAGCCGATGCCTTGGAACAGGATCTGGTCTTTCTGGGCTTGGTGGCCATGAAAGACCCTCTCCGGCCTGAGGCGAAAGCGGCTGTCCAGCTCTGTCAGGATGCGGGGATTCGGACGGTGATGATCACCGGCGATCACAAGGACACGGCGGCGGCCATCGCCGCAGAACTGGGATTGATGAAGGGCGAGGGCAGAGCCTTAGCCGGGACAGACCTAGACCGTCTGTCTGACGATGAGATGGTGAACGTTGTTGACCATGTCGCGGTCTATGCCCGAGTGTCGGCCGAGCATAAACTGCGCATCATTCAGGCCTGGAAGCAGCGCGGGGCGATCGTGGCCATGACGGGAGACGGGGTCAACGATGCCCCTGCGATCAAGGCGGCGGATATCGGTGTGGCGATGGGCCTGGCGGGTACCGACGTGACCAAAGAAGCCGCCGACATGGTCGTGACGGACGACAACTTTGCTTCGATTGCCGCAGCGGTGGAGGAGGGCCGGGGCGTCTTCGACAATATTCGCAAGACCGTTCACTTCCTGTTGTCTTGCAATGTGAGCGAAGTGCTGGTCATGCTGTTTGCCGCTTTGCTGGGTCTGCCATTGCCGCTGCTGCCGATCCAGATTCTCTGGATGAATCTGGTGACAGACGGCATTCCCGCGCTGGCCTTGGCGGTCGATCCCAAGGCGCCGGATCTGATGAAGCGCCGGCCTCGTCTGTCGACCGCCCGGCTATTGGATCGTCACCGCCTGTTCGCGATCGGGGCCGAGGGATTGATGTTGAGCGCCATTGCCCTGGGAGCGTTTAGCTATAGCTTATACGAGTTGCATCAAACTCTTGAGCAGGCGAGGACCGTGGCCTTCACCGTCATGGTTGTCGCGCAGTTGGTTCATGCGTTCAACTGCCGGAGCGACCGCTGGTCGCTCTTTCAGTTAGGCGTCGGAACCAACCAACCCCTCCTATGGGCGTTTCTATTCTCTTGTGTTGGGCAAATCGCGGTGCTCACCGTTCCTGCTGTTTCGCCCATCTTCAAGATCGCGTCATTGCCGCTCGAAGACTGGCTGTTGATGGGAGCGACGGGTGCCGTGCCGTTTGTGATCATGGAAGTGGTTAAGTGGCAAAGACGTCGATGATAAGGGTTTATCGGCTGGGGGGGAGGCGCGAGTGAGGTTGCCTAATCCGCTGCTTGTCATGCCGCATCAGAGTCGGTATGATTCTGCGTGATGATGACCTCGCTGAATTCGAGCCGCTCATGGGGCATTCTGTTGATGGTGTTCTGCCTGTGTATCTGCGTGATCGCCCAGATGCTCGGTGTGCCCACGACCTTGCTCAGCCCTGCTGGATCCGCTGATCTGCTTAGTTCATCAGTCCTGGAAGGGTTTTCTGTGCTCCCGCAGGTGCCGGAGGCTCTAGTGGCCGTCACCTTTGTTGCAGTGTGGAGCTTCTTTTCAGCCATGCATGTGCCCGTGATGGCTTCTGCCGTGTTTCATCCTCCCGTACGGTAACCTTGCCCTAGCGCTCTCGTTCCATTCCGATCTTCCTATGGAAGACCGTTCATTATTATTTTCGTTCGCGTGCGATAGCAGGCGAGATTGATTGATAAGCCGAATGGGTCTTGTTGAGAGGCGTGCGTGGGCCTGAGCCAGGACTGTTTGGGGCAGTCTCGGCAGTTTAATGAAATGAAAGGACGATCGCATGACACGGGTATTGTGGGGTTTGTGTGTTGGGCTAATCATGATCCAGTTTGGGTGCGGACATCGTGTAGCCGCCGCTGATTCGGCATTGGTTCGCGAGATTCGAATTGCCGACGTGGTGACGCCTGCTCTGATGCGTGTGAGTCTGGGAGAGGAAATCCAATGGACCAATGCACGGTCGGCCTCTGTGCGGATCGGATTCTTGACCATGCGACTGCTCGACGAATTGGCATGTGAGAAGGGCGTCAAGACGTTGTTTGGTCAGGTGAATGATTTGATTACGATCCCTGCAGGCGGGTCCATCAGTCTCTGCTTCGGCCGTGTCGGAGAGCTGAAGTACAACGTGTGGTTTGAACCGGAAAACCCTCGTGGGCGGATCAGTCCTACGGCGACCGTCCGGATCGAGGCGCAGGGATGAGCAAGACGGGTGTCCGGTGGCTAGAGTACGTCGCTCCAGGGGGGACTGACGGCGAATGCCGCATTGATCAGACCGACATGGGAGTAGGCTTGCGGAAAGTTGCCGCATTGGGTGTTCGTGGCGGGAATATAATGTTCGGAAAAGAGTCCGACATGATTGGAGGCCATGAGGACACGATCGAGGATTGTCCGCGCTTCGTTCACGCGTCCCAGGCGGGCGAGGGCTTGGGCGATCCAGAAGGAGCAAATGACGAATGCGCCTTCCGGCTTTCCGAAGTCGTCGTTCCGCACGTACCGGTAGAAGAACCCGGTGTCCTCGCCGCCGTGCCGGAGCGAGAGTTCACGGGTGATATGCAGCACCGTCGACTCGCATAGGGGGTGATTCGGATAGCCGAGGATAGGCAGTTGAGCCAGCGCGGCGTCGAAACTGGGGTCGGTGGGGCCGTTCCGAACGGCTCCATCGCGGACGGCACGGAGCAAGGCGTCTTCCGCCTGCATGCGTCCGGCCGTGAGGCCAATCGAGACGGAGGGAAGATGCCCGGCCTGTTTGATCCGTTCCAGTCGCTCGAGTCCGGCCCAGCACAGGAGATTCGTGAAGGAGTGCTCCTGCCAGCCGTTGCGGATCTCCCAGAGACCGGCGTCCGGCTGGCCGATACTGCGCACGCACAACTTCGCCAGATGCGCCAGCAGGGTATCCAGATCTCTCGTGCGCAAATCGACATACCGTTCGTCGAAGAAGATCGGGGTAAAGGTCAGAATCATTTCGGCGTAGGCGTCGTTCTGCACATGCTCCGCGGCTTGATTGTGACTGCGTACCGGTCGGCTGCTCTGGTAGCCGGACCAGTTGGGATGCTCCGTCTCGGGAAGCGGCAATCCTTGGCTCAGCGTGTACACCGGCCGTAGCCGGTCGCTGGAGTGTTCGTGGGTATGGGCGATGTTCAACAGGAATTTCAGGAAGGCTTCCATCTCTTCGAAATGGCCCAGGTTATGAAATGCTGTGAGCGCAAAATAGGCATCGCGCAGCCAGCAAAACCGGTAGTCCCAGTTGCGCTGTCCGCCGGGTTGTTCGGGCAGGCTCGATGTCAGAGCTGCCAGGATGGCGCCGGTGTCTTCAAAGCAGTGCAGCTTGAGCGCCAGCGCCGAACGGATGACTTCCTGTTGGTGCAGCAGCGGCACCGAACAGTTCTTCACCCAGATGCGCCAATAGCGGGCGGTTTGTTCAAGAAAGTCGTGCGTGACCTTGATGAGATCGTCTTCGATGCCAAGCCCCCAGGTCAGGGCAAAATAGAATTTCTGGGTCAGTGCCACCGGGGTGTCTTCGCAGAGGTAGGTGAGCGGCATGTTGGTGAGCAGCCGAAGCGACTCTCCCCGAATGTCGTAGCGCAGGTGATTGCTGCCGCGCACAGGAAGCACCGACTGTTTGTCCCAGCCCGACACCGGCTGACAGCTGGCGCGTATGGCGGGTGTGCCTTGCAACGGCTCGACCAGCCTGAAGAGCGCAGTCGGTCGGTAGATGCGTCCATATTGCTCGAACCGCGGGCAGAAATCGGTGATCTGGAATGCGTCCCTGTTCGGCAACGTGACGGTCGTCAGAAGGATATTCGTATTCGGAAGATAGCGCTGCTCGGCCGTGAGGGCAGAGGGCGCGAGGGGGCTGGCGATCGAGAAATGCCCGCCGTCGGGGTCGAGGAGCCTTCCGAAAACGGGAGGGCTGTCCGGACGGGGGGCGCACATCCATTCCACGCTGCCGTTCAAACCGATCAGCGCCGACGTTTGGCAGTTGCCGACAAGGCCGTAGGGATACATGCCCCCACCATAGGCGATTTCGGGTTCGATGTAAACGAGAGGTGAACTATGCGGTTGTCGCTGCGATTCCTGTTGCCCCTGGCTCTGGTGCTGGCAGGCCTGGCTTATGCCGTCATTCCCCTTGTCGATACATTGACGCTGAAATGGTTCGTCCGGGATCTCGAAATCCGGTCGGAGCTCATCGGCCGCATGGTCGAAAGTCCCCTGGTCGATATTCTTGCATCGGAGTCCAAGCCGAAGCTGCTGAGTTATTTCAATCGGATCATTCAGGACGAGCGGTTGTTCGCCGTTGGTTTCTGCGACCGCGATGGGAAGCTGACGTACAAGACCCTGACTTACCCCGACTCAATTTCCTGCAATGGTCCGGGCACGCTCAACGCGGGACAGACGGCGCTCTTGCGCCTCACCCAGGGAGCCGTCCATGTCGCAGCCGTCGGGATCGAAGGGAACGGCCGGGTGTGGGGGCGCCTGATGCTGGTCCACGACATGAGCTGGATCGAGCGGCGGAGCAGCGATACGAAGTGGTATCTCTTTTACCTGTTCGCCGTCATCGGCGGAGTGATCTCGCTAGTGACGGTCCTGGTCGCGCATCTGAGCTGGCGAGGATGGGTCGCAGGCGTGCGGTCGATGCTACGGGGGGAGGGCCTGGTCGCATTGATCGGAGACCCGAAACCCGGCGCCGACTTGCATCCGGTCGCCCAGGATTTGCGCGCCCTCATCCACGATCTCGAAGCGGACAAACGCATGCGGGACGAAAGCCAGTTGAGCTGGACGCCCGCCACGCTGAAGACCATTCTCCACGACCATCTTGCGGGGGATGAAGTCCTGATCGTCTCCAACCGGGAACCCTACATCCACAACTGGCAGGACCAGCAGCTCGAGGTGCAGGTGCCGGCCAGCGGAGTTGTCACCGCTCTGGAGCCTGTGATGCGCGCCTGCTCCGGTGTCTGGATCGCGCACGGCAGCGGCACCGCCGATCGGGAAGTCGTCGATGCGCGGGGCCATGTGCGTGTGCCGCCGGACCATCCTGAGTACGAGATCAGGCGGGTCTGGATGTCGCCAGAAGAAGAAAGCGGGTACTACTACGGGTTTGCCAATGAAGGCCTCTGGCCGCTCTGCCACCTGGCGCATGTCCGTCCCGTGTTCCGCTCCTCGGACTGGCAGCATTACAAAGACATTAACGAGCGATTCGCCCTGGCGATCATCGAGGAGGCCAAGACCGACAATCCGGTCGTGCTCGTCCAGGATTATCACCTCGCACTCGTGCCGAAGCTGGTGCGCGACCATCTGCCGCACGCCACGATCATTACGTTCTGGCACATCCCCTGGCCCAATCCGGAGCGCTACGCCATCTGTCCCTGGTACAAGGAAATTCTTGAAGGCCTCCTCGGGAGCAGCATTCTGGGATTTCACACACGCTTCCACGGCAGCAACTTCATCGAAACCGTGGACCGGTCGCTCGAAACGAGAATCGACTGGGACAGCTCCACGATTTCCTATCAGGGGAAACTCACCGCCGTGAACCATTATCCCATTTCGATCGCCTGGCCCGAACAGCAACGGTCGCTGTGGCCGCCGGTCTCCGAGTGCAAGACGCGCATTCGCACATTGAATACACTGTCCCACACGCACCGCGTCGGCGTCGGCGTCGAGCGGCTCGATTACACGAAAGGCATCCTCGAGCGATTCCTGGCCATCGAGCGATTGCTTGAATTGCAGCCGGAGTGGATCGGCCGGTTTTCGTTTATCCAAATCGCCGCCCCCAGCCGATCGAAAATCGAGGAGTACCAGCAGCTCAGCCGCAATGTGCTGGCGTCGGCCGAACGTATCAACGCGCGATTTGGCCGCGAAGGGTACCGGCCCATCCATGTGCGGATCGAGCATCACGAGCCGCAGGAGGTTAGCCTCTATTACAGAGGCGCCGACTTCTGCATCGTCAGCAGTCTCCATGACGGCATGAATCTCGTCGCGAAGGAATTCGTCGCCGCGCGGGACGACGAGCAAGGCGTGCTGATCCTCAGCCAATTTACCGGGGCCGCGACGGAACTGCCCGAAGCCTTGCTCATCAACCCGTACAATATCGACCAATGCGCGGCGGCCATGCATCTGGCGCTTACTATGCCTCCGGTCGAACAGCGGGCGCGGATGCGCAGCATGCGCGGGATCGTGCAGGAGTTTAATGTGTATCGCTGGGCCGGCCGCATGCTGATGGATGCCGCCCGCATGCGGCAACGGGCGCGCATCGTGCGTCAGACAGAAGCCAGGGATGTGCGGACGATCAGGGGAGGACAGGCATGATGTATTTGCTCTCGCCTGAGGGACGGGAAGCGATGAGAGTCGTCGCCGGCGGGCCGATACTCTACGCCTTCGATTTTGACGGGACGCTGGCCAAGATTTCTCCGGATCGTGAGTCGGTCAAATTGTCCCGCTCGATCCATGAATGGCTGGTGGAGCTGGCCAAGCGCGCTCCCTGTGCCGTGATCTCGGGACGGGCGCACAGCGATTTGGCGCCGAGAGTGAACGGGGCCGTTCCGTATCTGATCGGCAACCACGGGTTGGAAAGTCCGTTGACGCCAGCGGTGACGCTCCTGTGGGCCGATGGGATCTGTGCCGGGTGGAGAGCGGCGATCAAGGGGGAGCTGGCGCCTCAGTTGGCGGATCTCGGGATCGATGTGGAAGATAAGCGGTATTCATTGACGCTGCATTATCGGGAGCGGGAAGAGGAGGACAGCATCCGCCCGATCCTGCTTACCCTGCTGAGCCGGCTTAGCCCCGCACCTCGACTGATTATCGGGAAACAATCGATCAATCTCTTGCCTCCGGGAAAAGGCGGCAAGGGGGCGGCGGCGCTTGCGTTGATGCGGCATCTTCGCCAGCCCGGCTTCTTCTTCATCGGAGATGACGAGACGGATGAGGATGTATTTGGACTGACGGAAGGGTTGGCCATGGGCGTGCGGGTTGGCCCGCGCGCCGGGTCGCGCGCGAAGTTTTATATCAAGCATCAAGGGGAGATCGAAGATGTCCTGCGTTTCCTGATCCATCGTTTAGATCGGACACCGGAACAGGGCCAGCATGCCGATCGACCGGGGATGACTCACCTCAAGGAAGCGAAGCATGACGACTAAGGCGGTGGTCCTGTGCGCCTACGGTCTCGCCCTCGCAGGGTGCGGGAGTCAGGACAACCCTGTCCAGACCGTCGTAGCCCACCCGGTCAAAGGGAGCGCACTCCAGGCAGGAACAGATGCCGGCAGTCCGATCGGACAGGATGAGGCTCCGGTCGTGGGTCATCGGCACTATGTGGCCTTCGAGTCTCGCGCCGCGAACCTGTCGGCAAACGACACCAACGGGGTGACGGATGTGTTCGTCTACGACAATGAGACCAAGCAAACCGTGCGTGTCTCCATCAGCACCAGCGGTATCCAGGGGAACGGCGGGAGCTTTTCGCCTGCGCTCACACCGGACGGACGGGTCGTCGTGTTCGAATCCTTAGCCACGAACTTGGCGCCCGAGGATACGAATCGCCATCGGGACATCTTTGTCCATGATCGGAAGACCGGCATGACCGCTCGTGTGTCGGTGGACAGCAACGGCAATCAAGCCAACAATTTCAGTCAAGCTCCGCATCTCAGCGCCGACGGCCGCTACATCGTGTTCGAATCCCTCGCGTCGAATCTTGTGTTGGGCGACACCAATGGCGTGATCGACGTGTTTGTGCATGATCGGCAGACGAAACGAACCAGCCGGGTATCTGTCGGCAACGACGGGATTCAGGCCGACAACGCCAGCGTCAATCCGACGATCAGCGCCGACGGCCGCTACGTCACATTCGAGTCGTTTGCCACTAACCTGTTGCCGGTCAAGCTGGAGCAAGCGAAGCAGGTCTTTGTCTATGATCTAAATATGGGAGTGATCCAGCGAGTGCCGGCCGGTTTCCGGGCGGCTGGTTGATTGCGAGTCACCAAGGTGATGCATTATGACTATCCATGACTGGATTGTGCTGATCGGAGGAGTAGTGTTTCTGATTCTGATCGTGCTGCTACTCAGGCGCGCGAGCCGGGATGTGAAGCGGCCAGGGAAGTAAATTCAGAGTCCGCCGGGATTGCGGCGTCCGAAGTCGATTCCGTTAACCGGAAGCCACTCGTGATCTCTGTGTGACATAACCTCGTCGTGCAATAGGAGCGCTACGGTGTCGATGATTCATACGGTAACCATTCTGATTTGTCTGGCCGCGCTGTTCAGTTACGTGAATCACCGGCTGTTGAAGTTCCCCATCACGATCGGACTGATGGCGGTAGCGCTGGTTTTTTCGCTTGCGCTGCTCGCGTTGGGGAAGCTGGGAGTCGGAGTTGAAGCAGAGGCCCAGCGGTTCATCGGTGCCATCGATTTCAACGAGGCGCTCATGCACGGCATGCTGGGGTTTCTGCTCTTTGCCGGCGCGCTGCACGTGAAGCTGGACGAACTGTTGGACCTCAAGTGGGTGATCGGTACGCTGGCCGTGGTGGGTACGATTCTGTCCAGTCTGATCACCGGCCTGCTGGGCTATTGGCTGTTCGATCTCGTCGGTCTTCCGCTCCCTTTTCTCTATTGCCTGCTGTTCGGCGCGCTGATTTCGCCGACTGATCCCATTGCCGTCATGAGCATCCTCCGGCAGGCCCGCCTCCCGAAGGCGCTGGAAATGAAGATCGTCGGAGAGTCGCTGTTCAACGATGGCGTCGGCGTGGTGATATTTCTCGTGGTCTTGAATCTGCTGCCCAAGGCGTCGGTCAGTGTAAGTGATGTACTGGTGCTGTTTGCGGAAGAGGCCATCGGCGGTGTGGCCTTGGGGCTGGCCCTTGGCTACGTCGCCTATCGTATGCTTCGGTCTGTCGATAGCTATCAGGTCGAGATCTTGATCACACTAGCCTTGGTGATGGGGAGCTTCGGTCTCGCGGACCTCCTCCATACATCCGGGCCGATTGCCGTGGTGGTGGCGGGCCTAATGATCGGGAATCACGGCCGGCAATGGGCCATGTCCGACACGACGAGAGAGCATCTCGACAATTTCTGGGAATTGCTTGACGAATTGCTGAACGCCGTACTGTTCGTGCTGATCGGACTGGAGGTGCTGGTGCTGAGTGTTCAGCGTTCCTATCTCGTGGCCGGCTTAGTAGCGATCCCGCTGGTACTCGCGGCACGATGGCTCAGTGTCGTGGTGCAAATTCAATTGTTCAGCCTGGTGCGAGCGTTTAGTGCCCGCACGATCACGATTTTGACCTGGGGAGGACTCCGCGGCGGCATCTCCGTGGCTCTGGCGCTGTCGCTGCCGCAAGGTCCTATGCGCGATGCCGTGATCACCATCACCTATGCTGTGGTGGTCTTCTCGATTCTGGTGCAGGGACTCACGATTAATCGAGTACTAGGAGATCAAACTATGGGGGCAGAATAGACGAGCGTTCTATTTAGCCGCTAGACGAAATGTCCCTATTCGATTCGTTGTGCCAATCGCAATTAACATATGAAAGGAGGCCGACTCATGATCTATCGAGTGAAGCGTTTCGAACATCTGAAGGGCCTGCGTGATTTCAGCGATCAGTTAATGGCAAACCATCTTACGCTTTACCAGGGGTATGTGAAAAATACGAATCAGCTGGCGGCGCATCTCCTGAACATGGTGAAGCTCGGAAAGACCAATACGATGGAATATGCCGAGATGAAGCGGCGGTTTGGCTGGGAGTTCAACGGCATGCGGCTCCATGAGTTGTATTTCGAGAATCTCGCCAAACGGCCCGTTTCTCTGCGAAAGACATCTCCGCTCTATGAGAAACTCTGGCAGGACTTTAGTCAGTTCGGCACCTGGGAACGGGGGTTCATGGGTGTTGGCGGTATGCGGGGGATCGGATGGGTCGTTCTCACCCGCGATTCAGCGACTGGACGCCTCTTCAATGTTTGGATGGACGAGCACGACGCCGGATTCCTCGTGGGCTCAACGCCTTTGCTCGTCATGGATGTGTTCGAACATGCCTACCTGCAAGAGTTTGGCATGAATCGAACTGCGTATGTGCAGGCGTTTATGAAGGCGATCGATTGGCCGGTGGTGGAACGGCGGTTCGAGGGGGTTGCATTGCCCCCAGTCCAACCGGTCGCGGTCAGAAGGAGGGCATCATGAATGATTACAGCGCGAAGGCATTCGACCATCTCCTTACACTGCCCGGGTTCAGCGAACAGTCGGTGCGGACGCACCTGACGCTCTATCAGGGATACGTGAGCAATACCAACTTGCTTGCTGAAATGATGCGCGAGTGGCTGATTGTCGGGAAAAGCGGCACGATCGAATGGGCGGAAATGAAGCCGGCGGTTCGCCTGGGAGTTCAACGGCATGCGGCTGCATGAATTGTATGTTGAGAATCTCACCGCGACGGCGATGGCATTGGATCATCAGTCAAAGCTCTATCAAAAAATCGAAGCAGACTTCGGCTCCTATGAGCTGTGGGAGCGAGGTTTCAAAGGAACGGGTGGGATGCGGGGTGTCGGCTGGGTCATTCTGGCGTTCGAGCCATACACCGGCCGATTGTTTAATGTATGGATGGACGAGCACGATACCGGTCTGTTGGTGGGAACACAACCGCTCCTCGTTCGAAAGGTCATTCGGGTCATAGTTCGTGATCATCGGTCGGCCGACCACCTGTCTGACCAACATGGGGGGACTCCCACTCTGAAGGGATTCCCACTGATAGCCTTTCTCCACCGCGGCTATGACCTTGTCTAAGGCCTGCAAGGTTTCACCGGAACGAGAGACCGGCGGAAGCGCGATCGGCAAGACTTCTTCGTAGGGGATAGGTTCAATATACAGTGCATGGGAAGGTTTCAGAGACGACAAATGGAGTATTCGTCGGCGGAACTCCGTATATTCATCGACCCGGCGCGGATCATTGTGAAAAAAACGTGCCTTCGTTTCCCCCGTGAGGACCAACTCATCGGCCATCATGCGGAGTAATAAGGCCGGCTCTACTCCCTGCTGGTGCAAGAACACAAGGCGAACTGCATCAGTCGGCGATAGAATCCGCTTCGTGAAGTCCTCTCCCTCGACCGGAACAATGGTAATGGTTGGTCGTTCCGCGACGCTGGCTCCCAACACAGGAGCGACGAGTTGTTCCGTCAGTCCCGCTTGTGCAGGAGCCAGGCCGATACTTGCTTGAATATCGAACGTTGCCGCCACGCTTGACACCGCCGTGAAATGGAGCGGCTGAAAATGCCGGGCCCGAGCGATGTTCACCAAGAGCATCTCGCCCTGAATATCGCTGACGGCCCGGTCATACTCGATCACCGCCCGGTGAAGGGCAACGGGGGAGACGCATCCAGCGAGGGAAGAAACGGTTATGGCGAGTGCGCCGGTGATAGCCAACCGGACGGCGGTTGTTGTTCCTCTGTATCGGTGTAACGGAACGCTGCGCATGCCTGTCCTCCGATGAGAATCATTTCGCCGAAGCGTGTCTGGTGCCAGTGGGCAATGGTCAAGACAGCGGGGTAGTGTGCAAACGCAATAATGCGCGGCACTTGTTTACCGGTCCAACGACCACACGATCGAGAATAGCAGAAGGTGCTGCTCCCGGGCCAGGCCGATCACACCGGGGGAGATTTCCCCGTGTTTGAAGAAGCCGCCACCCACGCCGGATGATTCATCGTATCGGTGCTCTAGCCGTAGCAGCGCGGTTTGCCAGGAGTGAGTCCACTTATATTCGATCGTAGTGGTCATGGCTTTCAGCAGTTGCTCAGATCCGGAGATCCGGCCATTGCGGTCCCAATAGAGTTCCGGGCGGACAGCCACGCTCCAAGGGCCACTGACGTTCCAGTGCGCATAGAGAGCTGCCGCTGTCCAGAATGTCCGAGGCTGGCTAGGCAGTTCGGCAGCATTCTCCGTGCCGATATCGTAGGCCGCGGCAAGGATGATCGGCCCGTCTCTCCATTCGACAATGCTGTCAGAAAAAAACCGCCAGAACTCGATGGCGGTATTGGACTGATCCGGGCCGTAGTACAGGTTTTCCGTGACCGTCAGGCGTGAGGCCGGTTTCCAGCTCACCTGCGTACCATAGCTGGGTTGGTCGTTCTGGTGAGAGAGATAGTTGTAGCCGTTGATCACGTAGAGGCCGAGTTGCAATGCGTCGCTGACTGGATAGGTCGCGCCCAGGCCGAACATGAAATAGGGCGCATTGTCGGCCATGTAGGTGCGGGTGTAGTTCAGATTGTTTTTCGAATAAAAGGACTGGTACCCAATGTAGCTGTTGAAGAGCCCGCCGGTGAGCGTGAGGCCGTTGCCAACCGGAATCAGGTACGAGGCGTTGGCCCGCGAAATATGCCGGAGGGTGTCGGCTCCATCCACGGGCTTCTCTCTGCCCGGATTGAAATCCGGTACAAGCGCATTGGTGTCGTAGCCCGCTTGCACTCCGAGTTCCATGCCCCACCGCGATTGCTCGGACGCATCTTTGCGGACGTACCCTTGAACTATATTGGGAGCCAGTTCGTTGACTCTGGGTGTCGTGCCTTTGCTGCGCCAGCGATGGTTGTCAGGAAAGTTGAAATCGAGCGCATAGCTCAGATCAACGGTCGCGCCATAGTGCCACTCGGACGAAGAGATGGAAGACTCCTCGCCGAAGGCCAGGCCCAGGGTCATGACAGGAAAAAGCAGGGCAAGCCATAACGTTCCAGTTCGTCGCAGGCCTCGGCAATGGGTTGTCTTGCGTCCAAACGCGATCAAGCCTGACGACCTTCTGCCGGTCCGAGCAACTGAACCTTGATCTCGGGGGTTTCGACGAGATGGAAGGTGGCGGAGGCCAGGGCTACGCGGCCGTTGGTCTGATCCACTTCTTCCAGAATGCGGGTGAAAAGCTGATCTTTCGTGATGCGGCGCTTCTTATAATCCACGACATAGCGCAGGGTAAACTCCATCCAATTGTCGTTGGCGACAAGAAAGACGCGCGGATCGATCTCGGCGGGGTCCACACGGTATTGCTGAATCAGCTCTTGCCAGCTGGTCTTG
>JBEBHO010000205.1:0-4008 GCA_040081095.1 Nitrospira sp.
GGCCTTTCTCGATGCTATCACCCTCCTGGAACTGCCCATCGAAACGTTGATCGAGAAGGAGCAGGTTATTCTGCGCCCCGCCGATCCGACAACGCCGTTTTTCTGTTCCTGGCCCGACGCCTTCGGCCCTTGCCAGTTTGAGTACAACACGACAGACTCTTTTGAATTCTTGGTGCCGGCCAGCAAGCTTGCGGCAACCTTTGCGCAGGAGCCGGCTGGCGTACGGGCCTACCTGACGGGATTTTCCGAGGAGGCGCTAGCTGATTTCGCCGCGATTGAGCCGGGCGCCCGCTTTGCCTATCGTTGCTCAGTTCATTGTCCGTTGGATGAGCTGCCTGAAGTGTTGGAGGCGATTCAACCGGAGGGCCGCCTGTATGCCACGCTCTGTGAATTCCAAACGCAGGCGGTTTTGCCCGAAGGAGAAGATGCCTCGGCGATCATCGGTATCGTCGGGCTGAACGGGAAGTTTCAGATCGAGGCCAGGCTGAACCGGGCCCCGCTCAAGGAAGAGGCCATGGTCCCGTGGCTGGAACGATTGATTGGCCATCCGGTTACGTATGCGCCGCTCCCTGCATTTGTCTAGCGGACCGCAGGCTTCCGATTCTAGAATTTCATTGAAGAAACCATTCGGATTTCGCACAGTGTTGGCATGAGCCCGCTCGCGAAAGTTCAATCCCTGCTCGCCAAGCCCTTCATGCCGGCGGTATTTTTTCTCTCCGGCGTCTCGTACGACACGCTCACGCTCACGCGCATCGACCGGCTACAGGACAACTTGTTGCTCCTGATCTATTTGCTCCTGCTGGGCGTGCTCATTGTCTTGACCGGTCGGTTGGGGATTGAACCGGCGCCGGATCGCGAGCACCTGGCCGCGCTCTCGCCCTTCGCGCGCTGGGTGTTGCGCGCCAGGCCCTATTACCCGATGGCGGTGCAGTTCCTCCTGGGTGGGTTGTTCAGCGCCTACGCCATTTTCTATTCGCGCAGTGCGACCTTGACGAGCAGCGCGATTTTCTTTGCCCTGTTGATTCTGCTGCTGGTCGGGAACGAGTTTCTGCGCGACCGGCTTTCCAGCCTGCGCCTGTTGATCAGCCTCTATGCGTTGGTCTGCTTCGCCTTTTTCACTTTCTTCCTTCCGGTCATGACCGGGCTGATGAACGCGGCCGTGTTTCTGGCGGGTGCAGGATTGACCGCAGTGGTCACCTTTCGCGTCGTCCATTTGATCTATCGCAATAATCCGGATCGCTCCAAGCGCGAAGCGGTCGGAGTCACGGCTCCGGCCTTTGCGCTCATCGGCCTGCTGGTGGGGTTTTACTTTCTAAACTGGATTCCGCCCGTACCGCTTTCAATGAAGTTCGGGGGCATCTATCGCGAAGTGCAGCGGCAGGGCGACCAGTTTCTCCTGACCTACGACCGGCACTGGTATGAAGTTTGGAAACGCTCCGAGAATCCTTTTCCCGCCAATGAGCCGATCTATTGTTTCACCGCCATCTTCGCGCCGGTGGCGTTGGATACGACCGTGTATCACCATTGGTATTTCCGACCGAACAGCAGCAAGCCATTCACCCATGCCGACAAAATCTCCATCAAGATCTCCGGCGGCCGTGAAGGGGGCTATCGCGCCTACACCTTCAAACAGCGTCTCGACCCGGGCGACTGGCGCGTGGATGTCGAAACCGAAGACGGCCGGATTGTGGGGCGAGTGTCGGTGAAGGTTGAAGATCAGAAGGAAGCTCAACCGGTACTGAGGACGTTGTCGTACTGAAGGGGGCGTTGTGATGGCCGGTGTACCATGGTCTGAAAGGCGTCATTGGAAGGTAGTGAACGTCTCTATGAGAGTCTTTGGCCTCATGGGTCTTGTCATTGGAATGATTGCTGCTATCGATGGGGTTATTCTTTTGCGAGATCCAAAAGCTTTTGACATGGAGCCTATGAGGCAGACTCTGACTGGCTCATTCATCTGGGACCTATTCGGCATCTCCGCATTCACCTTGGCGGTCGGTATCCTGTTCATGATCGCCCAGCCATATAGACCTGACCTATATGAACCCGATGAGACGAAGCTGAAAGCTCAATGTCGTAGTTGGTGGACAGGAGAGCCAATAAGGTAAAAGTGTATAGCTGACGATGCCCTCCGAAGTGGATGCTATGAAACGGTTGGCGGCTACCGGAAAGTCCGTATCAGTCCGCACTTGGCTTATCGGGATGAAGGAATTTCGGACTACATTCTGATTGATGTCGTGTTGGTTGTTGAGGTCTGGCTGAGAGAGATTGGCTCGCTAGTTAATGTTCTCAGGCTTTGCTCCAAGGGGCTATGACGGAGATAAAGTTGAAATCACTAATTGCGTGGGCAGCTAAAACTACTCTACTTGTTTCGATTCCGATCTTACCGTTCGCTTTTGTCTTTGGCCATCCTCATGCAGAGGAAAGCTTGCTTAAACAAGTGGCGCAGATTTGTTTGTTGCCAATGTATTTATTCGGAGGAAAGATTGTAGAGGTTGCAGGGCGATCAGGCGCTGTTTCCAATATGCTCTTCATCCTTCTTGAGCTGGGATGGATTTGCTTTGTAGTGGTGATAGTCAGGTTTATCTATCTGCTAATTACTGGGAAACGTCTGAATGGGATCGGGGCTTGAGGCAAATAAATCAGTGGATGTGATAGAGGCTTTTCTGGAGCAATTGCCAGAGGGTTCCTTCAGAGTTGTAAGTGAGAAGTGGGGGCATGAGATCATTCAAGACAGCTATGACGACTATCTATATTTCTATGGAGATACGTGTGGATCTTGCAGGTCAGAAGCCATGCCCAATGAAACGGCTGAGCGGTGTTAAGCTGTTTGATGAACGGGAAGGTACGGGCGCGCCCGCGGGGTCTACAGCACAAGGATCTTTCTGAGTTGAGACGATGAGGTGCTGCTGATCGAGAAGCAGGCCGAGCATCTTCCGAAGGAGATGATTCGAGTGGAGACCGACGTCACCTTCATCGATCACACGACCGTATTGGGCCAGCGTCAGGCCATCACCGGAGTCGAGCAGGCCTTGACCGGCATGAAGCCAGGCGGCTACCGTAAAGTGCGGATCAGTCCGCACTTGGCTTATCGGGACAAGGGAGTTCCTGATTTGATCCCGCCCGATGCTGTGCTGATAATAGAAATATGTCTGATGCTAATCGTGGGGACTGCATAGTGGCGAGGAGTATTGTTGACTCAATAGGGACACTTTGCCAAAACTCCAAGACGTTAATTAGAGATGACGTTCAAGTTGGAATGCCCATTCAAGTATAAGAGAATCTATGTTGCCATATGAAAATAGCCCACCAGTGAAGATTGGGGCATGGCGTTATGATAGTTCATGCTCATGTGAAGTGCGCATTGTTCGGCACAACGTACGTTATGGATCTGGTGATCATGAGGACTCAGAGGAAATTGCTAAGGACCAGGAAAGAGAATGCTATTACATTATCTACCAGACCCCTACTGGTGAGCCTCGATGGGCATTAGGTGGTGGTTTCACATCGCTTGCCGAAGCAGTTTTGCATGCAGAGTCATTATTGAGTCCAACTCTAGTTTGGACAAACAGTAAGGTTGATTAATGGTTCATGATGGCAAATAAAGATGCTATGCCTTTCAACAAGAACGGCGGACAATTCTCTCCCTGCCCCTCCAGCCCCAACTGCGTGTCTACCCAGGCCCAGGATGAAGGCCATGCCATTGCGCCGTTTCGCTACAAGAAGTCGCGGGCGGAGGCCAAGGAATCGTTGAAGGTCACGCTGAATGGCTTGTCCCGCACGAAGCTGGTGGAGGAGGATGAGTCCTACCTGCATTACGAGTTCACCAGCCTGCTGCTTCGCTTTGTCGATGATGTGGAGTTTCTGTTCGACGACGAGAGCAAGACCATTCACTTTCGTTCCGCCTCGCGCACCGGTTACGGTGATTTAGGGGTGAACCGGAAGCGGATGGAAGAGATCAGGTCGCTGGTCGAAGGCAAGTTATAGCCTGCGCCTCTGCAATGCCTCCCC
>JBEBHO010000285.1:0-15009 GCA_040081095.1 Nitrospira sp.
GTGTCTCGAACTCAAGTCGCTCAAGATGTATATCCACGCCTACCGCAACCTCGGCATTTTCTATGAGAACGCCGTCAATCGGATTCTCCAAGATGTCGTGAAGTCCTGCCGACCCGTCTGGGCCCGCGTCATCGGCGGATTCACTGCGCGCGGCGGGCTCTCGAGCAAGATCGAAGCGAAATATCCCTAAGAGCGGCCCACTCTCGCAAGCAATCCTCCCTACGCTTCCGTAACTCCTACAGACTCACTCACGTTCCGTTTCGCTTTCTTCATTTCTACCCAACTAGTCCTCAAGCGACTGTCACTACTCACCGATACACTGTTTGAAGGGATGCGTATGCCCAACTTCCGGCGCCGCCATTTATCTAGAACTATAGCCGTTGGGCAATAGGCCCGGAAACTTTGAAACAGCGTGGTTCAGCCCAAAAGAGTAGGACTCTCATAGGAGGCAGCTTGAAACTCTCAACCTTCACCTACCCCGCATCCCACCAAGCCCCTATTACAAGCCTTCCACTCAAGGACCCGTCCCGCACACTCATTATTCTGTTCGGGCCGTCGCACTTGATGGATGCGCCGGGCCCCATCCAATCAGTCCTCGCCGCCTACGCGGGAGCCGCTGCCGTAGGCTGCTCCAGCTCGGGAGAGATCTTTGGCACGCAGGTCCAGGACGACACCCTGGTCGTCGGACTCTTAGAGTTCGACTCCACCACCGTTCGCACCGCGTCGGCTCACGTTGCGGATCCGGGCCATTCCTTCGAAGCGGCACAGGCTCTTGCAAATCAATTGATGGATTCCACGCTGAGAGGAGTCTTAGTGCTCTCGGACGGGCTCGGTGTCAATGGCAGCGAGTTGATCCGCGGGCTCAACTCCGTTCTTCCAGAGAACGTGGTCGTGACCGGCGGGCTGGCCGGAGACGGCGACCGGTTCAAGCGAACGTGGGTGGTGAAAGACGGGCTTCCGGTAGCCGGTCATATCACAGCAGTCGGGTTCTATGGCTCCTCCGTCCGGCTCACCCACGGATCGAAAGGCGGATGGGATCTCTTCGGACCGGAACGGTTGATTACCCGCTCTCAAGGCAACGTGCTCTACGAGCTCAACCATAAACCGGCGCTCCAACTGTACAAGGAATATCTGGGGGAACTCGCGAGCGGACTACCCGGCACGGCACTCCATTTCCCGTTAGCCATCCGGAACAACCAAACGGATGCCAAACGCCTGGTGCGCACCATCCTCGCCATCGACGAAGCCGCCCAATCCCTCACCTTCGCGGGAGACATGCCGGAGGGAGGGTATGCCCAATTCATGCGAGCGAACTTCGACCGTTTGATTCAAGGAGCCTCCGACGCGGCGACGCTGGCGACCACACCGAGCGCCGATTCCGCCCCAACCCTCTCGATTGCCATCAGTTGCGTCGGCCGGCGCATCGTGCTCGGCGAACGGGCCGAGGAGGAAGTCGAGGCGGTTTTCGACGTGCTGCCCAAGGGCGCCGCGCAGATCGGATTCTACTCCTATGGGGAGATCTCTCCCTACGCCACAGGGCAGTGCGATCTGCATAATCAAACCATGACGCTGACCACGATTTCAGAGGCGGCCTGAGACTGACCATGCACCCACTGCTGCGACGACAACTGAAACGCTTGGGCCTCGATCCCGCACAGGGCCCAACCGACCCAACCGCCTGGCAAGCAATCCTAGACCGCATCAGTCAGAGCTATGCCGAGAGCGACCAGGGGAGAGCCTTGCTGGAGCAATCGCTCGACGTCACATCACGGGAAATGCAGGGGCTGTATGAAGACCTCCGGCGATCCGGAGAAACGGAGCTGGCGAAAGAACGGAATAAACTGGAAGCCGTCCTCCATTCACTCGGCGACGGGCTCTGCGTCGTCGATGCGCAATGGAAGGTCGTCCTCATGAATCCGGAAGCCGAAACATTGCTCGACCTGCCTCTGGCCAAGATAAAGGGCCAACCCGCCTATCATTGGCTCTCCCCCGGCCCTGAAGAGTTCAGTTCTGAGTGCCTCGTCACAGATACGTCGCTTCCGCCGCTCAAACAAGGCACGCCCTATCGGACCGAGGACGGCATTCTCTTGAGACGCGATGGCCACATGATGCCCATCTCACTCGTCGTGACCCCGATTTCAAGCGGCGGCATGGTCAGCGGCGCGGTGTTGGTCTTCCGGGATATCACCACACACAAGCAGGCTGAAGAACAGCGGGTGGAGAGCGCCTCTCTTCTGCGCCGCGTCCAAGCAGGGCTGCTGGAATTGGCGACCAACACGGATATTTACCGCGGCGAGCGCTCCGACGCCTTTCAGGTGATCACGCGAGTCGCGGCACAAAGCCTGAGAGTCGCGCGAGCCAGCATCTGGTTTTTCACCGAGGCCCACGCGGCCATTCGCTGTGCCGACCTGTTTGAACAATCGACTGAGAACCACATGGGTGGCATCGAGCTACCCGCCGCCAGTTACCCTCGATATTTTGCCGAGCTGGCGACGGAAGATGTCATCGTCGCCAACCAGGCCCAGACTGATCCCAAGACATCGGAATTCGCAGCCGGCTATCTCACCCCGCTTGGCATTACCTCTATGCTGGATGTCCCGATCCGGTCGGAAGGGAAGATGGTCGGCGTCATCTGCCACGAACATATCGGACCGGCCAGGGTCTGGACCGCGGAAGAACAGCAATTTGCCACCTCGGTGGCCAACACCGTCTCGTTGGTGTTGGAAGCCGCAGACCGCCGCAAGGCTGAGCAGGCCCTCCGTGAAAACGAAGAGAAATATCGCGGCCTGTTCGAATCGTCCCAAGACGCCATCATGATTCTCTCCCCTCCAGACTGGAAATTCACGGCCTGCAACCCCGCCACTGTGGCGCTCTTTGGCGCACAGAGTGTGGAACATTTCACTACCTTGGGGCCATGGGATGTCTCTCCCCCTGCCCAGCCTGACGGTGAACTGTCTAGGCACAAAGCCCCGAAGATGATCATGCGAGCCATGCAGGAAGGCTCCCATTTCTTTGAGTGGACACACAAGAAACTCGATGGCCAGGATTTCTCAGCGACCGTGCTGCTCACCCGCGTCACATTGCGCGGCCAGACCAGTCTGCAAGCCACCGTCCGCGATGTGAGTGAACAGAAGCGGGCGGAGGAAGCCATACGCAAGAGCGAAGCCCGAACGCGATTGGTAATCGATTCGGCCCTGGATGCCGTCGTCACGATCAATGATCACGGAGCCATCGTGGAGTGGAATCCCCGAGCCGAGGCGATCTTTGGATGGTCTGCCTCAGAGGCCTGCGGACGGAATTTGGCCGACACGATCATTCCGCTCCGATTCCGCGCAGATCATCACCAAGGCATCGAGACCTTCCTTCGCACAGGCGCAGGGCCCATCCTCGACCAGCGCATTGAAGTCATCGCCCTTCGGCGGGATGGCGCGGAGTTCCCTGCCGAATTAGCCGTGACCGCGCTCCGGATTGATGAAGGCTTCACATTTACCGCGTTCATCGCAGATATCAGTGAACGCAAGCGAGCAGAAGCAGCACTCCAGGACCTATCTACCTTCCAAAAAGCCATGCTGGACAATGCCGGCCACGCGATCATTTCTGCGACCCCGGACGGAATCATTCGCCTGTTCAATCCTGCGGCTGAATCGCTACTCGGCTACCGCGCCGACGAATTGATCGGCAAACAGACACCCGCGATCTTCCATGATCTGGAAGAGGTATCCGCTCGCGCGCGGCTCTTCTCGGCGGAACTCGGCGTCCCGATCGAACCAGGCTTCGATGTTTTCGTCGAAAAAAGCCGGCGGGAGCTGCCCAATGAACATGAGTGGACCTACATCCGGAAGGATGGCACTCGCCTGACGGTACTGCTAAACGTCACCCCTCTTCGAAATGCAGAAGGACACATCACCTCATTCTTAGGAATCGCCTCAGACATTACCTCGCTCAAGATTGTCGAACGAGAGTTGATCACCGCCAAGGAAGCCGCGGAAGCCGCGAGCGTGGCGAAATCGCAATTCCTGGCGAATATGAGCCATGAAATCAGGACCCCCATGAACGGCGTGCTCGGGCTAGCGGCGCTCTTGCGGCAGACCCCTCTGAACCCCAAGCAACAACGCTTGACGGACACGATCGTGCGATCCGGCAACTCGCTCCTGGATATCATCAACGACATTCTCGATTTTTCGAAGATCGAAGCGGGCAAGCTGGAATTGGAACACACCGACTTTCACCTGCGCATGCTAGTAGACGATGTCCTCGAACTATTCGCGGCCCCCGCGCATCAGAAGCATCTGGAACTTATTGCCGATGTTGCCGACAGCGTCCCCGCTTTTGTGAAAGGCGACCCGGCTCGACTCCGCCAGATTCTGATCAACCTGATCGGCAATGCCATTAAGTTCACCGCTCAAGGGGAAGTGGTCGTGAGCATCGTCAGTATCGCGGAGGGGGAAGACCAATCGGTCCTCTGCTTCTCGGTCAAAGACTCCGGCATCGGCATCACCCCCGACGCCTTGCGCAGTATTTTCCAACCGTTTGCGCAAGCCGACGGATCCACGACGAGAAAATACGGCGGCACCGGGTTAGGCCTCACGATTGCCAAGCAACTGGTGAGTTTCATGGGCGGAGAACTCTGGGCTGAGAGTCAGATGGGATCGGGAGCCACGTTCCTCTTTACCGTACATCTCGCCCATTCTCACCTGGGCGACACAGGCGCGCTGGATTCGAAACAGGCCTTACCGAACCAGCGAGTCCTGGTCGTCGACGATAGTCCTACGGCACGCCTGGCGCTGGACCGCCAGCTGCGAAACTGGGGAATCACGTCCACCGTCGCCGAATCAGGCACGGCTGCGGTGCAGCTCCTCGCCGATGCCTTGGAAGAGGGTCTCCCCTACGACACGGTCGTGCTCGATCTCGATATGCCCGGCATGAACGGTCTCGACACCGTTCGCGCGATCCGAGACACACTCCGACACCATCACCCCCGCGTGCTCCTCATGACGCCGGTCGAACGTGTCGATACGGCGGAAGACCACACCGGGCTGATCGCGGCCACCCTCACGAAGCCCGTGAGGCCCTCCGACCTTCACCGTGCCCTCTCCGGACAGACGGTCTTGATCTCCTCATCCCGTCACCATCCCGAGCAGGCAGTACGGACAACCGCCAAGCCGCAGGGCGCGATCCTCCTCGCGGAGGACAACGCCGTGAACCAAGAAGTGACCCTGGGCATGCTGGAGGTACTTGGCTGTACCGCCACCGCCGTCGAGAACGGGCGACTCGCCATCGAACATCTTCAGAAACAGCCCGCCGACCTCATCCTCATGGATTGCCAGATGCCTGAGATGGACGGATTCGAAGCAACTCGCGCGATTCGTCGACAGGAGCAGAAGACCGGCACAAGGACTCCGATCGTGGCCCTCACCGCCCACGCCTTGCAGGGCGACCGGGAAATCTGTCTGGCAGCCGGCATGGATGACTACCTCAGCAAACCCTTCACCCTGGACCAACTTCGGAACGTGCTCTGTCGGTGGCTCCCAGTCTCCGCCGATCCCCCTCAGACTGATCCGCCACAAGCGCCCGCCGCCGTATGTTCACCAGCAACGCCGACGGCAGATGAGACCTCTCCTGTGGATCCTCGGGCATGGGAGAGCATCGTCAGCCTCCAACGGCCAGGCCAGCCTGATCTCCTGGAGAAAATCCTAGGTCTCTACCTAAAGGATTCACAGGAACTGGTCGATAAGGTAGTAGCCGCGGTGCGGACCCCTGACTACCCCGCTCTCCGGATTGCGGCGCATAGTCTTAAATCGCGCAGTGCCACACTCGGAGCGTGGAAAGTCGCCGATGTGTGCAAACAACTGGAGAGCAATGCCCAATCCCAGGACCTGGCCGAATCCGCTGAACTGGCCGCGACGCTCGAACGAGTCTTTGCGATAACGTGTACGATTTTCCACACTGAACGACACAAGAGAGCCGCCTAAATGAACCAACCTCCTCTCGCCCTCATCGTTGACGACGACATCACTTTGCGTGTGCTGGCGCGGGAAGCCATCGAGCAAGCCGGTTGCCGGGTCGAAGATGCCTCCAGCGGCCAGGAAGCCCTTGCGGCCTTTCAGCGAGAGATCCCGCAGATCGTTCTGTTGGATGTGGTCATGCCCGGGATGGACGGATTTGCCACCTGCGCGGCCATCCGGAAACTGCCCGGCGGCGCGTCCGTGCCGATTCTCATTATGACCGGCCTCGATGATGTGCGTTCCATCGCCACGGCCTATGATGCCGGCGCCACGGATTTTGTGACGAAACCCTGGAACGCCCTGGTGCTCAGCCACCGTGTCCGCTACATGCTGCGTGCCAGCCAAGCCGTGGCCGAACTGCTTGAACGGGAGATGAGCCTCGCCGAAGCCCAACGGATCGCCCATCTGGGAAACTGGCGCTGGGATTTGGCCTCAAACCGGTTTACGGCTTCGACGGAAGTCTTTCGCATCCTGGGCGTTGTACCTGAAGGCACCGCTCCGAACCTCAGCTTCGATCAATTCATCGCCCGCATGGACCCCGCGGATCGAGCGAATGTGGAAACCGGTATCCGGCAGGCCATCGCCACCGGCGCGCCCTACCGCCAGGATCACCGGGTGGCCCTTCCCTCCGGAGAAGTCCGCGTGGTCCACCACTATGCGGAAGTCGGGTATGAATCGGGCGGCACAGCCACAGCCGTGGTCGGCACCATTCAAGATATTACCTATCAAAAACAGGCCGAGGCCCAGATTCACTTCCTGTCGAACTACGACCGCCTCACCCAGTTGCCCAATCGCCAGCTGTTCCAAGATCGCGTGACCCAGGCCCTATCCACGCAAAAGCGGCACAACACGCAAGGGGCTCTCCTTTTAATCAATCTCGACCGCTTTCAACGCATCAATGACACGCTCGGCCCCAAGTGCGGGGACACGATTCTCCGCGAAGTGGCGGAACGGTTGCTCCATTGCGTGCGCCACTCCGATTCGGTCGCCCATCACGACGATCAAGAGCCCGTGACGCTCTCCCGGCTGGGCGGCGACGAATTCACCGTGCTCCTAACCCATCTGGCTTCCGCGCAGAGCGCCGCGAAAGTCGCCCAACGGATTCTGGAATCGCTCAATGCCCCGTACCAGATCGACGATCGTCCGGTTGTCATGACGGCCAGCATCGGAATTGGGCTGCTCGGACAGGATGGCGATGATGTCGATACGCTGCTTCGCAACGCGGATGCGGCCGTCCATGCGGCACAGGACAAAGGGCGCAATACCTATCAGTTCTACTCGCAATCGATGAACGTGGCGTTGGCTGAACGGCTGAGCCTGGAAACCGATCTGCGTCGGGCCTTAGAGCAAAGCGAATTTCTGCTGCATTATCAGCCGCAGGTCGACATCCGCCGGTGGGAAATCGTCGGCGTCGAAGCCCTCATCCGCTGGCAACACCCGGAACGAGGTATGGTTTCGCCCATGACCTTTATTCCGTTGGCGGAAGAAGTGGGCTTGATCGACGAGATCGGTCGATGGGTGCTGCGAACCGCCTGCGCCCAACAGGTTGCCTGGGGAGCGAGCGGCCTTGGCGGAATCTCCATCGCCATCAACCTGTCGGGAGTCCAGTTTCAGCAAGCGAATCTCGTGGAGTCGATCCGCACGATCGTCCACGAGACCGGGGCCAATCCCGCTCGTTTGGAATTGGAGCTCACGGAAAGCACCGCGATGCAGGATGCGGAAAATGCGGTCGCGACCCTGCAGCAACTGAAAGCGATGGGATTCAGCCTGTCCATCGATGATTTCGGCACCGGCTATTCATCCCTGGCCTACCTCAAGCGATTCCCGATCGATACCATCAAAATCGACCGCGCCTTCGTCAAAGATCTCGCCTCAGAATCCGAGCATGCCGCGATCGCCATCGCGATTATCGCCATGGCCCACGGCCTGAAGCTTCGCGTCTTGGCTGAAGGCGTGGAAACCCAGCCGCAACTCGACATCCTGCGCGATCAGGGATGCGACGCCATTCAAGGCTACTTCTTCAGCCATCCCTTGCCGGCCGGCCGCGTCGAGCAGTTGATTCGTGATCTCCGGGCAAAGGCCGATCCGGCACAACGCGCCGCCTAGCGCCGCCACACCCTCGCCTGCGCGCACACCGGTCGTCCGGCGGCTTGTTTTTCTGAACCGCCCGCGATACCCTCGCGCTATCGCAGTCTGTCCCTCTGAACAATGGCCACTTACGCAATCGGCGACATTCAAGGTTGTGCACGCTCCCTGGAGCGGTTACTCGAACAGATCCGGTTTGCCCCTGCCACTGATCGCCTGTGGTGCGTCGGCGATCTCGTCAATCGTGGCCCGCATTCTCTTCGCGTCCTTCGCTATCTCAAGCAGCTTGGCCCCGCCGCGCAAGTCGTCCTGGGCAATCACGACCTGTTCTTACTCGCCGTGGCGGAACGCATCGTCTCACTCCGCCCGAAAGATACGATCCAGGACATCCTGGCCGCCGACGATCGAACGGAACTGCTGGAGTGGCTTCGGCGACAACCGCTGCACTATCACGACGGCTCGTATTTTATGGTTCATGCCGGTCTCCTGCCGCAATGGTCGATCGATGAGGCCTCGGGGCTGGCGCGTGAAGTGGAAGCGGTCCTCGCCGGACCTGACGTCCGAATATTCCTTCAGACACTCTTTCACGGCACCACTCCGCAGTGGAGCCCTTCGCTGACCGGATACGAACGTCTGGCAGCCATTGCGCGAGCCCTCACCAGGCTTCGCACCTGCACCGCGGACGGCGTCTTGTCGGGGTTTTCCGGCTCTCCGAGCGATGCCCCTCCAGGACACCTTCCCTGGTTCCGCATTCCGAACCGGCGCAATAGCGACCATACGATTCTCTTCGGCCATTGGGCCGCCCTCGGCTTGCACATCGAGCCAACTCTTTTCGGGTTGGATAGTGGCTGTGTATGGGGCCGGCAGTTAACCGCGATCCGGCTGGAAGACCGGGCCTTGTTTCATGTGGACTATGCTGATGAGCGAAGCTGATTGGGCGCCTGGTCCCTGTGAGCCGGCATGGCCCCGCTATTCAGTCCACCCTTTTCCCTCCTACCGATTCATACCGGGGAAGGCGCCCCACCCTCGACGACACCCTCGCGGACACTCCTATGGACGAGTAGAACCTACGCTGGACCTACTGCATCCGGACGCCTGGTCAGGGTCCGACCCATACCGATACGGGATTGATCTCTACAACTTCACCTACTGGTGGGAAAGTCACGAGGTGTTTGAAGCCTTCTGGCGCGCGGCAGGGCCAACCACCGAGCAAGGACAGTTCTTCCAAGGCCTCATTCAACTGGCCGCAGGAAACTTAAAGCGATTTATGGGAAACGAGAACGCCGCAGGAAATCTGTTTCAAAGCAGCCTTCGCCGGTTCTCAGGACTCCCCGATCACCATATGGGCCTTGCCGTCGCTGACCTGAGAGTCCGACTTCAGCAAAGACACACCGGAAACATTTTACTGAAACTAGCATTGCGTGAGCAGGCCTGACTCTGTTCGATTTTTAAGAGAGAGATTGAGTTAGGAAGAGAGGAACCGATCAGCCTCTTACATGGCAGTCGCCACGTCAGCTGGTACGCTGAATGACCCGCAGACGCCCGAGGTCGTCCCAAGCCTCAATCCACGGCTCCGACTTTCGCAGCGTCCAGACCAACAGACGGGCGGACAACAGATCCGCCCAATCTTCATTCCACCAGGGGAAGTGCCACCCGCCCAAGAGCGCCACCACTGTCTCGCCCTTGAGATCCAACTGATCCTGATAATGTTGGCGATAGGCCTCAACGGGCAGCCGATCCCTAAAGTTGCTGTTGTACCCCCATTCCGGCCGCCATTGATTGGCCCGAAGCCACGCCTGCACCGCATCTGACCCGGATCTAAAAATGCCCTCGATGGGAGGCAACGACAGGCCGGTGTGCCGATACAGCTTCTGGCCATCCGGATTCAGCGGCAGTCTGGCTTGACGATCGACCAGGATGAGACCACTGGCCACATCTTCCTGATTCGCATAGACACTGAAACAGCCCGACAACGCATGGCCATCCGGCAATGCCCGGCTATCTACGGAAATCCAATGGCGGAAACGGGCATCCCGCAGCGGGACGACTCCCATCCCCCCCCACACCGCACAATAGTCGCTACCGGCTTCCTCCAAACGCGCACACGGCTTTGCTAATCGCTCCCCTTCTCGCAATAGTTCTTCGCTCGTCATCTCGACTCTTGCTCCATGCAATCTGCCAGAGAACCAGGGCCTACCGGCTCTGCCCTCTCTTGCAATAGTAGCACGTGGCTCGGGACTCGTCGCAGACCGCCACACGTCAGGATGAATGATGGATCAGGAAACGGACACGGATAGAACGCACGAACTGCTGTTATCGATAACTTTCTGCATCGGACGGGAATTTCCCCTGTTCGACTTCTTCCTTGAAGCGGCGCAACGCCTGGAGTGCATCGGTTTTGAGATGGGCATAGGGTTTGACGAACTTCGGCACAAAGTCGTCGAAGAGTCCGAGGAGATCGTAGAGGACCAGAACCTGGCCATCGCAGTGGGGGCCGGCCCCGATCCCGATCGTCGGGATGGCAAGGGATTCGGTGATCGTCTGAGCCAGCGCTGAAGGAACCGCTTCGAGCACCACCGCAAATGCTCCGGCCGATTCCAGCCTTTTCGCATCGGCCACCAACTCGCTTGCCCGATCCTTGCCTTTGCCCTGTACTTTGTATCCGCCATATTGGTGGACTGACTGCGGGGTCATCCCGATATGTCCCATCACGGGAATCCCGATCGCTGCCATGGCCTCCACGCGATCGACCATGGGCTGGCCCCCTTCAAGCTTGACCGCCTGGGCACCGGCTTGGATCAAACGTCCGGCGTTCCGCAGTGCATCCTCTTTACTCGCCTGATATGACATGAAAGGCAGGTCGCCGATCACGAGTGCCTGCTGCGCCGCACGAGCCACCAGCCTGGTGTGATACAGCATGTCCTCCATCGTGACGGACAGCGTATTGGCCTGACCCTGCACGACCACGCCCAGAGAATCCCCCACCAGAATAGCATTGATGCCGGCCTGTTCGACGATGCGAGCGAAAAGCGCATCGTACGCAGTCACGACGATGAGCTTCTTCCCCTGGCGCTTGTGCTGTTGGAATTCAGGAATCGTCATCAGCCGAGCTTGGCCTTGGTGATGATCTCTGCCAAACGATGGGTGCCCTTGATTGCCATGATATGGACCCCGTCGCAATGGGCACGCACCGCATTAATGGTCCGAACCGCCATCTCCACGCCCACATCTTCAGACTTGTCGCCGGCGGCTTTCAATTCATCGATCATCTCCTGCGGCACCGACACGCCGGGAATGTTGGCATTCATGAACTCGGCCATCTTGTGGTTCCTCAACAACAAAATACCGGCCAGGATCTTCACCTTGTAGGGCCGCACCGCCTTCATAAAGGTCGCAAACAGCTCCGGGTTATAGATCGCCTGCGTTTGAAAGAACTGCGCTCCGGCTTTGACCTTCACTTCGAATTTCGCCAGCATCGGCCCAACCGGATCCGCTTCCGGAGTCACCGCTGCACCGATGGTAAAGGCCGTTGATCCGTCCAATTTATTGCCGGCCATATCGCGCCCAGCATTCAGTCCTTGTACTAATTGCATGACCTGCACGGAATCGAGGTCATAGACTGGCTTGGCCTCTTTGTGATCGCCGACGGTCGGATAGTCGCCGGTCAGACAAAGGATGTTGCGGATACCGAGCATGTGGGCGCCCATGAGATCGGACTGCATGGCAATCCGGTTCCGGTCACGACAGGTCAGTTGCATCACTGGATCATGGCCCAATTCGTAGAGCAACCGACAGACTGGCAGCGAGCCGGCACGTACGACGGCTGCCGTGTTGTCGGTCACATTGACGCCATGCACACGCCCGACCAGTTCTTTGGCACTCTCCAGCACCTTTGAGATGTTGGTGCCCTTCGGCGGGTTGTACTCAATCGTCACGGCAAACTGCCCTTGACCAAGCACCTCGCTCAACCGTCGCGGTTCCTTACTCATTCTTCTTTTCTCCCCCACCTTTACTCCGGTGTAGGAGGATTGGGGTCTTTCCCTGCGCGCATTGAACGAGCACGGTTTTGTGCGCGTTCAGCGAGCAGGGAAAGATTCCAGGCCTCCTACACCATCCCCGCCATCCGCTTCGCCGACTCCACCGTATTCTCGAGCAACATCGCGATCGTCATGGGACCCACACCACCGGGCACGGGACTGATCCAGCCGGCCTTCTGACTCACCGGTTCGAAATCGACATCGCCGCAGAGTTTTCCATCCGTCCACCGGTTGGTCCCGACGTCAATGACGACCGCGCCTTCTTTCACCATGTCGGCTGTCACAAACTTGGCTTTCCCGATCGCGACCAGCAAAAGATCCGCTTCACGACAGACTGCGGGCAAATCCTTGGTCTTAGAATGACAAATCGTCACGGTGGCGTTGCGCTGTAACAGCATCAGCGCCAGCGGCTTGCCCACGATATTGCTGCGGCCCAAGACCACCGCCCGCTTGCCTTCAATGCCGACACCGGTGGATTCGAGCATCTTGATCACACCCTTCGGCGTGCAGGCTTCAAAGACCGGGTTCCCCTCAACCAACCGGCCAAAGTTGTAGGGGTGAAAGCCGTCGGCATCCTTGTCCGGCGACACCGCCTCCAGCACGACACGGCTGTCAATGTGCTTGGGAAGCGGCAGCTGGACTAAGATCCCATGGATCTTGGGATCCGCATTCATTCTCTCAATCAAAGACAACAACTCTGCTTGCGTCGTGCTGGCAGGCAACTTGTGGTCGTCGATATAGATACCCGCCGCGTCGCAGGCTTTCTGTTTGCTCTTCACATACTGATGCGACGCAGGATCGTCACCCACCAGAATCGTAGCCAGACCCGGCTTCACCCCGGTCTTTGCCAGGACTGCCGCGGATTCAATTGTGAGCCGGTCGCGAACTTGCTGCGCCAATGCCTTCCCGTCAATGAGTCGTGCTCCCACCATTCCCTCCCTGAATTCAAGCGGTTGGCCTTCAATACCCTCGGCACCTTAGCAGGGCATTTTTCATCAAGTCAACGCCTGAACTTCGCCGAGCGATCACGCCGTCAAAAAAACGCCTGCGTGCATCTCATCCCCCTCCCGTACCCTTGCCACTCCACGGCCCTAGGCCATTCCTTGACAGTCTCTTCACCCGTTCGCTACGATGCGCCTCTAACATCCCTCACACTGATCGATCACGCTTGAACATCCCATTATCCACCGACAATTTTTGCGATGTCCTTATGAGGGCGGCTCTCGTTACGTGTGCGCTCCTCGGACTGTCCGGCCTTAGCCATGCCGCCCAGATTACCGGATTGGAAGGCCCCAACAGTTTCGTTGGGGACCCACAGGGCAAAGAATTCTTCATCTCCAATGTGAACGGAGAACCGGACGCGCGGGACAACAACGGGTTCATCACCAAAGTGGATGCCGAGGGGAAAGTCCTCAATCTCAAGTTCATCCAGGGCGGTATTGTCGATGTCATGCTGCATGCGCCCAAGGGGCTGGCGGTCGTCGACCAGACACTCTACGTGGCAGACCTCGATCAGCTGAAGGGATTTGACAAGGCAACCGGAAAATCGCTCCTGGTGGTCAGCTTCCCCCCACTACCCTCGAAGAAACCCGTCTCACTCACCGATGTCACGGCCGGACCGAACGGCCTGCTGTACGCTTCAGACCAGTCCAACAATACGATTTACCGGATTGAGCAAACCGCCAGCCACCGCGTCAGCCTGCTCATTCATGACGACCGCCTCGCAGGGCCCTCCGGCATCGCGGTCCATCCGCGAACCGGCCATCTCATCGCAGTGAGTTGGGAAAAGGGAAAGATTTTCGACATCACGCCCGAGGGCCAGCTTTCCGAGCTGGAATCGAACGGATTTTTCACAGGCCGCTTTCAAAATCTAAGCGGCGTCGATTTCGACCGGTGGGGCAACATGTACGTCTCGGATTTTTCCAGAGGAAAAATCTGGCGCATGACCCGGGACCAGCGATTCCAGGTGATTGCCGAGTATCTCCTCTCGCCGGCCGATATCAGTATCGAACGGACCAATAATCTGATTCTCGTACCCTATCATCATGCCCATGCGGCAGAGATCAACGGCTTGGAAGCGCCCTCGGATGGCAAAAGCCGGGACAACCGACGAACTCTCGCTGACTACGGGTTTGGAGCAGCGGGGCCCCCGCAACCCGCGAAGGAAGGAACATCCGCCAAATGAGCCAATGCGCCTACTGCACCCAACGTAAAGGCAAGCGCGTCTGCCCGGGCTTGAGCGGACTCATCTGCAGCCAATGCTGCGGAGAACATCGCCTCGTGCGGGTATCCTGTCCCAGTGACTGTGTGTATCTCGATAGCGGGAGCGACTACCAGCAGAAGCGGCTCGCCGCGCAATTCATGCCGTTGCGACGGGAGTTCTATCGGGAGCTCGGCGAATTCGGCGGAGCGCAAGCGGTGTCCCTCTTCAACCTCATTGAAGTGATCACGGTCAGCTTTTTCCAGGGACGCCGAGACGGACAGGATGCGGAAGTCATCGCGGCGATTCAGGGCCTGCGCCGCACACTCAGCCCCCTGCATGTGCCGTCTGCGCCCATGCCTGTCTTTGCCGAGCATCTGATCAAGGAATACGACACCTTCAAGAAGCAAAACCCGAAGCAGATTGCCGATTCATCCAATGCACCGGAGATTCTCGACCGGACGATCAAATTCGTGTCTGATTTTTCAGGGAAAGATTTCCAATCGCGCCGTTTCCTTGCGGGGCTCATCGGCTATGTCACGGCCTATCATCCGGAGATCGCCGCCAATCTCCAAAAGAAACATGAACCGGGCCACATCGTCCTGCCCGGTCAATCCTTCATGCCCCCGCCCGCTGCCGAGTCCCATACGCACGGACCTGACTGCCAGCATCACCAGCACTA
>JBEBHO010000181.1:0-14911 GCA_040081095.1 Nitrospira sp.
GCCAACGGACTCAAATATTTCGAAGACCATGACGAGCTCTATTGGAACGTGACCGGCGACGAATGGGACGTGCCGATCGAGTCGGCAGCCGCCAGGGTGTTGTTGCCCGAAAAGGCGACCGGCGTCAAAGCCCTCGCATTCAGCGGCGCCTACGGCGCGCGTGAACAGCAGGCCGACGTCCGAATCGAGGGCTCCGAAATTCTCTATCGAATGACCCGCCCGCTGGGATTCCGCGAAGGCCTGACCGCCGTCGTAGGATGGGATAAAGGGCTGGTCGACGAACCGGGGCCGCTGCAGCTGACAGAGCTATTCCTTCGTTACAACTGGCCCTTGGCCCTGCCCATCGGCGTGTTCGGCGTGATGTGGTATCTCTGGTACACCCGCGGCCGCGATCCTCGCCTGCGTCCCCTCATCGTCAGCTACGAGCCCCCCGACCAGCTGACGCCCGCCGAGCTCGGCACTTTGGTGGACAACTCGCCAGACCTTCGCGATATCACCGCCACGCTGGTCGATCTGGCCGTCCGGGGCTATGTACGGATCGAGGAACGGCAGGAGCCAAAGATCCTCGGATTGTGGTCGAGCACCGGGTACCATTTGCACCGCCTCCAACCCTCATCCGCCTGGGAGGGATTAAAAGGTCACGAGGCCTCGATTCTGAGAGGGATCTTCCCAGCCGGACTACACTCCAATGACCCTGAAGAAACAGTCGCGTTGTCCGACCTAGCCAATCGATTTTACGCCCGCCTGGACGGCATCAGATCCTCCCTGTTCGACCAGCTGGTCACCCGCAGTTATTACGCACGCCGACCCGACCGGGTCAAGCAGGCGTACACGATCGGCGGGGTTGTCGTGGCCGTCGCCGCCGTATTCGGAAGCGCCTGGTTGAGCGAGCGAACCGGCCTGGCTTTTCAAACCGGAGCCGCTGCCAGTGTCCTGTCGGGGCTCATTATCATCGGATTCGGCCGAATCATGCCGGCCCGGACGATTCGCGGCACCAGGGCGCTGGAGAAGGTGCTGGGATTCGAAGAGTTCCTGACCCGCGTCGAATCCGATCGTTTTGAACGCCTCGTCAAAACGCCCGAGATGTTCGAAAAGTTCCTCCCCTTTGCCATGGCCTTGGGCGTGGAAAAGAATTGGACCAACGCCTTTGACGGCATTTACACGCAGCCGCCTACCTGGTATCAAGGAGCCAATTTTGCCGAGTTCCGGCCGCGGAACCTGACCGGCAACTTGTCGCAACTATCCGCTGCAGCCGGCACAGCCATGACCTCCGCACCGCGCAGTTCCGGCGGCTCCGGGTTCAGCAGCGGAGGCAGCGGCTCGTCCGGCGGCGGCTTCGGCGGTGGCGGCGGCAGCGGCTTCTAACGGTTCGATCCTCCTCTCTATGCAGCAGATTGCTCCGGATCACAGTCGTATCGGATGGATTGGCACCGGCGTGATGGGTGCCTCTATGTGCGGACATCTGCTGCAGGCCGGCTATCCCGTCACGCTCTACACCCGCACCAAAGCCAAGGCGCAACCGCTCCTGAATCGGGGCGCCACCTGGGCGGACAGTCCCCGCGCAGTCGCGGAGAGATCAACGATCATCATCACCATGGTCGGATTTCCTCGCGACGTACACGAGGTCTACTTCGGGTCTGAGGGTATTTTGTCTGGCGCCAAGCCTGGCTCGATCCTGATCGACATGACGACGACGGAACCGGCCTTGAGCCAGGAGATCGCCGCCGCCGCAACAGCCAAAGGACTGCAGGCAATCGACGCGCCGGTGTCAGGCGGGGATATCGGCGCACAGAACGCCACTCTCTCCATCATGGCGGGCGGAAACCGCGAAACGGTAGAACGTATGCGTCCGCTCTTCGAACACCTGGGTAAGACGCTGGTCTACCAAGGCCAGGCAGGAGCCGGACAACATGCGAAGCTCTGCAACCAGATTGTGATCGCCGGGACGATGGTGGGAGTCTGCGAAAGTCTGTTGTATGGATATACCGCGGGGCTCGATCTCACGCACATGCTCGAATCGATTCGTGGCGGCGCCGCCGCCTGCTGGACCTTGGACAATTTGGCCCCCAGAATCGTGCAGCGCAACTTCGACCCGGGATTCTTCGTCGAGCACTTTGTCAAAGATATGGGTATCGCATTGGAAGAATCGAAACGAATGAACCTCACGTTGCCGGGGCTGATCCTCGTACACGCGCTCTATCAACGAGTGCAGGCACTCGGCCACGGCCGCAGCGGAACCCATGCGCTCATGCTCGCGCTGGAGCAACTATCCAACACCACGCGCACGACTCCGCGATGAAGAAGGACTTCATGACCAATATTCGATGGCTGCTCCCGGTCCTTTGCCTCACCCTATCAGCTTGCTCAACCAGCAAAGGATTCGACCGGGCGGGAATGTACGAATCATTGCACCAACGACTCCATATCGCCGATGAACGCGCGCCCACGGATTCACTCAAAAGCGCTGCCCCTCTCTCAGAGCCGTTCCGCCTCGGCGTCTATTTTGTGAGAACGGAGTTCCCCACCCGGCAGTCGGTTCGATCAGGAGAGTGGCTGAGTGCCGAGAAAGACCGACTGGTGCAACGCCTCACCCAGTTGCGTAGCGACCAGATCCTTGGTGAAATTGTGGTCCTTGCAGAGCCGACCGTACGGACTCTCACCCGCCAGGAATTGCGACAGGCCTCTGCACGATATGGAATCGACGTACTCTTGCTCGTCGATGGAGTCGGCGCAGTGGATCGGCATAACAACGCCTACTCCTTTCTCTATCCAACGATCATTGGTGCCTGGCTGGCGCCCGGCACCGTGAGCGATACCCTCTTCATCCTCAGCGGCATGCTCTGGGATCTGCGGACCGACACATGGCTCGACGGGCAGACGGCCGAAGGTCAGGCCCGGCGAATCGGAGCGGTGGTTCTGGTTGAAGATGCGGACGTGCTCACCGAGGCGAAACATCGGGCGATCGACGCATTCGGGGCAAGACTCGTCGAGCACCTGCGCTCACTCACACGCGAACAATCAGGCACCCCGTCACCGCTACGGTGAATCGAATGACCAGAGCAGTCCCAGTAACAGCAGGTGTTGAGCAGGGGCCAACCCCAAGGTTCCCGGACTGATCTCTCCCCTCCGGAAAAATCCGCCCCCTGCGCCGGTGGACTCGTCGTACCGGTGTTCGAGCCTGACAATGGTCGTGGTCCAACGGTAAGGAAACTTATATTCCACTGTCGATGTCACGGCTTTTACGAACTGCTCCTGGCCGGTCCACCGCCCGTTGCGGTCCCAGTAGAATTCCGGCCGCACAGCCAGACTCCAGGGCCCTGCCACATGCCACCTCGCCACGACATTGCCGCCCATGACGAAGGTGCGCGGGCTACCGGGCTGATTGGCGATACTCTCCGTCCCCACATCGTATGAAGCAGCGAGCGTCAGGTCGTCGCCTTTCCATTCCAAAATGTGATTGCCATAGAGCCGCCAGAACTCTAGCGATGTCTTCGTTTGATCGGGCCCCCAATAGATCGTCTGAGTCGCCGTCAATCGCTGGCTAACCTTGTAGGACCACTGCGCTCCGTAGGACGGCTGATCGTTGGGACGGGAGAGATGGAAATAGCCGTTGATGGCAAAAGCGGCGACCGTCAACCGTTCGTTGACGGGATATTTGGCGTTCACACCGAACATCATGTAGGGCGAATAGTCGGCGATCCACGACCTGGTGTAATTCGCGTTGTCTTTCGCATACAGCGACTCATAGCCAATCAAACTGTTGAAAAGCCCGGCGGTAATCGTGAGGCCGCTCCCCACCGGCGCAAGATAGGACACATTGGCCCGCTGGATGTGCCGGAGCGTGTCAGAGCCGGCAAGATTCCGTTCCCCTTGAAGATAGGCGAAGTCCTTTGAGTCGTAACCGCCTTGAGCCCCCAGTTCCATGCCCCAGCGAGATGTGTCGCTCGCATCTTTTCGGACATAGATATAACCCAGGTTCGGCGCGAGTTCGTTATGCCGGGACGCAGTGGACCGACTCCGCCAGAGATGATTATCAGGAAAATTAAAATTCAGCGCGTAACTGAGATCGAGATACGCCCCGTAGTGCCAGTCACCGGTGACCGGCCCTGTAGGACCGGGAGAACCGGACAGGGAGGGGGGAATCTCTTCCGAACCGTGGCTAAGACCTTGTGCCTGACATACAGAAGCCGTTGTGAACAGCGCCCAGGCCATAAGCAACCAGATGATTCGGATGTTGGGTATGTGACGATGGCACGCGCGCACCGCACACCTCTTTTCGTTGTTGGCAAACCATTCACCGGCGACGTTTCGCACCATATCCAGTCGTGTATCAAAACAGGATGAAAACCGGCGGCGCAGGCGTCAAGGAACTATAAAGATGGACGCGAGGGGTTATTCAGTGCGAAGGCGATAGCCAACTCCCAGTTCGGTCACCAGATAGCGAGGATGCGCCGGAGTCATTTCCAGCTTATTTCTCAACTGCCGCATATACACTCGCAAGTAGTGGCCCTCCTCCACATGGAGCGGACCCCAAACCTCTTTCAGGAGCTGCCGATGGGTCATGACTTTTCCGGCATGCCGGATCAGTGTCGTCAGCAGCTTGTATTCGATCGGTGTGAGATGAATCTCTTTCTCCGCAACACACACCTGCCGCCTTCCCAGATCCACCTTGAGATCGCCCAGCACAAACACAGGTTCGCCGACATCGGCGGCAAGTCGTGACGCGTGGCGAAGAGCCGCCCGGATACGCGCGAGCAGCTCGTTAACTCCGAACGGCTTCGTCACGTAATCGTCGGCGCCGAGATCAAGTGCCGCCACCTTGACCTGCTCCTGGTCGCGGGCGGACAGCACGATGATGGGCGTGGCGGTCCACTCCCGCACCTGGCGAATGACCTCGCTTCCTTCAAGATCAGGCAGACCCAAATCCAGCAGGATCAGATCGGGATTTCTCGCCTTGGCCTCAGTCAGACCGTCCCGACCGGTCGCAGCCTCGCAGAGCCGGAACCCGTGCGCAGGCAGCGTCGTCCTGAGAAACCGCCGGATCTCAGGTTCGTCCTCAATCAGAAGTATCGTGGCTTCCTGCGACATGGTTATGCTGGCCGAGCGTCCGGCCGCTCCGAATCGATGGATGGCTGCCGATCCGGCAACGGAATCGCAAACCGGAAGACGGCACCTCCGCCCGCGCGATTTTCCGCCCAAATTCGGCCGCCGTGGGCTTCGATGATGCCGCGACAGATCGTTAATCCCAAGCCCACTCCTCGGCCGCGGGCAGGCTCGGCACGATAAAACTTTTCGAAGATGCGCCGCTCCTCACCGGGAGAAAGGCCAGAGCCCCGATCAGCGACTTCGACAATGACTTCTCGATCGCCGGCCGAGGCCGAGAGATCAATGGCGCTCCCGGCCGGCGCATACTTCAAGGCATTTTCCACGAGATTGATCAGCACCTGTTCCAACAGGACGCCGTCGACCGACACAAGCGGCAGATCTCCGGGAAACGACGTGAGGATGGCATGGTCGTCTAACCGTCCCTCCAGCCTGGCCAGGGCCGCACCAACGACCTCATCCACGGGGTGCCACTCTTTGCTCAGTTGCACGGCCCCTGCCTCAATACGCATCATATCGAGCAGGTTCTTGAGCAAGCGATCCAGGCGACCCGCCTCCCGGTGAATGGATCGGGCAAGCTCGAGCCGGGCGGCAGGATCAATGCGCTCCTCTTTGTCCAGAAGACTGCTGGCGGCCCCGGTAATGGTCGCCAGCGGCGTCCGCAGGTCGTGGGAGACGGAACTCAGAATGGCATTCCTCATGCGTTCAGTTTCTGCGCGCACATGAGCCTGCTGGGCCTCCTCGGACAGGCGCGTTCGTTCGATCGCCAACGCAACTTGGTTGACGAGCGATTCGAGCAAATGCAGCTGATCGGGATCCGAGAGCCGGCTGGATTCGGTCGGCCGCACCGCCACAACCCCGATTGATCCGGCCGAACCGACTAAGGGCAGATAGAGGGCGCTGGCCCCCGGGAGGGTATCGGTTCCGAGCCCGGCCCGTTCGTTATGTTCAAATACCCATTGGGCCACCCCCGACTCCTTAGGATCTAATTCGAAATGCAGCTGTTCACCGCGTTGCAATTGCACCCGTTTGTCGGCATCCGCGAGGAACATCGCGACCTGGCCGTCGAACACTTCACGAAGATGCTTCACCGCAAGCTGGGCCAGGACACCGGTCCCCCGGTGCGTAGCGAGATCACGACTCAATGCATAGAGGACCGCCGTCCTTCGTTCCTGATGACGGGCCAGCTCAGCCTGTTGCCTGGTACGGACAGCCAGCCCGCTGATGGTCAGCGCAACAACCAGCATGACGGCAAACGTCAGAAGATATTGAATGTCCGACACTGCGAAGGACAGATAGGGGGGAACAAAGAAAAAGTCGAACGCGGCGACACTCAGGACCGAGGCAAGGACCGATGGCCCCCGTCCATACCAGCCGGCCACGAGCACCACTCCCAGCAAGTACACCATGATCAGATTGGCCAGCCCGAAGTACGGGAACATGAGCCAGGCCACAGCCGTTGACAGGCCGACTCCCGCAAGGCCCAGGCCGTAGGATGACCACCTGCTGTTCCGCTTCACCGCCTGTGTCGTCAACGGACGGCTTTCACCGGCCTCGCCGGTGATCACATAGATGTCTATCTCCCCGCTCTGCTGCACCAGTTCGGCCACGACCGATCCAAACACCCATTCTTTCCATCGGGCACGGACCGGCTTTCCCGCGATGATCTTTGTCGCGTTTCTCGTACGGGCATAGGCCAGCAACTCTTGTGCGACATGGGCCCCGCTCAGCACCACCGTCTCGGCGCCAAGCAGTTCAGCGAGCCGCAGCGTCTGATTCACCCGGTCGCGGTCGGCCTGGGGCATGTGCAGGTGCCGGGGAGTCTGAACGTACACCGCGATCCATTTGGCATGGAGTCCTGTCGCCATCGTTCTGGCGGCCCTCACCAAACGGGGCCCCCTGGGCTTCATATTCACACAGACCATGATGGTTTCTGCCGCAGCCCACGTCCGGACCACGGCATGGTCGCGGCGGTACGCTTCCATCTGCTGGTCGACCCGCTCGGCTGTTCGCCGGAGCGCCATTTCCCGCAACGCAATGAGATTGCCCTTGCGGAAAAAATTCTGGAGGGCCTGTTCCGCGTGCTCCGGCAGATAAACCTTGCCGTCTTTGAGGCGCTGCAGGAGATCATCGGGTGGGAGATCAATCAGTTCGACGTCATCGGCCTGTTCGAGCACCGAGTCCGGCACCGTCTCACTCACCCGCACCCCGGTGATTTGAGCGACCGTGTCATTCAGACATTCCAGGTGCTGTACGTTAACGGTCGTATAGACGTTGATTCCTGACTTCAGGAGTTCGATGACGTCCTGCCACCGTTTCGGGTGCCGAGAACCAGGGGCATTGGTGTGGGCCAGCTCGTCCATGAGCATGAGCCGAGGACGGCGGGCGAGCGCCGCGTCCAGATCGAATTCCCGCAAGGTCGTTCCGCGATGTTCAACTACGCGCGGCGGTAGGATCGTCAGCCCTTCCAGCAGGGCTTCCGTTTCTGCGCGACCGTGCGTTTCGACCCAGCCGATGACGACGTCCACTCCGTCATCCTGCTGCTCGTGCGCCGCTCCGAGCATGGCATACGTTTTCCCCACGCCGGCCGTGGCGCCGAAAAAGACCTTGAGCTTGCCGCGCGCTTGCTGAATCGCTTCAGCCTGCACGCGTTTCAACAAAGCATCTGGATCGGGGCGTTGGTCTTCCATCAGATGTGCGCACTCGGTGACACAGCGTTCGGTGCGGATGGGAATCTCCGCATCAGTGTAGAAGAGATGCCGAAGTCGGTCAACGAGAGTACCGGCGCTCTACGACAACCCGGGCGTGGTTGCCCCCAGGGCTCCGGAATAATCCCGCGGAGCACTCTCTTTCTCGTGAGTGTCCAGCGCAAAATTTAACGTTAGTACATTGACTCGCGGTTCGCCCAAGACTCCGAATTGACGCCCTTCCGTATGTTGTGCCACAAGCCGCCGAATAACCGTTTCGTCCAATCTCCGCGCTCGTGCGATGCGGCGGATCTGAAACTCGGCCCCGGCGGGACTGATGTGCGGATCAAGACCGCTCCCTGAGGCGGTCACCAAATCCACCGGAAGGGGAAGAGGATTGTCGGGGTCGGCAGTCTTGAACGCATCAATGCGAGCCTGCACGGCTTTCATCAATGCGTCATTGGTCGGACCCAGGTTGGACCCGGACGAGACGGCCGCGTTGTAGGGGAACGGGGACGTGGCGGAAGGACGACCCCAAAAATACTTCGGCTCGTCGAACGGCTGACCGATCAGAAAAGATCCGGCCGGCCGGCCGTTGATAAGGATGAGACTGCCGTTCGCTTGTTGAGGAAACAGTATCTGAGCGAGACCGGTGACCACGAGCGGGTACAGAAGCCCGGTGATCAGGGTCAAGGCGATGAGTACCACTACCGCCGGGCGAAGTTGGGTTCGCATATAGGCCTCCTCAGACTAATCGCAGGGCGACCAGCAGCAAATCGATGAGCTTGATGCCCACGAATGGAACAATGATCCCCCCCAACCCGTAGACCAGGAGATGCCGGCGCAGCAGCAACGCAGCACCGACCGGTTGGTACCGGATACCCCGGAGGGCGAGAGGGATGAGCGCGATAATGATCAGCGCGTTGAAGATGACGGCCGACAAGACGGCACTGGCCGGCGTCGCCAGTCCCATAATATTGAGCACACTGAGCGCAGGATAGGTCGAGGCGAACGCCGCAGGAATGATCGCGAAATACTTCGCGACATCGTTGGCGATGCTGAAGGTGGTGAGCGCGCCGCGAGTCATCAAGAGCTGTTTGCCGATTTCAACGATCTCGATGAGCTTGGTCGGGTTCGAATCCAGATCCACGAGATTTCCGGCTTCCTTGGCGGCCTGCGTGCCGGTGTTCATCGCCACGGCGACGTCGGCCTGCGCCAGCGCCGGCGCGTCGTTCGTGCCATCCCCCGTCATCGCGACGAGCCGGCCGCCGGCCTGCATCTCGCGAATCAGCTTCAGCTTGGCTTCCGGCGTGGCCTGTGCCAGAAAGTCATCCACGCCAGCTTCCGCAGCCACGGCTGCCGCAGTCTGCGGATTGTCGCCGGTAATCATGACCGTCTTGATGCCCATGCATCGTAATTCGGCAAACCGCTCTTTGATACCGCCCTTGATGATATCTTTTAGGTAAATCACGCCCAGCACATTGGGCCCCTCCGCCACGACCAGCGGGGTGCCCCCTTGCTTCGCAATGGACTCCACCTGCACGCGGACCGCTTCTGAAAAGTGCCCCCCCCGTTCCGTCACATAGACTTCGATCGCACTATCGGACCCCTTCCGGATTTCCCGCCCGTTCAAATTGACCCCGCTCATGCTGGTTTGAGCCGTAAAGGGGATGAAGGTTGCGCGTAACTCGTGAATGTCGCGTTCACGCAATCCATACAGTTCCTTGGCCAGGATGACGATGCTGCGCCCCTCCGGCGTCTCGTCCGCCAGCGACGAGAGCTGAGCCGCATCGGCGAACGCCTGGCCGCTCACCCCTTCAGCCGGAAGAAATGCCGTGGCCTGGCGATTCCCCAATGTGATGGTGCCGGTTTTATCGAGCAGCAAGACATCCACATCACCGGCGGCTTCCACCGCTTTGCCGGACATCGCGATCACGTTCGCCTGCACCATGCGGTCCATCCCCGCGATCCCAATGGCCGAGAGCAATCCTCCGATCGTCGTGGGGATCAGACACACCAACAGCGCGACTAAGACTGTCACCGTAACCGGGGCTCCCACACCTGCCGCCTGCACACTGTACAGCGAAAGGGGAAGCAACGTGGCCGTCGCCAAGAGGAAGATGACCGTGAGTGCCGCCAGCAAAATATTGAGCGCGATCTCATTCGGCGTCTTTTGGCGCTTGGCGCCTTCGACCATCGCGATCATCCGGTCAAGGAATGTCTCGCCGGGGTTCGCCGTGACCCGTATGACCAACCAATCCGATAGGACGCGGGTTCCGCCGGTCACGGCGCTGCGATCGCCGCTTTCGCGAATGACGGGGGCGCTTTCACCGGTGATAGCGCTTTCGTTCACGGAGGCAATGCCTTGAATGACCTCTCCGTCGCAAGGGATAAAATCGCCCGCCTCCACCAACACGACATCTCCCCGCTTCAACGCGCTCGCCGGAACGACGGAGGATGGCACGCTGAGATACTGGTCGCCGGACTCCGGCTGACCCAATTTCTTCGCGTTCATTTCACGCCGGGAACTGCGCAGTGATTCCGCCTGGGCCTTTCCGCGCCCTTCCGCCATCGCTTCGGCAAAGTTCGCGAACAGCACAGTGAACCAAAGCCAGAGCGATATGGCGAGTCTGAACCAGACCGGCGCTTCGCCGGTCCCGAACAGCGCCTGGAAGAACAGGACAGTGGTCAGGACGCTCCCGACCTCGACCACGAACATGACCGGATTGCGAATCTGATGGCGAGGATGCAGCTTCCGGACGGATTCCAGCATCGCCCGTCGCATCATCTGAGGGTCGAATAAGGGCCTGTTCTTGCCTGGCGTAGTCATCTCGACATCCTCCACTCCAGGGCCATCATCGGCTCACCATCAGGATCTGTTCTATGATCGGTCCCAGAGCCAGTGCGGGCACGAAGGTGAGCGCTCCCACGAGCACGACGACGCCGATCAGCAGCACGATAAAGAGCGGCGTGTGGGTCGGCAGGGTTCCGGGTCCGGCCTGGACGAGTTTTTCCCTCGCCAGCGCTCCGGCCAGTGCCAAGGTAGGAATCGCCAACCAGAATCGGGAGATCAACATCGCGATCCCGCCGGTAAGGTTGTAGAAGGGGGTATTGGCATTCAGCCCGCCGAACGCACTGCCGTTGTTGTTCCCTTGAGAGGTGTACGCATACAGGATTTCGCTGAAACCATGCGCTCCCGGATTCAACACCGAAGACACGCCGGCATTGGTACTGACCGCAAGGGCCGTCAGCCCAAGCACAACCATGGGCATAATCAGGATCAGCAACGCGGCCATCTTCATGTCATAGGGCTCAATTTTCTTCCCGAGATATTCGGGCGTGCGTCCCACCATCAGACCGGCAACGAACACTGCAACGATCGCGAAGACGATCATGCCGTACAGACCCGAGCCGACCCCGCCGAATACCACTTCCCCGAACTGCATCAGCAAGAGCGGCACCAGCCCACCCAAGGGTGTGTAGGAATCGTGCATCGAATTCACCGAGCCGTTCGAAGCCGCCGTGGTGGCGGCAGCCCACAGGACAGAATTCGCAATGCCGAATCGGGTTTCTTTCCCTTCCATGTTCCCGCCGGATTGTCCCGCACTGGAAGCCTGATCGATCCCCAGGACAGTGAAAGCCGGATTCCCGCTCTGCTCGGCCCATAGCCCCAGCGGAATGAAACAGAGCAGGAGCATCGTCATCGCAGCCAGGAGCGCCCAGCCCTGGCGCGTATCTCCGACCATCATCCCGAACGTGTAACAGAGCGCCGCCGGTATAAGCAGAATCGCTAATACCTGTAAGAAATTGGACCATGGCGTCGGGTTCTCGAACGGATGCGCGGAATTGACGTTGAAAAATCCTCCGCCATTGGTCCCAAGCTGCTTGATCGCAAGCTGAGACGCCGCCGGTCCGACCGCAAGTACTTGTTCGACTGCCGTGGCGGGCTCTGTTTTCGGCTGGCCCTGTTCATCCAGCACCGGCTGGCCGTTCGCATCGGTCACAGGCTTGGCATAACTCGCCGGCTGGAGCATGGTGACGGTCCGGTATGACGCGAACGTCTGCACAACGCCTTGAGACACCAATAGCAGGGACAAGAGGAGAGAAAGCGGCAGGAGAATGTACAGTGTGCTGCGGATGAGGTCCGTCCAAAAGTTGCCGATGGTCAGGGAGCTGCGTCGAGCTAAGCCCCTGATCAACACGACCAGGATCGCCATTCCGGTTGCCGCGGACACAAAGTTTTGCACGGTGAGTCCGAGCATCTGAGTCAGATAGCTCAGCGTCGTTTCACCTCCGTAGGCCTGCCAATTGGTATTGGTCACAAAACTCACCGCGGTGTTGAAGGCGAGATCGGTCGTGACGGCTCCCAACCCCGCTGGATTCAGCGGCAGGAATCCTTGGAGCCGCTGCAAGGTATAGAGTACGACCAGCCCCATCGCGTTGAATAACAGCATGGCGATCCCGTACGTCTTCCAGTCCATCTCCTCTGTTTGACGCACTCCGCAGAGACGATACAGTAGCCGCTCCAGAGGACTCGCCACCCGGTCGAGCCCACAGGGCCGGCCTTCGTACACCCGCGCCATATACCACCCCAGCGGCTTGACCAGCGCGAGCAGCACGACAAAGTAGAGCCCGATTTGAACCAGTCCATTGATCGTCATCAGAACCACTCCGGTTTCAGCAACGCGACCATAAGATAGACCAACAACACCAGTGCAACGAGACCGCTGACGAAATAGAGTGCAGTCATAGGATCCTCTTTAAAGTCGATCCAAGCCGTGCAACAACCAGCCTGAAATCGCAAAGAAAAGGAGCGCAAGGCTGAGATAGAGAACGTCCAATGGGTACCCTCCTGGCCAATTAGTCTCTATGAAGAGATCTACTACTCAGAGAGTAAAAACGGTGTCAAAACATGGGGAAGATCCATTAAGAATCAGGCAGGAAACTCCCGGCAGGAACGGCGCGCAAGCATCACTTTCACGAGAGACCGTGCCGCGCGGTCACGCAAAGTGAGGGAAAAAGAAGAACGGATCAGGATGTGTTACTTGGGAGCCGCTCCGAGCACACACCACATCCGACGCGTGCCGGACTTCTGGTCTGTCACTGGCTCGCCGCTGAAGAAGCTGACCTGCCAGGCCACGATATCGTCGGTCGGATGAGGAGTGGAGGTCCAGTAGATCTCAGATTTGATGTTGGTGAAAGGATGGCCGGCCGGTAAGGCCGGGTCATGCTGGGAGAGATCGATCAATGTTTTGAGCTCATCGATGGTCGGGCCGCGCCAGCCGGATTGGCCGCCGACGGTTTTTGTGGCGCAGCGTTCGTTCGACCGCCCCCACACATCGTGCTCACGATCCGGTTCCTGCTCCCAGATCAATCCGGTCTGACTATCTTTCACGGCGGCCCCGCCAAAGACCAGCACAAATCGAGCCTCCCGCTGCTCAGCAAAACCCTGGTTCGTCAAAAGTGCCAGCGAAAGTCCGACTCCGATGAGCCCCAATTTTATAGAAACTGGTCCGTGCTTCGTCATGGTAGGCCTCCGCAATTCCCAGCACTCTACCGGCATGGGCTTGAGCAGTCTGCCGGAGGCTGCTTGTCTTTTCAATAGTCCCTGTTGCATGCTGGGGGCCGCTTTGAACGGTCGGAGCGGTTGTCAGGCGTTGAATCTATCGAAGGAGGCGGTCTATGAGCGACGTGGAGCATCACCGGCGAATCGACGTGCTGGCAATCGGATTGTTCGGTCTCGCCGTCGGAGCCCTGACATTGGGCGTCGCCCAACTCGGCGGCATCCCCGATTCAAATAAAGTCGGCACCCTGGTCATCGCGTTGATCTTCGGAGGGATCGTGCAGATCCTGGCGGGTATTACCGATATTCGCTATCACGAGCAACTCGGCGGCACTGCGCTAACTATGTACGGGTTCTTCTGGCTCACCGTCTCCATTGCTAAGCTGGTCAGCGAAGGCACGTCGTTCCATCTGGACATGGTGCTCTTTGCCCCGATCAATTTTGTGTATGCGGCCTTCTCCTTGGTGATGACCTATCTCACCGCCTATCGTAATGCCACACTCTGCATTCTCCATGTCGTCATCACGATCACATTTTCATCCACCGTCTTAGCCCGGCTCGACGTCATCGGAGAAACCGTTCCAGGGGTCCTTCATCTCGTGGTTGGGTTGATGGCCTTCTATCACGCGGTTGCTAGCCTGACGCAGGCCTTCACCGGCCATCAGCTCGTACCGTTAGGCCCGCCCTTCCTTCACCAAAGCAGACTGAAGGCCAAATAACTGATCAAGGGAATTGATTCAGACGCGGAAGGGAAGGGATTTTCTCTTTATACCCGTTGCCGCTGGTAGTGGCGCACGAGAATGATGCCACCCCAGGCGAAAGACGCGAGCATTAGCAGAATTCCTATGTTGTAGGCCAGATGGGCCAGGCGATGGTCCCACGACAGCAAGCCCGTCATCGTCAGCAGATTGTTCCAATCGTGGCCATCGGTTTCTTTGCCGGTCACCCCACCTAGCAACATCAACTCCATGTCGCGCGCGTCGTTGATATAGGGGGCGACGTCCATAAGACTTTCGGCTGTCCACCAAAGGGCGACCGACGCGCCGAAGGGATCGCGGGTCTGGATGAGGAACGTCCCGAGGCAGATCAGCGGCATCAATACCTGGCCGAGACTCCCGCCGAGAATCATCATGAAGCGGCCGAAGGGACTGAACAGCAGATGCCCGGCTTCGTGAAACGGCAGGTTGATCAGATGGAGAAACGATTCGCCGGTGTAGTTGGTTTCCAGTGGCGTCAGGATGAAGATCCGGCCCCACCAAAGCAGCCCGAGAAACACAACCACTCGTCCGTAGAACGTCAGGGAATCGATCGTTGTATCGGATTCGATCAACCACTCTTTTGCAGTCAGCCACCAGAATGACTCGGAACGAACTGGTTCGACTGACTTGTCAAATGCACGAACAGGCAGCGGCCGGTACTTGGCGAAAATGATCCCGCACTTGGCGCACTCCGTCGCGTTCTCACCCCGTTCGGCCTGACACTTCGGACATGCGCCAGTCGTTGCCTCTATCCCATCCATGTCTGCATGCTAGGGCCAACCAGCCATTCCGACAAGAAT
>JBEBHO010000301.1:0-3973 GCA_040081095.1 Nitrospira sp.
GGCCTCCCGCCGGCCCGCTTCCGCAGCGAAGCGAAGAAGACCCACAGCACAGCCGGCCGTGGCACGGCGACGATTGGTCGCCACAGATCGAACTGATGGACACGACGGTTCTCACGCCCCAAAAAAAGGACAACATATGAACGCCTTTATCAGATCTCTCTTGCTCATCATGATCGGAGCAGTTCCGTCCATCCCTCCCCTGGCGCTCGCGCAGAGCATTCCTCCGGTAGTGACGCAGAAGATTCAGACGGCGCAAAAGCAGGTGAAGACGATCGGCATGGAGGAGTACCGGAAGGTCGTGGAGAGTCCGGAACATGCGCTAATCGTGGATGTGCGGGAGGCCCATGAATTTACCGCCGGGCATGTGCCGGGGGCGATCAACATTCCACGCGGCGTGCTCGAGTTTCAGATCTGGAAGCAGATCGGCTTTCCGGCCAACACCGAGATGGACAGGCCCGTCATTCTCCAATGCCAAAGCGGCAACCGCGCCTCACTCGCGGCCCAGTCGCTTGCGGAGCTCGGGTTCACTCACGCAACCGCTGTCGTGATGAGCCTCGATGAGTGGCAAAAGGCCGGTAATCCCTTTGTGAAATAAGAAACGGCGAGGGGAAGCACTTTAGACAAACCATTCACCCCGCAAGGCAAGGCTACTCCTGAATCACCGGTCGCTGAGCTGATGCGGTGTGCGCCTCCGCCATCGGCAATCGCCCTTCCGTCTCGATGCAGGTCGTCCAGGGATGCAGCGCGGCGCCGACACCGGCCCCGACCATGCCAAACGGGATCGCAACGATGAAGAGCGGGACTCCGATGCCGTACCCGACCCATTGCAGCGCCACACTCTCACGTTCCTGACCGGCCTCAACCACGCGTTCCGCCGGATACAGCGGGAAGGTGCCGTACTCACTCCCCAAACTCGCACTCTCCGGCAGACTCCGGCAACGTGCATCACTTAGCGCAGGCACCAGAATCAGCGTCGACATCAACACCATCGCAGACATCTTCATACTTCTCCCCACAGTGCATAGCCCGCATCGACTCGCAACGCGTTATTCCACGGCTGGCAGCTTCTGATAATCAGCCATCCCCATGCAAACAGTACACCTCATACCTCCGCCGAAAATCCGAGAGCGGCGGAGCAAACGGATACCGGCTAATTATCTTCTTCTCTCTCATCCGTGAAAATGTCGGCTGCCAATCTCACTCTTACTGTGTGGTTTCGCTCAACCCGCACAGTGCGGATCGACCTGAGCCGCCTATACCCTGCGCGGATAGAATATTCCGGCCTGACCTTTCGCAACGTATCACTAATCCGGATTCACACAGATTTTGCACAAGGTATGATAAGCCCCCTTCGAATGACCGGTATCAGACAAAGAACATGACTGTCCCCTCCCTCACGATGGATAGCCATGCCGCCCCTTGGATACACCGAATCCACTGCGTCGTCTGACTGTGAGCGGCGGTAGCCAGCACTAGCGCCAAATGCAGGTACATCGAGTTTTCCAGAGCTGGATCGTGAGGAACGGCTGCCGTTTTATCACTTGACCGTAGCACCCCCACACTCGTAGCATAGAAACATGATGTTTCGATTGTGTTGACCGTCTCGTCCTTCGCGATTCCCAAACTTTCCTCTCGCAATCGATTGTTCAGTCTCGTCGCTTCCGTGGAGGTTCTGTCCTGCGCCGTCCTTTCGCAGCGTGCATGCACTCACGTTATCTCTGCCTGGCATTCAGCTCATTGGTGCGTCGCACCTAATAGGAGGCGTTTTTAATGTCACCACAACAACCCATTACCGATCGAATTCTCGACATGCTTCGTGGCTCGCCTGAGTGTGAGTTTGAAGCGTTGGTCACCCGCTACCCGGAATTCACCTGGAACGAGCTGTATCAGGAAGTCTCCCGTCTGAGTCGAGCAGGGCAACTCACCATACTCAGAGGCGTCGGAGTCTTCACGCTCAAACAAGCCCCAGCTATGAAATGAGAACCGGCGCGCTATCGTCAGAATTGGGACAGGCTGAAGAATACGGAGTAACAGAGAAAAATTAGAGATCTGCATTCGGCATTCAACGACACCGATCTGATTGCGGTCTCCTTCCCACTCGCTTCATCCACCCATCTTCCATAGCAGCTGAATATGCGCCTCGTTTTGCAGTAGACTTATCCGGACAGAGCTTGTGTGTTCGCCAATCCCTCGCCGCCACTTGGAGTTCGCATGCCCTATGTGTTGATCATTCATGAAGTCGAAGCTTATCCGGCATGGAAAGCCATTTTTGACCAGGCAGCCGGCATCAGAAAACAGGCGGGGGAAATCCGGTATCAACTTCTCCGTTACGACAGCGACACCAACCGGATCGTCCACTTCTCAGAGTGGTCATCGCTGACACAGGCGCGGCACTTCTTTGAATCTCCCGAATTGGTTGAGATCAGAGCGAGAGCTGGCGTCAAAGCCCCTGAATTTCTCTACCTGCACCAGATCGAGCAGGGAACACTCTAAGGCTATCGGCGAGGATTTCCCCTAGATTTGCGGTAGAATTAGCCCATCCAGTCTCCGTCTGCATCGAGGCTCATATGGCAGGAGGTAACCCTCCTCACATGAAATACACCTTTCGCGAGCAGGCGCTTAAACTCTTTCCCTGGGTCTGCGCCCACTGCGGCCGAGAATTTGACGGCAAGAAACTGAACCAGCTTACGGTCCATCATAAAGACCACAACCACAATAACAATCCACCCGACGGCAGCAATTGGGAACTCCTCTGCCTCTATTGCCATGACAATGAACATCAACGGTATCAAGTAACGGGCACGTCCGATGAGCCCCCTCTTCACAGGACACCCGATCGTCCTTCGACCTTTACCCCTTTCGCTCGCTTTGCAGAGGTGCTTAAACGCAAGACCTAGCTAGAACCGTCGTTACCCGCCATTTAGCGCCGCGCTGGTTAGGAATCTGGCTCAACCCGAGACTCCATCCCTTCCTGAAACTTGTCAGCCTTCTTGAAACAGCAGGGCGTCTATCGCCACGCAGTCTGGTGGGTTACTTTGCAAGCACACACTTCTGGTATAGATCCATCAGATTTCCCCTCGGGTCGTATCGCGCTTTGAGTGCGCGGTAGGCTGGCTCGTTGTAGAGCTGCCAGAATTCCTCGGGAGAATAGAACGAATTCGAATACAGAGATTTGCTGCCATGCAGCTCCCGCACCTTGGCTTCGATCATTCGGTTGAAATGCCCCTCCTCATAATCGCTGGGCACAACGTCCCAGAAGCCAAAGTTGATATACAGCCGGCCAGCATTCATCGGATATAGCGGAAACACCACCGAAGGATCATACGCCGAGACCGGGCAAATCCACACGGGCGTAACCCCAACGTCCCGAGTGAAGAACTCCGCAAAAGCCGGCGCATGGTCAAGTGGAATCTCGACATCCTGGATCACCGCTTCCTGCCGACGAGTCAGCGCCTGGGCCACCCACTGCGCGACGGGTGAGCGCTTCACCTTATTACGCAGCTTCCAATAGACCGTGGAGCACAGCCGCTCTCTGCCCCAGAGCCAACGCACGACAGGATGCTGCACGAAGAAATGCTTCGAACACCAGAACCAATCGGTGTCCCAGCGCCACAGATAATCGTGTGTCGTGAGATAGTCGACTGTCTTCTGCTGGATCGATCGATAATAGATGTGGCGATCCGTGTAATCGCTGAGCCATTCGGCCTGATCAGCCCATTCACCCGTTGTGATATAGAGCTCCTGTTCATTGAACATCGTGCCATCGACAAAATCCACCTGCCTGTTTTGGCAGACCAGGCCCAGCGCGTGGAAATAGGTCTCCAGATCGGCGTACCGCTCATGCCGGAGTTTGACGAATGGGCGGACCGGCACAAGCGCGACTTTGACTTTGAGCGCATAGCCCAGCGTGCCGTAGGAATTGGCAAAACCGAGCAATAAGTCTCGATGCTCGTTCTCCTTGGTGGCCACGACC
>JBEBHO010000360.1:0-3948 GCA_040081095.1 Nitrospira sp.
CAAGGCGGCCGTATTCTGAGCGTGAGCCAGGAAGAGACGGCCGAGATCGAACGGCGCTTGATCGGTGAAATCCACAAGGCCATCGAGTCGCTGAGCAAGACCTAATGCGATTCTCGACTTGGTTCACCGCGCTGGGCGTGCTTCTGTTGACCGAGACCCTGGCATTGAGCGCCAAAATTGAGACCAAGCCGTCGCAAGAATTAGCGCGCCACCTCGCCAACATTGCGGCGCTGGCGAAACCTTCACCCATGCTCGCGGTGCCCGCCGGAACTTTTCTTCTCGGGAGCAAGCGCATCGACACCGATCCATACGGCATAGGAACGCAATTCGACGACACGGAACTCCCGCAGAATCGCGTCTGGCTCGATGCCTTTGAGATGGATCGCGACGAAGTGAACCTGGGCGAATATCTCGCGTTCCTGCAACAACGGAAAGTCTCGCCCTCCGACGAGCTGCAAAAATTGATCTGGCACGTCATCACGATTCACTCCGTCACCGACGAAACCCTGTCGCGATGGCCTGCGCTTTATGTGACATGGAAAGAGGCCAGGGATCTCTGCCAGTCTGAGCAGAAACGTCTCCCCACCGAAGCCGAGTGGGAAAAAGCGGCGCGGGGGGTAGATGGCGGCCTGTTCCCGTGGGGCGATGCGCCCCCCGACCAGAAACGGGCGATGTTCGGGCAATATCATGTGCATGAAATTCCAATCCTCGCCCCGGTCGATTCGCTGGACGACGGCCGCAGTCCCTACGGATTGCATCACATGGCCGGCAACGTGGCCGAGTGGGTGCACGACTGGTTCGGGTTCGACTACTACGCCTACATGACGGAAAAGAATCCGCCGGGACCGACGAGCGGGCGCTACCGGAGCGTGCGCGGCGGATCCTGGAAGAGCAAAGTGATCATGCTCCGCACCGCCACCCGTAGCGGCTCGCCTCCAGACCAGCGATCCGCCACGATCGGCTTTCGCTGCGCGAAATCGGCTCCACTGGCATCGAATGACCCCAAGTAGCAAACAGCCCTTTTCTTGGTGACGCACCACCCGCGTGCTACCATTGCACTCCTATGGCCTTGGCAACCAGCGTCCATGACCTCCGCACTCTGATCCGTTCCTGCCACCCGTTGATCGTGATTGAGACGGTGGAAGAAGAGCGGGTACAGACCATGCTCCAATCAGTGGCAGCGCAAGAGCGGATGCCGCTGTTCGAGTGGTCCATCACAAAAGGCCTCACCCGCGCGGACGACGGTCCGACGCTCAGCAAGATGACGGCCACGCCCCTGGCGTTGCTTCAGCATCTCAACGGACTGACCGTCGAAGCGGTCTTCTGGCTCAAAGATCTTGTCCCGCACCTGCAGGACGCTGCCGTCACCAGACAGCTGCGCGAAGTGTCGGCGATCTACAGCCGCACCAGAGCCACCTGCATTCTCACCGGACATCCTATCGTGCTGCCGCCCGACCTCGAGACCGTGGCCGTCCGCCTCGATCTCCAATTGCCGGATCGAACCGAACTGCAGTCGATGCTCCAGAGTGTCCTCTCTTCGCTCGGGACCAGAACCGCACCTCGTCGTCTACGCTCCACAACCATGGCACAGAGCATCCTCGGATCTCTCACCGACACCAAGCCGGCGGATGCAGGGCTCTCGGCTCAAGAACGCGATGCGATTCTTCGCGCCTTGCAGGGGCTGACACTGCACCAGGCCCGCCAGGTCATCACGCAATGCGTCGTCGAAGACGGTACGCTATCCGCCGATGATGTGCAGAAGATTTTGAAACGCAAAGTCCAGGCGATCAAAGACGGCGGGCTGCTGGAATACTATCCGCTTGAAGACAACCGGTTTGAGCTGGGCGGATTCACCAATTTGAAGTCCTGGCTGGAGCGCGCGAAGGTCGGCTTCACGGTCGAGGCCAAAGCGCTCAATCTGACACCCCCGCGCGGCATCATGCTCGTCGGCGTGCCGGGCTGCGGCAAATCGCTGGCGGCCAAGGCCATCGCGCGCGAATGGCAGCTCCCGCTGCTCAAACTGGATGCCGGCCGGTTGTTCGACAAGTTCGTCGGGGAATCGGAAAAGAATTTCCGCAAAGCGATCGAGATGGCTGAGTCCCTATCACCCATCGTGCTCTGGATCGATGAAATCGAAAAGGCCATGGCGGCGGGTGGCGGCAGCGGAGACGCCGACGCAGGCTTGAGCCGCCGGCTCTTCGGCGCGTTTCTCACCTGGCTGCAGGAAAAGAAACAGGAAGTGTTCGTCATCGCAACCGCCAATAACCTGGCGTTGCTTCCCCCGGAACTCCTGCGCAAAGGCCGGTTCGATGAAATCTTCTTCGTGGATTTGCCGGATGACGGCGAGCGAGAGGCCATCTGGAAGATTCATTTGGAACTCCGCAAACAGGACAGCACCAAGTTCGATCTGGTAAAAGTGGTCAGTGCCAGCGACGGCTTCAGCGGTTCGGAAATCGAACAGGCGGTGGTGGCCGCGTTATATCGTGCCCTCCATCAGAAAACACCGTTGACGACCGACTTGCTGATCGAGGAATTGACGCACACCGTGCCGCTCTCGGTGACCAGACGGGAAGATATCGATCAACTCAGGGAGACGGCTCAGGGCCGCTTCGTCAATGTCCGCTAGCAGGGTGTTGAAAAAGTCCGCCGGCGACGTTCTCGCTTCACTCAGAGGATCAACGGACCGAAGTGTACGCCTCACGCTCATCGGGGCAACCGTCGTCATGATGATGCTGGTTGGCTGCGCCAGCACACCGGTCGCGCGTGTGCCCGCTTCTCGCTTCGAAGTGACACCGGCGCCGGTCCAGAAACCGCCAAGCGCCTCAGCCACACGAACGGGAATTGTGCGGACGGCGACCAAGCTCCTTGGCGCCAGAATGATCGAAAGCAACGGGACACGTGTCGCCTACGACTGCGCCGGAGTGACGCGCGCGATCTACCTCGAACACGGCATCGATCTGTATCACAGCGGCACGCCGGCGCGACAGGCCAACGGGGTTCGACTGATCTACAACCACCTGCGCCAGCACGGACGCCTTCACCAGGGACCGGTGGTGCATCCCGGCGATCTGGTTTTCTTCGACAACACCTGGGACTTCAACGGTGACGGCATGTTGAACGACCCACTCACGCACGTCGGCGTGGTGGAACGAATCGAAGACGACGGCACCGTGGTCTTTATCAGCCGCGTCGCGGAAGCGGTCGAGCGCTACCGCATGAATCTGGCGCTCCCTCACGTCCATAAGACCGCAGACGGACGCATCCTGAACGACTATATCCGCCGTAAACGTCCGGCCGATCCCGAAGAGATGGGTCACCTCGCCGGCGAGCTCTTCACCTTCTACGGAACCAGGTTGGGACAATAGCGCTAGGTCCCGCGCAACCTGCGCGGAGCAACGGTCACAGGCAGCGCTGAAGATCGGCGGTCTTGTCGTTGTCGTGAACAAACACAATGAGACAACCACCGAGTGCTCGATGCGGCGGGTTGCGATCAAGCGTGACTGACCAGAGACCGGTCGTTGAGTCAAAGATCACACTCTTGACCTCATACTCATCAAATCGCTTACCCAACTCCTTCCTGGCTTCCGCTTGAGCCAGCTTGATGACTTCAGCCTGGCTCAACGTCGGACTGGACGGAGGTCGCGAAGGGCGATCCTGTTCAGGGCGTGGGCGCTCCAGCCGTTCAGCCGGGATATCGAGCGGTCGCGCGATCTGTGGCCATTCGCTCTCGCCAACAATTTCTGCCGACAGATCCCCCCCGGAGCCGAAGAGAATCCCACAGGCTATGCCTGCGACGGATACGGAGAGAAACAAACGCATGACATCGCCTCTGGTAAAAACGCCTCGCTGGCAGAGCTCGCTGATCATATGACGCACCAAACGGCAAAATGTAAACGGTACGCGATCTCTGGCGGATTGCTCGAACGGGGAGTACAGTATTGACTAGTG
>JBEBHO010000366.1:0-3899 GCA_040081095.1 Nitrospira sp.
AACCCGTAGATATGGGTATCGGTCCTCACCAGACTGAACGTGGGCATCATCCTCCGCTCGACAATCTTCTCGCGCACATCGCGGGCTATGCCGCTCCAGGCGAGGGTCCGGCTTGAGAATCCGAGCAGCCGGCGCGAGGTAACGACGATGGCATTGATCCCCTTGGCTCCAGAACCGACGACGATCTCCTGCACATCCAGAGGGATCTCCCGACGTCCGCTCAAGGGGCTGGTTGCTACGGCCTGCCCCCCTTCGATCCAGACGGAGACATCACTGTCCAGTTCGAGAGTCTGTGCGTTGGTCAAACTCAGAGGCAAGGCAAGCGCAAGCACGAGCAGTGGAAAGACATACTGGGTTCTTGAGGCTGGTCCCATCCATATCACGAGTCATTGTACCGCAGTTGGAGGCGGGATCGAAGGACGGGAACGTGATCGTGATCGACTTCGTGAAGCGTCATTCCTTTCGGTCTGGCGCAGGACGAACTCCTACTATCTGGCGGCGGAGATGTGAATGATCAGGTTGGTGAGCCGTTTCATGCTAATGCTGTCGAGCCTATCATAGGTTCGATACTGGGTTCGGTCGTTCTCTCCAGTGTGAACAGTCAGTCGTGATTTCCGGCCCATGACGCGATTGACCTACGTTTAGGCATATGCCTATCTTCCGACTCGAGTGTCATCTGGTGGGTGCCGAGGTCCTGGCACATGCCACGACCTCGGCACCTACGGAAGTCATCATGTGAGGTATCCGTCCAGCCATGGACGATCTTCTCGCGCAACAAGTCCGAGGGCGGGAGCTTGATTCGCATAGTTCTCAAGATTCCCGATCCGGCTCCTGTCGCGCGGCCTAACGTCCGCCTTCGTCTTCATCCTCCTCGTCGCCGTCATCTTCGGTGGACTCTGTTACGATTTCGAAAATAGCGACGGTGTTGCTGACTTCGTGCGAGACGACCAAGAGGGGTCTGCCGTTTGGACTGTCCTTTTTCTTGATGAAGAACAGACCTTCCGGGGACAGATCGACCGGCGCAGTGGTCACGTAGGTGACGAACTTTGGCGCCGTCGGCTTGGAGATGTCGTAGACTATCACGCCGCCGGTTCGTTCGAGACCGATAAAGGCGTACGTTCTTCCGGAGACTTTGCCGATCGCGATGCCCTCCGGTTCTGGGCCTTTGTTATCGCTTCTGGTATCGAAGGTGGCGGCATCTCCTTGCGAGTTGAAGAGCGTGGGGACCAGCGCCGCCGTGCGTTGCTCGAGTTCGTCGCCGCTGTCGTACACCAATGTGCCGTCGGCGCGGCGTATAGAGAAGGAGCGCCCACCCGGCACGTAGAGGCGTTCAAGCTCTGCGTCGGCATCGAGCTCCTTGGCGCCGTTTGCATTGGTGACGGTCAGCCGGCCGAGATTGTCGTTGTTGCGGAGACCGGCTGCACCCGTCGTCACGTCAGCATACCCTTGGGCGGCAAACGCTGCGGCATCCAGGGTGAGCGACCCGACGCGTGCTTCTTCGGTAAAGCCCGGTGGGTAGTCGCGGGTGTCGCCTTCATTAGCCGTGACGAGATAGGTCTCTCCCTTGACGCGATAGGAGGCAATCGCATCTGGCTCGTACATGCCGAGCACCGGCCAGTTGCGGATATTGATGATGCCGCTGTTGCTCGAGCCTGGCACGTCCCGGTCGCTGGCATCGAACCCGTTTCCAGGAAGCGAGTAGTCTTTGAAGCCGAGTCCTACGATCTTGGTAAAGGTGGCGGAAGGAATATCCAGGATGCCGATCGCGTTGTTTTCTTGTAGTGTGACCCACGCAGTTTTGGAATTGTGGGACACGGTGATGTATTCCGGCTCAATGTCCTGCGCAAACGTGGCGTTGGGCCCGTAGATGCGAATGCTGGACGGATTCTCCTGCGGAATGGCGGCACTGAATGTTGCGGTTCTGACGTTGAGCTGGGTCAGGCTGGAGACATCGCGCCGCATCTCGATGATGCAGACGGAGCCTTCGGGGTCCACGGAGGGCACCGGATTGTTGTTGTAGCTGCTGGGTTCGCCTTCATTTGCGACGAGCAGCCACTTGCCGTTCGGGGAGAATACCAGCATGTCTGGCAAGGAACCGACGGTGAGGGTATTGAGGAGCGCGCCGCTGACGTTGAAGAACTTGACCGTGCCAGGATCCGTTTTCACAGGACCTTCGACGGCAACGGCAACGATGCCATTGTGGACGGCCACGCTATTGGGTTTGCCGCCGAGCGGAACGGCTTGGACCACAACGGGCGTCTCGGGGCTGCTGAGATCGAGGACGTCCAACTGTCGAAGGTTCAGATTGATGCTGAATAACCGTTTGGATTTGGCATCGAATGCCGCAATTTCTGCCCGCGGTTCATCTGGGACAGTGCTGGCCCCTGCGCTGTAACGACCGATCTGTTTCAGCGTGATCGCTGTCGAGTCCGACGCCTGGGCGAACATCGGCACTCCCATCACACTGAGCACGCCTATTCCCACGATCATCCGTCCTAGTTTCATAGATTTCCCCCTGGTTGCAGCACGGTCATCTGTCTATCGTACGGACAGTCACGCCAACATCTCACATTGTCCGCTTCACGAATATTTGTACTATGGACGAGACCGATTAGCGGGAGATCAACGAAGGGTTAAGAACGAGTTACGCCGAAGGGCCATGAGGGGCAGAGAGCGGGCGAGAAGGATGAGGAGGTACGTTCTTTCCTGAGATTTCGGCATAGAAAATACGCGACTCATTCCATACAGTGAGATGCACCGCGACAGCGGGTGAGAGTTATCGATGCCGTAAGATAACCGCCTTCTTGCCGTGTGCATGTCAGTTCGACCCGCATGAAAGTGGGTAGCGAAAATCAAAATAAATCGAATTGGATAGGAATTGCAGGGGGACTCTCACCGCCTGCATTGTAAGCCGTGACAGTCACTTCGTAACTCTCGCCGATAGCCAGGTCTACGGAAAATCTGGTTCCCGTTCCGATATCGATCGCCACACGCGCCGAGGTCGATAGCGAGGTGACGTAGGCCCTGTATCCATCTACATTATCGATTACGGAAGGATCCCAGGAGAACGTCACTAGCTTTTTCTGTGGCCTGTTCGCCGGCGGAACAGAATTAGGAGGAGGTGCGCCGCCCGAAAACCAAGGGAGCCCGGTAGTCCCTTCACCGGTCGATGACTGGACTGTTTCTGATAGTGGAGGAAGGGAAGATGATCCGGAGGCGGATTCTATCGCACGCACTCCGCCCTGAGTCTCTGTTCCCGTTTGGTCCATAGAAGCTGGAGCCGTGCCAGAAGTCATGGGTTGGCTTGCCGGATTGACCACTTCTCCCGGTGCACCGGAGATGGGCTGATTACCAGTTCCACCGATCTCCGGTTGCGGAGTCATGACTCCAGAAGGATGTGAGACGGGTATTCCTTGTGAGCCCGTGGCAGGGTCTTGAAAATCTCCACAGGACACGAGCAGCAGGCCTGAGAGGAATGGCCAGAGAATTGTTTGGATGGATAAGCGCCGGAGCATGGATCCTATCGATAAATTGAGCGACTCGATACATTCGTCGGACAGACTGTACTCGGTAAATACTTAGCGCCAGGTCTGTTACGGAAACTTCACGGTTGATGTAACAGGATTGTTAATAGTTCTTCGACGACCGCACAACAGGGCGTCAGCGATACCCCGATCTTTGAGAGACATCGTTTACACGACCTTGAGATCCCCGGAATTGTTTGGTGACAGTACGCGGGTATGCTCTGTAGCCATGTTGGGAATAGGGTGTGGAAGTCGTCCTGTTACCAGCGGCCTTGATCTCGACGCCGTGGCGGAGCGGTTGAAAGTTGAACCGGGCGATGGAAGAGAAGGAGGGGAGTCCGTATGTTTACCGGCATGAGGGGAGCATTCTTCTTG
>JBEBHO010000010.1:0-3898 GCA_040081095.1 Nitrospira sp.
CAGGATTATGCGCGTCCGGGCATGCGCCGTCCGGCGCCGATGTCCGGCGAGATGTCTCGCGGGGTTCGGCCCAGAGAGATGCAGGCCAGACCAGGTGGACGACCGGGGCCCGCTCGGACACCGAATTCGGCGCGTGTGTATATCGGCGCAGGGCGCGCGGCCGGCATCAGGCCGGCGGATTTGGTCGGCGCCATTGCCAATGAAGCCAAGCTGGGTTCAGGGCAGATCGGCGGCATTGAAATAGAAGAGCGCTTCTCCCTCGTAGAGATTCCTGAAGGCTCGGTGCGTGACGTGATTGAAGCCTTGGGACGGACGAGGATTAAAGGGCAAAAGGTCGTGGTGAGACTGTTCCGCGATTAGTTGATGGCGGTTGATGTGCAGTGTGGCGACCCGCGTCCCCGGATCCCCTCCTTCTGAGGGGATCCGTGACGAGGAGCGATTTCGCCGCGCCCCTCTTTCGGGGACTATCGTGTGGGCGTCGGGTGCGATAGGGTACGTCTCAACAGGAGGCGTTCCCTATGACAGATCTTGAAGAAGCCAGTTTTGTGATGAGTGTGTTGGCGCTCGCCGGCATTGCGGTGATGGCGGATCGTCCTCTGGAAGCCGCCTGTGAGCGTGTATTGGAGTGGTTTCAGCCTCGCCGATAGTGCTTTCCTTCCTGACCGCCCGATCACGATGACTGCGGATCGTTTCGGGGTGGCGTCGCAAGTCGGCATCGCCCCGTTTTCACGCAGTGGCTAAGCCTCCAGGCTATCGATCACGTAGCGGGTCGTTTCTCCTTGTGTGTCCGGAGGCAGGATTCGGCAAGGTGGAAGATCTTGTTGGAGCCGTTTCAGGAGCCGGGGGACTCGCATCGTTTGTGGAACGTCGCAGTGCCAGACGTGCATGCCGGATTCCATATCGTGCGTGCGACGGCGAACATGAAACCCCGGATGCTCCATAAAATAGGCTGACAGAAATCCTGCGATGGCCTGGACCACCCACGGGCTTCCCGTTGCAAAGCGGGCAGTCACTCGAAGTTCGACAGCGGTCGTCGCGTCATCTGTATTCATCGTGGATCAGCCTTTCGTGGGCATAATTGACGCGCACTGTAACAAGTCCCGCTGCCGTTTGAAACCACAATGGGCCTGGCGTGGTGAGAATCCACTGTGCTGGGTCTGGACAGACGGGGGCTCGCTACGTCAGCATGCGATCAGGAGGTCTGCGTATGTCTGTGACTGCATATAACGGGATGTCGATTCCTTCATTCATGTATGGCACGGCCTGGAAGAAAGAGGCGACCAGCCGGTTGGTGCAACAAGCCGTGACGTCCGGTTTTACGGCCATCGACACGGCGAACCAGCTCATTCACTATCAGGAAGCGTTGGTCGGTGACGCGCTACTCACGCTGGCCACACAGGGGTTCAGGCGGGATGCGTTGTTTCTGCAAACGAAGTTCACGCCGGTCAACGGGCAGGACCATCGGACGCCCTATGACGCGACCGCCGATCTGACGACTCAGGTCGTGCAATCGTTTCACAGTTCGCTGTCGCATCTGCACACGGACTATCTCGATTCATACGTGCTGCATGGGCCGTATGCCCGGCGTGGGTTGAGCGAGGCCGATTGGGAAGTCTGGGGGGCGATCGAGTCGCTCTACGATTCCGGCAAGACTAAGATGATCGGCATCAGCAATGTGTCGGCGGAACAGTTGGCGCTGCTTTGTGCGAAGGCACGGCACCAACCGATGGTGGTGCAGAATCGTTGCTATGCCGCGTTCGGCTGGGACAAAGAGGTGCGGGATCTCTGCCGGGCACACCGGATCATCTATCAGGGCTTCTCGCTCCTCACCGCGAATCGTGAAGTGTTTACGGAGCCAGACGTGCGGACGATGGCGGTGAAGTACGGGACCGGGCTCGCGCAGATCGTCTTCCGGTTTGCCATGCAGATCGGGATGCTGCCGCTGACGGGGACGACGAATCCCGAACATATGAAAGAGGATCTGGCATCGGATCAATTCACGTTGTCACCGGAAGAACTACAGCGGATTGAAACGATCGGACTCTAATGGCGAGACCCAGGATTGCGATCAAGCGCATCTATGAGCCGGTGGATGAGGGCGATGGCTATCGCATTCTGGTGGATCGACTTTGGCCGCGTGGCATCTCGAAGGCGGCGGCCCATATTGATCTCTGGCTGAGAGACCTCGGTCCGTCGACTGAGTTGCGGCGCTGGTTCGATCACGATCCAGCGCGATGGACAGAGTTCAGTGTGCGGTATCGGACTGAATTGCAAGAGCAAGAGGCGCTGATCGAGATAATTCGGCAGCGCGCCCAGGCTGGCCCCGTCATGTTGCTGTATGCAGCCCGCGATGAAGAGCGTAATCAGGCGGTGGTTTTGCAAAATGTGTTGAAGCAATTACTTAAACGAAAGCGAGTGGCGACATGACTGTACGGGAGCATTGCAGCGGCGGATCGGCGTTGACGATATGAAGATCGCGATTATCGGAGGCGGTCCGGCCGGGCTCATGGCTGCAGAGAGTGCGAGTGCTGCCGGCGCGCAGGTGGATCTCTATGATGCGATGCCGTCGGTGGGGCGCAAGTTATTGCTGGCCGGCAAAGGCGGATTGAATCTTACTCACTCGGAACCGGTCGAGCAATTGCTGTCGCGGTATGGGGCCAGGCGTGCTCAGATCGCTCCGCTCCTGGCGAGTTTCGGGCCGGATGCGCTCCGTGCCTGGGTGCAGGGACTCGGGATCGAGACGTTTGTGGGATCGTCCGGCCGGGTATTTCCCAAAGATATGAAGTCCGCTCCATTGGTGCGGGCGTGGTTGCGGCGACTTCGTCAAGCCGGCGTCCGGTTCCATGTGCGTCATAAATGGCGCGGCTGGGATGCGCAGGGTGCCTTGCAATTCGAATCCCCCGAGGGGACTCAGTCCGTTCGCGCCGATGCGGTCATTCTTGCCCTAGGCGGGGCGAGCTGGCCGCAACTCGGCTCGGATGCCGCCTGGGTTCCGTGGCTTGCACAGCGCGGCGTGTCGATCAGTCCGTTGCGCCCGGCCAACTGCGGGTTCGATATTGCCTGGACGGAGATTTTTAAAAATAAGTTTGCGGGACATCCGGTGAAGTCGGTGGCCTTGAAGATTCAGACGCCGGCGGGCGGGGAGCGGTGGCAGCAAGGCGAATTCGTCGTGACTACGAACGGCGTGGAAGGTGGCGTGATCTACTCGATGTCTGCCCTCTTGCGCGACGAAATAGCCGCCAAGGGAGCGGCTCTGTTGCGGCTGGATTTGGCTCCGGACCGTGACCTCTCGGGTTTGACGAACGATCTCGCCAAGCCGCGCGGGAAAAAAACCATGGCGACGCATTTGGAACGGCGGGTAGGCATGACCGGAGTCAAGGTTGGGCTCTTGCGAGAAGTCGTCTCGAAAGAGGATTTTTCAGATCCGGCCAAGCTGGCCGCCGCGATCAAGTCGCTGCCGTTGAAGCTGATTGCGACCAGGCCGCTGGCGGAATCGATCAGTACGGCAGGCGGAGTGATTTTCGAAGCCTTGGACGCCCGCTTGATGTTGCGCGAGGTGCCGGGTGTGTTTTGCGCCGGGGAGATGCTGGATTGGGAAGCTCCAACCGGCGGGTATCTCCTCACCGCCTGTTTCGCCAGCGGGCGCGTGGCCGGCGCGGGGGCCGTGGCGTGGTTTCAGCCTCACTAGTCTGGCCGATGGACGAAGACCTCCACAACCCCGCCCTTGGGGGCCAGTCCGATGGCGACCCGGCCTTGAAAGGCCTGATGGGTCCAATTTCTTCCATCGAGACTGGACCATTCTTTATAGAGGTAGAGGCTCTGGGTCAGTTGGATCTGTGTGGTCGCCTCTCCGGGATGAACCAGCAGGGGGCCTTTCACAGATAGGTGGACCGGTATG
>JBEBHO010000090.1:0-14601 GCA_040081095.1 Nitrospira sp.
CCGAATCTCGTCTCATTGAGGAAGAGTGCCTACGAGGGGATCGAACTCCTGGATGATGGTGTGGCGTTTGACCGTGTGGTGCTTGATCTGCCGGAACCTTGGCAAGTGGTCCCGCATGCGGCGAAGGCCCTACGATCCGGCGGCATTTATCTGAGTTTTGTGCCGACGGTTCCGCAAGTCGTTCAAACAGTCGAAGCACTTGAGCGGGCGAAGGTGTTTGGCATGGTGGAAACGTTCGAGTCCCTCATCCGTACTTGGTCGGTGTTAGGCCGAAGCGTTCGTCCCGACCATCGGATGGTGGCCCATTCGGGGTTTATCACGGTGGCCAGAAAAGTGGAGCCGGGCCTGTTAGCAGCCAGGCGTGACGCAGATTCTGCGGATGCATCTTCTTCGGAGGGTCTTAGCGACGACAATAATACGGAAGAGTCGGACTCATGAACCGCTTGCATGGAAAAGTCGCGGTGATTACCGGTGGGAACGCTGGCATCGGAGAGTCAGTGGCGAAGCTGTTTGCCGAAGAAGGGGCCGCAGTGGTCATCACGGGACGGCGCCAGTCCGAATTAGATCGCGTGGCTCGTGAGATTGTGGCGAAGGGCGGCAAGGCCTGTGTTGTGGCGGGATCAGTCACCGACGAGGCGCACGCGCACGCCGTGGTACAGCAGGCCATCGCCCAGTTCGGGAAAGTCGATGTCCTGGTGAACAATGCCGGCCTCGGAGATTTTGGCAAGCGGCTGCACGAGATGGATGATGCTGGCTGGGCCAATGTGCTCGATGTGAATCTCACGGGCGTCTTCCGCATGACGCGCGCAGTCATCCCGCAGATGCTCAAACGGAACAGCGGTGCCATTGTGAATATTTCCTCGATTGCGAGCCTTGTCGGCATCCCGATGCTCTCCGCGTACGCGGCTTCGAAGGGAGCACTCGATGCGCTCACGCGCTCAATCGCGATTGATTATGCGTCCGATGGCATCCGGTGCAATGTGGTGAATCCCGGTCTGATCGATACGCCGATGGCCGCTCCCTTAATGGCCAATCCCGAGCAACTTGAATCGATCCTGTCGCACTATCCGATTCGGCGCGCCGGTAAACCGGAAGAAGTAGCCAGTATGGTGCTCTATCTAGCATCTGATGAATCGGCTTGGGTCACCGGCGGGACGTTCAGAATTGACGGCGGAATGACGGTATGGTGAGGGGACGTCGTTTTTCGCTTACACAGTGAGAACTCGTGATCATGGAAATTAACGCACACACGGGATTTTGCGGACTGCTTGGAAATCCTGTCGAACATTCGCTCTCTCCCGCGATCCACAACGCGGCCTTCCAAAAGCTCGGACTGAATCTGGTGTATCTCGCATTTCGAGTCGAGGCGATTGGTGCGGCGATTGCGGGGTTACGCGCGTTGGGTGGGTTTCGAGGCGCGAGTGTCACGATTCCCCACAAAGTGTCTGCGATTCCATTTCTTGATGAGGTGGAGCCTACCGCCCGCCACATCGGGGCTATCAATACGATCGTCGCGAATCAGGGGAGATTAACCGGGTATAACACAGATGCCACCGGAGCCTTGCGCGCGCTCCGTGGTGGAGTTGGTTCGCTCGTAGGGAAGCACGTGGTGATTCTGGGCTCAGGGGGAGCTGCTCGGGCTATAGCCTTTGCCCTTGCCGGAGAACCTGGGCTGGCAGGAGTGACGCTGCTTGGGGTGGATGGGAACGAGCGTTCGATCTTAGCGGCGGATCTCCGTGCAAAAACGTCGCTCACGGTGGCAGAAGCTCCTTTAGATGAGTCCATTCTGGGGAAGACGCTTCCCGATGCGCAGGTGCTGATCCATTGCACGCCTATCGGGATGTCGCCGAAGACTGACGCCTCCTGTGTGCCGGCTGCGCAGCTCCATGCAGGGCTGGCCGTCATGGACATTGTCTATAATCCACGCGAGACGCGATTGCTCAAGGACGCCCGCCAGGCGGGATGTGTCACGATCCCTGGGTTGGAAATGTTTCTGCATCAAGCCGTCGCTCAGTGTGAGTTATGGACGAACCAAACCGCTCCTGCGGATATTATGCGGGCCGTCTTGGAGTCTCGTTTCAAATGAATGTCGTACTAATCGGGTATCGCGGGACCGGGAAGAGCGCGGTCGGCAAAGTGTTGGCTGCGAAGTTAGGCCGGTCTGTCGTTTCAACCGATGCGGAGATTGTTCGGCGGGCAGGGCAGACAGTCCCGGAGATTGTTGCCCAACATGGTTGGGAACACTTTCGTGATCTTGAATCAACAGTTTGTCAGGACTTTGCCGCACGGGATGGATTGATTATCGACACTGGCGGAGGGGCGATTCTTCGTCCTCACAATGTTGAATGTCTGAAAAAGACGGGGACCGTGTTTTGGTTGACCGCATCAGTCTCGACCATCGCCTTACGGATCGGTCGTGATAACCAGCGCCCGTCTCTGACGGGCACCAAATCGTTCGTAGAGGAGATTGAGGAAGTTCTGGCTGTGCGAACGCCAAAATACCAGGCGGCGGCCGATCATATCGTCCCAACGGATGGGCGCTCGATCAACCAGATCGTTGAGGCGATTCTTCCCTGCGTCTAGAGCATCCCGAGGCAGGGCCTAGTTGTCCCGTTATCCTTGACAATTCCTCCGCAGAAGTGATTGAAATGCTGTGTGCGCCCGTAGCTCAGTTGGATAGAGCGCCGGGCTTCGAACCCGTAGGTCGCAGGTTCAATTCCTGCCGGGCGCACCATCGTGTTCGAGCCTCAACACCACTGCGAAGTGTTCCGCTAAGTTATTGAAAAGCAAGGACTGGTTTCTTTCTTCCAGGATTTCATCTCTCGTTGCGGTGCATTCCCCTCTCTCCCGCCAAAGGGGAATAGAATTCTCCCGGTCTATTATCTAAAATAAAATAAATTGAGATGAGGCTTGTCCCATGGTGTGGTTTTACCGAAAAGAGGGACGTGGGAGCGAGTGGCCTGATAGGATTACAATATTAGCTCGGGATCGATGGACCCGTTCTTGTCCATGCTGCGGTCGGATCCTCGAAAAGGATGAGCCCATGAGTGCCTGGTCCTGCAAGTGCGGATGGCAATGTGGGTAGTCGGAGTAAGAGGAGGGAGGAATGATGAGTCATGTCATGCATGATGTGAGGGCCGGTTTCCTTCTCGCTGTGGGTATGGCGATGTTGGCGCTTATTTGCGCTGTTGCCGGGCTGGGAGCGGTTATGCGGCCAGTCCGTTGGTCGGAGCGAAAAGCTTCCAGGTAGGCGTTTCGTAATCCCGAGAGCGCTTCGCGTGTTCAGCGCCAGATCATTCTGCTTTCTCTCCTGTACTTTCTCGTTCTGCCTCTTGCAGCCCTCATGGCTGATAAATTGTGCAGTTAAATTAGCACCTTACATTGATCTAGGGAGATTGAATCGCATGGAGAAATCCCATGTGGCTCAAAATTCTTGCGCGTACTCTCGATCGCCATGGGGGAAATCGGTTGGGGAAACCTTCCAGGACAAGACAATTCTGAGCCTGGTGCTATAGTTGTTCTAACGATTTGCATTGATCGTCGTAGCGCAGGGATGCGAACGCCCGTCGTGGGCTCTCGAATTTGTACCGACTTCGAGCAGAGGCGAAGACGATCGCATCGCGAAAGATTTATTAACTGAGGGAGAATTGTATGGCGGGAAGAAACGTATCTATGGGCAGTGTGATCATGTTAGGGCTGGTCATGATGATGAGTCAGGGTTGTGGAATGAAATGGCTCCAGTCTGATGGCGATGTCACGTCGGCACAGTCGGATAAGTCGAAGCAGTGGAACGGGGAGGGGGTCAATCCAAATTTCCCAGGGACGGCCCGTGGTGGGGCATCAGGGGAACTTAGAGGGTTTTCTCAAAACCCCGATGAAGAACGACTGGCTCAAAGTGGGTATAGGGCATCACTGAATCCCTCGGATATCACTGCAAGACGCCGCGCCGAGCTGACGAAGGAAGAGAAGGCGGCCATTGAGGCGGGGCTCCAGGATGTGTTCTTTGGATACGATCAGTGGACCGTGTCGGATGCCGGCATGGAAGCGCTGAATCGCGATGCAAGTTGGTTGAAGGATCATCCCGGTTCGATCTTGAAGATTGAGGGCCATTGTGATGAACGGGGAACGACCGATTACAACATGGTGCTTGGGGACAAGCGGGCAAAGGCAGCTAAGACCTACCTTCATGAAGCGGGGATCAATCCCAAGCAGGTCGCGATCGTGTCATTTGGGAAGGAGCAACCGTTTTGCTTCGATCACGCTGAATCATGCTACCAGCAGAATCGTCGTGGACATATGCTCCTACAGATCAAGCAATAGCTGAATGCGGCGAGGCGTCTTTGCCAGATCTTTTTGGAAGACGCCTCGCACACGTTCTCTTCATCTAAACGTGGGAACTGGTTACTTGTATGCCAATCTCAGCGATGAAAAAAATGGCCTCGCTGCTCAAGTCTGACAAAAAACCTCGGGAGGCCGATCCATCGAGCTCCGATGAGCGTCGCATTCAGCCGCGTTTTACCACGCAGTTTCGAAGCACTTTCTCGGGCAGCCGGAATGAGGGGAACGGGCGAACGCTGGATCTGTCGATCGGCGGATGCAAAATCGAAAGCGACACAGTTGTTAGCCAAGGGGATACATTTGAATGCCGTCTCCATATTCCAGACCTCGATTGGCCGATCATGATCGATGAAGCGACCATCCGATGGGTTGCCGGAAAGACGTTTGGCTTGGCCTTCACGCGCATCCGTTCGGGGGAACAGGATAAGATCACCGCACTCCTCAACAAGCTTGAGCAAGAGCAACAGGCCTGACAGATACCCCTCACGCCCACTCCACTGTCCACCAGTAAATAGAGCTGGACATCCCCTTCCCTGAACTCAATATCTCAATTGGTGTGTGTCTCCGTGGAGCCACTTCCGTCAAAATATTGTGCGGTGCTGCTATCCGGTGCCATCCGGGTCCGTATTATGAGGGGGACTACCGATTGACAGGCTCCCTCTCGCTGTAACAAAGTACGGACCATACACGGGATGAAACGGAGAGTCCCTTCGTGGCCCTCGTTCTCAGCCTTTTCATTATTGCAGGGGAACCGAAAGGAGTGTGGAGTGGAGCAACGGTACGCGATCACAGTCAAGTTCTTGGTCAACGCAGATTCGGCTGAAGACGCCGAGGAAATGATAGAAACCGCCTGCGAAAAGGCCACCGCCGCATTTCCTGAAATGAGCTATGAGGGCATTGAGGATATTGAAGAGGAAGAAGACGATTAGCGTGCTCAATCGCTCGCAGCGATGAGCACAAGAGGCTGTGTCCGAGACAGACAACGGGAGCATCCCGGGAGGGTGGCTACGCGATGAGCACAGGAAGCGAAATAGTCACACTGGCCGGCGGATGCTTCTGGTGTCTGGAGGCGGTCTATGACCAAATCAAGGGCGTGCTCTCGGTTGAATCTGGGTATATCGGCGGTTCCGTTGAACATCCTTCATACGACGCGGTGTGTGGCGGGCGGACCGGCCATGCCGAGGCAGTTCGCGTGGCCTATGATCCCACGGTTATCTCTTGCCGGGAGTTGATCGAGATCTTCTTTGCGGTCCATGATCCGACGACGCTGAATCGCCAAGGCAACGACGAGGGTACGCAGTATCGGTCCGCCATTTTCTATCACTCTCCCGAACAACGGCAGGTAGCCGAGGCGGTTAAAGCAGCGGTCACTGCCCAAGGTTTGTATCCTAACCCGCTGGTTACGGAAGTCGTTGCGGCAACAACATGGTACGAGGCCGAACGGTACCATCAGGAATATTTTGTCAGGAATCCCCTTCAAGGCTACTGCCAATTTGTTGTCAGCCCGAAGGTAGCGAAGTTTCGAAAACAGTTTATTTCCAAGCTGAAGCCCTAACGCGAGTTCTGGTTAGCCCCGAAACATCCTGGCCAATTCCTGCTTCAGTCCGTCCAAGAGATCAGGTTTTTGAAACATCTGGTGAGTGTTAATGCGCACCGGTGTGTGGGGCGGACAGAATGGCCACTCGGCGACAGAGCTGCCTTGTACCGTGGCGAGAATTTCACCCACTGGATTGCTATGTGGTAACTCCTGAACGATCAGAGGATTGTTGGGGTCGAGCAGGCAGGTAGGGCGGGATTGCGGTCCGGAAGTGGTTGCGGAGGATACGATGAGTACCTGTTGCTGGCCTTGGGAGAAAATGGTATCTCCCGCGCGCAGCGGCCCGGATGGTGCCAACGAATACACGATCAACGGGACGGCAAGAATCGCGATGACCGCCAGTCCCATCGACCAAAGGGGAGGCTCTGGTCGACGCGGATCGTCTGAACTAGGCGAGGCGCTCATGTATCAATCGCATCTCAGGTGATCCGATTCTCTGACGACGTCAGGGTGTGCCACAGAGTTACTGGACCGGAGGCAGATCGGCGTCCAGCCAGGCATCACCCTCGCCGGAACTTTTCGGATCAACACGAAGCGATTGAAAGTCGAATAAGCGTTGATCCATGAGGAGCGCTGGAGCGACATTGGCGATAGCGGCTGCGATGCTGTCAGAGGTGCCGGGCGAACGGTCCTCCCATTGATGGAGGAGCGTCTTGACTTCCTTCCGTTTGAGATCGTCCTGAGATCCGCACAGATCGCAGGGGATGATCGGGAATCCTCGGAGCTCCGCGTAACGGGCCAAGTCGATCTCCTTCACAAACGCCAGCGGACGAATCACGAGATGCCGGCCGTCCTTTGAACGGAGCTTCGGCGGCATGGCTTTGAGCTTGCCGGTATAGAGCAAGTTGAGAAACAGCGTTTCATTGATATCATCACGGTGGTGGCCGAGCGCGATCTTGGTGGCGCCCAACTCAGAGGCGATGCGATAGAGATGTCCGCGTCTGAGCCGAGAGCAGAGGGAGCAGGTTGTCTGGCCTTCGGGAATGAGGCGTTTCACAATGGAGTAGGTGTCGCGTGTTTCAATGTGAAAAGGGATGCCCCGCTTCGTCAGGTACTCCGGCAGGATGTGTGCGGGGAATCCCGGCTGCTTTTGATCCAGGTTCACGGCGACAAGATCGAAGTGAATCGGCGCGCGCTGTTGCAGGACGAGCAGGATATCGAGCAGACCATAGCTGTCTTTTCCGCCTGACAGGCACACCATGATCTTGTCCCCGTCTTCAATCAGCCGGTAGTCGGCAATAGCTTGGCCGACTAGACGACAAAGACGGGTCTGGAGTTTTTCTGTCTCCTCGTCTAACTTTGCGAGCGAAGCTGTAGGCACTGGCGATGATGACATGGGGGCGATTGTACCCGCTGTATTGCGCGCCTGTCGATGGAGCCTGAGGGAGAAGGTCATGGCGATCGAGCCAGTGAAGTCGGTTCTGTTTGTCTGCACGGGCAATATTTTTCGGAGTCTCGTGGCGGAGTATGTCTTGAACCACTATCTTGACGGGCACGGTTTGTATCAGGTTGGTTCGGCCGGAATTGAGGCCAAGCCGCAATCGATCCATCCCGTCGTGCTGGCGCGGCTCCTGGAACGAGGTATTGATCCCGCCAGTCATGTGCAACGCAGGTTGACGCAGTCGTTACTTGAGCAGGCGGACTGTATCGTGGCGATGGGGCGGGATCATCAAGAAGCGGTGGAGTGATTGCTTGGGCTGTCGATCCCGCTGTTCAATCAATTCTGCTTTGACCGCGACGAGCCGATCCTCGATGTGCAGGAGGCGCTCCCTGACTGGGAACAGAATCTTGATCGGGCCCAGGGCTATGTGCGGTCGGTTGTCGATTATATTTGGGATGCGATTCCTCATTTCGCCGCACGATTGCCCTATCTCTGATACGGTTCGCCTCAATATTCTTGCTCCGCGGTTCATTCTTGTACGGTCAGTGACAAAATCTTCCGCTTTTCTTCTGCGCGCAGACGCGTGCATGCCTCCGTGCCCACGAATTTCCTATCGGATGCTATAGTTTCTTCAGTAGCACAAACATTTCGACGAGAAGGTGCGAGACGGTTGCACGATGCATCGATCATCTCTGGATAGCCCGAAACATCCCGCGCATCAACTGATTGATCCCGAATGGGTCGGTTGGTCAGACGACAAACTGTTGGACCTGCCGATGGGCCGGCTCAATCTTGAGATCAAAGGAAGTTTTTTGGAAGAACCGATCGCCCAGTTGGACCGTGAATTGGAGGCCCGCCACCTGCGATTCCGTCCGCACTATTGGCTGTCGAATGAATGGTTCACGCCGGACGGCGTGCCGGGTATTGCCATTCCGTTCTATCTGGCGCATCCGCGTCTGGCCAAGTTGGAGTTGTCTCAAATGCTTGAGGTCGAAGGCGGGACTCCTGACTGGTGTCTGCGCATTTTGCGGCATGAAGCGGGACACGCGATCGAGAATGCCTATCGGATCCGTCGTCGTCGCACCCGCCAGGCGATCTTCGGGAAGTCCTCACAGGCCTATCCCAAGTACTACAGCCCCAGGCCCTATAGCCGGAGCTTCGTCCGGCACCTGGACGTGTGGTATGCCCAGAGCCATCCGGACGAAGATTTTGCTGAGACTTTTGCCGTGTGGTTGACGCCGGATTCGATGTGGCAGGAGCGTTATCGGGGATGGCCGGTTTTGAAGAAACTGAAATATGTGGATGCAGTGATGCAGGAGTTGGCTGAGGTTGAGCCGACCGTTCTGACCACCGAAGAAGTCGATTCCCTCCCCAGCCTTACGCCGACGCTGCGGGAACATTATGAGCAGAAGCGTGCCCACTATGGCGTGGAACATTCCTTACTCTACGATCCTGATCTCAAGCGGTTGTTTGCTGAAGGGGCGGCGCAGCCGGGGAAGCCCAGCGCCACCACTTTTCTCAGCCGGTTTCGCAGGGAAGTGCGTCGCAAGGTCGCGAGTTGGACCGGTGAGTATCAATACACGATCGACCAGGTGTTGGAAGACATGATTCAGCGGTGCCGGCAGTTGGATCTTCGTGTGTCGGTCGCGGAGGAGCAGGCGAAGTTGGACTTCACCATTCTCTTGACGGTCCATACAATGAACTTTTTACGAAGCGGTAGACATCGGGTGGCTCTATGAGAAAACTTCGTATTCTCGTCCTGATGCACGAAGATCTCGTGCCTCCCGATCAGCTCAATGGCCATGACTTGAGTAAGGTCGGATGGAAGACCGAATACGATGTTGTGTCGACACTCAGGAAATTGGGCCACGATGTGCACCCGCTTGGAGTGAAAAGCGATTTAGGTGTCATCCGAACGGCGATTGAAGAGTGGCGTCCGCACATTGCCTTCAATCTGCTGGAAGAATTCGACGGGGTCTCGGTGTATGACCAGAATGTGGTGTCGTACCTCGAGTTGTTACACATGCCGTATACGGGATGTAATCCCCGAGGCCTCATGCTGGCCCGGGACAAGGCGCTCACTAAAAAAGTTCTCTCCTATCACCGCATCCCCTACCCGGATTTTATGGTCGTCCCGCAAGGGCGGAGCGTCAAACGGCCAAAGGAGCTGGAGTATCCGCTTATCGTCAAGTCCATCAGTGAAGAGGCGTCGCTGGGGATTTCCCAAGCGTCGATCGTGGAGGATGATGAGAAACTGAAGGAGCGCGTCGCGTTCATCCATCAAAGCATCGGGACCGGCGCCCTAGTCGAACAGTATATTGAGGGGCGTGAGTTCTATGTCGGGATCATGGGCAACGGCCATCTACAAGTCTTGCCCGTGTGGGAATTGATCATGAACAAGCTTCCTGAGGATGCCAGGAGAATTGCCACCCAGCGAGTGAAATGGAGCCGGAAGTATCAGGATAAATATGGCATTACCTCGGAAGAGGCGAAGGACTTACCGGCTGGCAAGGCGGAAGAAATTCAACATATGGCCAGACGGGTGTATCGAGCGTTGGGTCTGAGTGGCTATGCGCGCATCGATGTTCGGATGGACGGGGAGGGAAAGGTCTACGTGCTCGAGGCGAATCCCAATCCACAAATTGCGCACCAGGAGGACTTTGCCGACTCGGCGGAGAAAGCCGAGTATAGCTACAAAGATCTGCTCCAAGAATTACTCAACGTCGGCCTGCGCTGGCAGCCAGCAAAAGCCGCGTAGCCTCCCGCAGGGTATTCCCCTCGCATCTTCAGCGCAATCATCCGGTGTTCGGCGCGATGAATCGTCGAACGGCGATCGCTATGTCTGTGGCAAGCGGGTGAAGTAGGCGGAGACGGTATGTCTACGGACCCCAGCGGAACCCGAACATCAGGCTCACGCTGGTGTGATCTTTCTCGGGCAGAGATGGCTGGAGATTGATGTCGTGGAGATTCACCATCAGCGTGGACGACAGCGCGATATTGTGAATGACTTGATACTCCAGGGAGAGGCCGATGGGAATGTACCAACTGGTGTCATTCCGATTGATTCGGGATGGGCCGGTGCCGCGATCGAGATCGGCATGGATGAGCCCGATCCCAGTGAAGGGGACGAGGTTGATGCCGTTATTCAGCCGGAAATGGTATTTACCGACGCCCGCAAAGGCAATCTGGAAAAGATCACCCATGGGACTGATTTGCATCATCGGGCCGAAGGAAAAGTTCCGGTCGACGTAGTAGTCGACGTTGAATCCGAGGGCGAACACCGTGCTGTTAACCGTGCCGGTCGTCAGTCCGAGGTCTGATCCAAATCCCCAACGGTTCTCATCGGCATGAACCTGTGCCGGAGAGACCAGAGTCCAGAGCAGGATGCTCAGCGAAAACGCTTGAATGAGGCGGTGCGCCCAAGGGCGGTCGATCGTTCGTGTATTCATGGGCGGACAATAACATAGCAGTTTGACCCGGACAAGGCGCTTGAGAGTCGGGGCACTGGTGCAGTACCCTCGCAGTTCTTCGTATCGACTTGCTTGGGAGGATCAGTCACGATGACACCGAAAGACGCTGCGACCGGCCTCTTTGCCGCACTGCCGAAACCTATCTCGATTGATCAGATTCAGGAGTACGGAATCGAGGTCACCGCCGCCCAAGCCCGTCATGTCGCGCGGGAAATTCTGTCGCTGAACCTCTATTGGATTCTGGCGGCGGTCGATGCCCATATTCTGCAGAAGTACCGGGCGTTGATCGGGGGACTCTTGTTTGAGTCCGTGACCGCTCAATGGTCCGCGGAAACATTCGGCTTGGACCAGTGGGACGGGTATCGGCAGGAGCTCGACGAGCGGCGGGAGCACTATGCGCGGCTGATGGATGACCGGTTGAACCCGATGGGGCTCAGCGCGGAAGCCGCCACACTGTTGGAAGACCAGGGCGTGGTGTCATCCGACGACCGGCAGAAGCTGCTGGTGCTCTTGATCGACTACGCACCGGTCGATCAATATGCGGAACTCCTCGACGACGTCAGGTAAGTTCCTGCCCTCGAGTGCGCTCCCTCTACAAATATCGGTGAGATAACACTTTCCCGTTCTTGTCGAGTTCGTACAGGAGCGGAGCGCCGGTAGGAATATTGAGTTCCAACACCTGCTCCTTCGAGAGCTGCTCCAGTTCCATGACGAGCGCGCGCAGGCTGTTGCCATGGGCGGCGATCAGAATCGTTTCGTCCTTCAGCACGTATGGCTTGATCTTGCTTTCATAGTAGGGGAGCACCCGCTCGGCCGTATCCTTCAAGCTCTCTCCCCCCGGCGGACGCACATCAAAACTGCGGCGCCAAATCTTCACCTGGTCGTCCCCATACTTCTTCGCCGTCTCGGCCTTGTTCAGCCCCTGCAGTTCTCCGTACATCCGTTCGTTCAGGGCCTTGTCCTTCTCGATCGGGATATTCGTTTGTCCGATGCCTTCAAGCGCCAGGCGTAACGTTTCATTGGCCCGGGTCAGCACCGAGGTAAACGCCCGGTTGAAGGCAAAGCCGCGCAGCTTGTCGCCGGCATTCTTGGCTTCTTGGATCCCGCGCGGCGACAGCGGGACATCGACCCACCCGGTGAACCGATTTTCCAGATTCCATTGCGATTCACCGTGACGCAGCAAGACCAAGCGAGCCATAGGCATCTCCTTTATTCTCAGGACACCAGGTACGTGTCAGCAAGAATACTGGATCGGCCAACCAAGTCAAGCCGTTGCTTTCATCCGGGACCGGCAGTACCATGCCGCTCTATTCGCTTCACGCAGGAACAGACAACTCATGACGGTCCCGCCGGCTGCCGATATCAATTGGTCCGCGCTCGAAGCCTGGTGGTGCGGCATGGCTGCGCGGTTGGCGGTCCTCGACCGGGCGCAGGCCTTCTTCACCGCCGTTCAGAGCGGACATCATTTCGACCGCGTCGCACAGGTCGGCGCACAAGCCGACTACATTCTCTTCGTGCTCATGCGTTACTGGGTGCCGACCGTGCTCCCTCCGTCGGGCCGTGAACGGCTGACCAAGAGCGATCCGGACTACTGGTTGGAATCTGAACACATTCTCAAGGCCGCGGCTGTTCGCTTGCGGGAACTGAAGCCGCTGATTGAATTGTTGACCGCTCCCGGCCCCCTATCCGAAGCGTCTCAGGGGAAAGGCATCAGCCCATCGCCGATCACGGAGCTTGAGCTGGCGAATATCGTCGAAGGGATCGCTGAAGCCGCAGGGACCTATGGCGGTCCTGACTACACGTCGATCGTCAAAGCCTTCGATCCCGTGCCGCTCCGCCAGACCCAGCCGTTCAAGCACAACAAGAAACATAGCGCCGAACTGTGGGTGGTCTTTCTGTTGCGTGAACATTTCCGCAGTCTCGGGCTGGGGAAAGACCGCTACTGGCCGCTGGTCGCCCCGCTCTGTGCCGCCGCCGGTATTCTGAATCCCAACGGCCAGCCCTATCCTCCGGACGAACTCAAGTCTTGGTGGCAGAAAAACTGGCCGCGTACCTACACGCAACTGGAACAGCGGCAGGAAGCGACGGACGCGGGCGGAGCCGCCTACGAACAGGATGTTCAATGGTTCCGGGCCTGGATGGGATGGCAGCAGGGAAGAGGGTGACGGGCTCCATCAAATGCTTTATTTGAGGAGCTAGGTCGAGACGGTTGAGGCAGGCTTCGCAGGACGTGTCGGGATCTTGTCTCCATCCAGTTGCCCGTCCTCGATCATCTTCACGAGACCGGCCAGCGCGATCACGTAGAGCACGATTCCGACATAGATCACGTACGGCTGGACTCCACCGGCTTCCTTGAGTGCGGCCTCCTGGGCCGCCGGATTGAGCTTGCCTGTTTTCTTGATCTCCGCAATCTCTTCCTTGCAGTGCCAGTAGTACAGGTAGTTGGCCGTGGCGCCAGCCATGACGCTCCACACGAGACCGACGGTCATGTCGCCGGTCACGTACGTCGAGGCCATCGGGCCGATGGCGTACACAAAGGCGTGCAGGTACATCTTTCGATAGAGAAACCAAAGAAACGAGATATAGAGAAAGGCGGGCCAGTTCCAGCTGAGCGCAAATTTCGGCTGCCCGTCGGAGGAAAATTTCTTGAACTGTTCAAGGTAGTGGTCGGATTTCGGGCCGATGAACTGCCGCCAGAGGTCCTGGTCGGACGTCAAGGGCGCATAGGGCCTCGCTTCGGGTATCGCATCAGCGGTCGTACTTCCGGCCGAGTCGGCAGTAGATGTCACGGCGAGCGTATTCCCGCATTGTGCGCAGAATTTGGCGTCTTCAGAATTTTGCTGCCGACAGTGCTGACAGGATTTCATGGACATGCAGCTTACCACACTCGGGCGTCATGGCTGAGGTCTTAATTGGAGGGAGCCGGATGAGTCGCCGTCTTATCCGATGAGACGAGGTGAGCCTCGGCGTACCTGCGATAAATCATCACGAAAACCGGACCGAAATCCTTCCGGCCGGGCATCGCCGTTATTGATTTCGACTCAACCCTATGCTAGCTTTCCCCTTCTTTCTTGAGGGGATACGTCTGCTATGCCGACAGAGGAAATCAAAGATTTCGCCGCCAAGTATTTAATGCAAACCTATGCGCGCCAGCCGATTTCGATCGTGCGGGGGCGCGGGGCCAAAGTTTACGACATGGAAGGCCGGGAATACATCGACTTTGTCGGTGGCATCGCGGTCAATATCTTGGGCCACGGCCATCCGGATTTGGTGCAAGCGATCCAGCGCCAGGCGGCCCAGCTCATCCATGTCTCGAATCTGTACTATACCGAGCCGCAGGTCAGACTCGCGCAAATGCTGGTCGATCATTCCTGTGCCGACCGGGTCTTTTTCTGCAACAGCGGTGCGGAGGCAAATGAAGCGGCGATTAAGCTGGCGCGGCGCTACGGGCACGAGAAGCACGGAGCGGACCGGTTCGAAATCATCACGATGAAGAATTCCTTCCACGGCCGCACGATGGCGACCTTAACGGCCACCGGTCAGGAGAAGGTGCAGAAGGGCTTTGAGCCGCTCGTTCCCGGATTTGTCTATGCGCCCTTCAATGATTTTGCGGCGATCGAATCGCTTGTGACGGAGAAGACCGCCGCCATCATGCTGGAGCCGATCCAGGGCGAAGGCGGCGTGCACGTTGCCGACCAGCTCTATCTCAAGAATCTGCGAGAGCTCTGTACGCAGAAGGATATTCTCCTGATTTTTGATGAAGTCCAGACGGGAATGGGGCGGACCGGGACGTTGTTTGCCTATGAGCAGCTGGG
>JBEBHO010000326.1:0-3876 GCA_040081095.1 Nitrospira sp.
AGTGGCAGCAGGAGCACCAGGGGGATTCGTTTTGACTTCAGCTTCGCTCATCGTTGCACCTCTTGGCTATATCGCCCGTGATCCCGATCCTTACCCTTCGCGCTTCATCTGCTCAGCCGAATGGCCAAACGTACCCGCGCTGCCGACTCCGGCGACGGAGGGCATAAAGGTCAACGGATTGGTGTGGGTTTTTCCACCGTGAACTTTAGACTGCGTTCCCGTAAAGCGGACATTTTCGCCGTTCTCCGGCAACTTGATGCCCATTTCCTCACGAATCTTTTTGAAGATCTGCGCGGTCTTCTTCAGCTTGAGCACATCAGAATCGCGGATCGTCAACATGGCGTCTTCATGGCCCTGCTCGGCACAAATCGCCATCGTGCAGCAATTGGTCCCTGCGCGGATCATCTTCAGCGTCAGATTCGCATAGTGGCAATGCACGCCGATGAAGATACACGCTTCAATCTTATTTCCCCAAATGGTGAGATTCGGGTGGTTCGGATTAATGACCTCTTCCGGATCGATCTTCGGATATTTCGGTCGATAGTCCGGCATCGGGATGATCATGACATTCGGAATCTGGGCGGCAATTTCCAGCGTAGCTTTGGCCTTTTCGATCGCATGTTCGTTCCACGCCCACAACACCATCGGCCCCGGAAAGAGCGTTGCGTTGGGACTGGTCAACATTTTGCGAGCCATCTCTTCGATGACCTTGTCTTCATTAGGCTCAAGCAGTCCGTAGAACAGACCTTCGCCTGGGTCGGGCAGCGAAACGCCGAGCTGTGCAGCTGACGGAGGATGGAATCCAGCCGGTCCCGGAACGATAATTCTCTCTCTCTTATCTTGCGTTGTTGCCACGCCCGTTCCCCTTTCTTGCCGAATAATCAGACGCTAGGGCTTACCAAAACCGCCGTCGTGCTCTTGTCGCCATATGTAATATTGTCCGTAATGGCGGCCAGCGGCAATTGATCGATCATGATCATTTTAATCGCATTATTCTTAGCCATATTATCGCAGACCCATACACACTGGGCACAACCCTTACAGCGATCTACGGCCACGTACGCAGACCCGTACTTAAAACCCCTATCCTTCCCCATTTCTTCGCTGTACTGAATGGTGTTGGCTTCGGGGCAGTACTGCGTGCAGAGCTTGCAGCTCTTGGCGGCACAAATTTCTACGTTGATATCAGCTACCAGATACATGGGGACTCCTTATGTATCGCGATTAGGCACTCGCGGTGGCGGCAGGAGCCTCCACACGCTTCACGTCGGGAGCGGCCCAGCCGTGTTCGACGGCATAGTTCCACCCGGCCCGCATCACCGCGACGTTTTTATCAATCAATTCCTGCTTCTTCTTAAACTTTCTCTCGACCACACTATCCAAGGCCGCGGTTCCACCGGATACGACAAACCCTTTACCCAGGAACCGGTCCTTCACGGCCTGCTCTAACCCCGCCATGTTCGTCAGCCCGGTGATGGCGCCGATACAGCCCATCAATGCCATATTTGTGGCAAGGTCCATTCCGGCAACTTCCAAAGAAAGTTTTGTCGCGGGGAAATAGTAGAGCTTCGCGCGACGCTCCTTGAGCTCAGCGGCCTGGTCCTTATGCAAGTTCATTGGACCATCGTTATTGATTAACGCAATCCCGTCTTCCTTCAGGCCGAAATAGAACGGCATCGTATAGGACTTGCCATGCGTAATGACCTGCGGATGGAAAATGATGATGATGTGCGGAAACGTGATTTCGCCGATCTCGTAGATCGGTTCATCCGAGACGCGCACATAACTCTCGACCGGCGCCATGCGCTTTTCCGATCCGTAGAACGGAACGATCGTGCTTTCCCCGCCGGCATTGATGACCGCGGTGCTGAGGATGTGCGATCCCGTCACGACACCCTGTCCACCGACACCTGCCATCCGAATGTTGAAACGCTTTGCCATGGGCAATCCTCCTTACCGGTCGGGCTTATGCTTTGTTGGGAATGGCGCCAGCGGGAGCGGCCGGCTTCGGGAGAAACTCCTTGTAGCCATAGCGCTCAGCCAAGTACTGCTTCGCCTCTTCACTGACATATTCCGTGAACTGATACCGATCGTTTTCAACGGTCTTGGCGTCTTCCATGACCTTGTCGGTCGGAATCGCATACTCAATGTTGCAGGAGGTGTAGGCTTGAATGTAGGCGGACCCCACTTCACGGGCAATCAACACGGCTTTCTTGATGACGCTCTCGACACGGCGGGGATTGTTCGGAACGACGGTGGCAACATAGGCGCATCCGGCCACCTTCGCCATCTGCAACATGTCCATCTTCTCGAACTTCTTGCCCAAGGGAGCCATCTTCAATACCGCACCGCGGCTCGTCATGCCGCTTTCCTGACCGCCGGTGTTTCCGTAGACTTCGTTATCCAACATGATCGTCGTGAACCGCTCCTTGCGGAACCACGAGTGCAACACTTGCTGAAATCCGATGTCGGCGGTGCCGCCATCGCCGGCCATCACAACCACATCCTTCGGCTTATCGCCGAAACGGAGTCGAAGACCGCGCGACAAACCGCTGGCCACACCGTTCTGGTCGCCATAGTTGCCGTACACAAAGGGAATGGCCGCCTGTGAAATAGCCAACCGTCCGCAACCAGCCGTGCCTACCATAATGGTGTCTTCAGGATTGGGGACTGCGATCATCGCGAGGCGGATGAACAAGGTCATCGCACAACCGGCGCACATCGGGTGCTCTTCCAAAATTTCCTTGAAGCTTCCCATCTGGGAAACGGAGACCTTCTTGCCGAACGGACCGTGTTCGACCATATCCCGATATTCTTTCGGCATGAACTTCTCAAAGCCGTTTGTAAACTTCACATAATCGAGACTCATCAGGCACCTCCCTTATGTCACTGCAACGGCAGACCGTTGCCGATGGTTCAACGCAATCGCAATAAACAAATACACTCGGCGGAGCAACGAGGATGGACAACACACAATCGCTGATCTATCAATCGCGCCACGGGCATCCTAACAAAGCTGAAAAAAGACTGTCAATTTATATATTCCGATCGCTCCCTCGACAGCCAGCATTTCAAAAATATTATAACTTCCTGATATTCAACGCAACTTCGCAGAAGGCCCACAGCATCCGAAAGAAGGCCTAGACCAACCTAAGGCAGATAGGCCATTCGCCCCAAAAGAAATACAACCGAAGCAAGACCGTGAAAGAAAATATGAAATATCTATTGAAATTTGCGGCTTACGATTGCCGATCACCGCCAATCCAGCTAGACTGATCGACTATGCCGAATCGAGTCTTAATTCCCGGCGAAGATGACGCCGGAACCCATGTAGGGGGGGTGCATAAACGCCCTCCCATCCCGGACAATACGCTGAAAGCCGAATGTCCGAAGTTCATGGCCCATGGCCCCTGCGGAGGGGTGCGAAAAGGCGGGCTCTGCGAAGTGTATCCGGAGATGAAATGCCCCTGGGTATCGATGTTTATCGAACTGGAAAAAATCGGGCAAACCGATTGGATGAAGCAACTCTAGCGACCGTGAGGCAGTACTCGTGACCAGGAAACCAGCAAGAGCAAAATCAAAAGCCACCAAGCTTGGCTACAATGAACGGCATGCGAAGAGCGGCATCACCGCCCCGCTGCCTGACATTGAAACATTCCCCAATCAGTATAAGGGCTACGAGATCACGATCGAAATTCCCGAATACACCGCGATCTGCCCCAAAACCAACCTGCCGGACTTTGGCACCGTCACCATTCACTACATGCCCGATAAAGAGTGTCTCGAACTCAAGTCGCTCAAGATGTATATCCACGCCTACCGCAACCTCGGCATTTTCTATGAGAACGCCGTCAATCGGATTCTCCAAGATGTCGT
>JBEBHO010000253.1:0-3867 GCA_040081095.1 Nitrospira sp.
TTTGGTCGGGGCGAGAGGATTTGAACCTCCGACATCCTGCTCCCAAAGCAGGCGCGCTACCGGGCTGCGCTACGCCCCGACGCTGAGATTACAATCACTTACACTTTGCTCTGCTTTACTGAAAGCGGCAAGTGTTATCACGGTGCTAGGGTCTATTTATGCAACTTCGACGCAGCTGCATGGAGGTCTTCCGACTCGATCGTATTGTACCGCCTATGCATTTGTTCGCCATTATAGCCAACAATCTTCATAGCGGTCATCGTATCCACCCCTGCCCGCCTGAGATTCGCACTCGCAGTATGCCGGCAATCATGCACTCGAAGGTTCGTCATTCCCGCCCGCCGACAGGCCGCGGCAAAGGCCGTCCGGATATTTTTCATTGGCCTCCCTTTATACAGGAACACCCGTGGAGTGTCTAGGCGGCACCCCTGTAACCGGATCATTTAATCGGATCCGATCCCTATATTCGGGTCTGGCCGCAAGGCGTGCCGTAGGCCACGCATCAAACCTCAGAACGACAACAGCCCTGAGTTTACTGCCACAGCGGCGCAGCAGTGGCTACATCGAAAGCTTTAGTAGAACGTTAGGCGGCGAGCTGACGGCCCGGCAAGGTAGAACGACGGAAGATAGGGATCGATGAGGCGGCAGCGAAGGCCTTCGTCACCAAGAATCCAGATCGCAAGCGCCATGAACGGGATAGACATCAAGAAGCCACCCCGTCAGACGGCGGGAGCGAGGAGCGGGTATCATGATCGGCGACCGCCTGCGATAACCGTGTAATTGTTTCTGCTGTTCTAGCATCATCGACAGCACCATCACCTCAAACGGTGTATCACGGGCTAGATAGGCTCCGGCTGCAAAGTGACGCCGTGCTGCCGCAAACAATTCATCCAATGCCTACTGGTCTTCTGCGCGCAACGCACGCCGGTATCGCCGCCAGGAAGCGATCTCCTGTTGCACCAGCTGGGTAAAAGTCGTCAGCGTCCGTCCCATGAAACTACCGCTGCTCCAGCACCGTCCGTGCGACTTCCCACACTTGGCCGGCTTCTTGACCGCGCGGCTCTTCTTCAAGCCTGATAGTCCCTTGCCCCGGCACTTCTCCGACGCGAATGACCCGGTCTGCTTGACTGCAAAGTTGATCAAGAAACCGGTGACGCGACCGAGTGATAGCCAGCGTCGGGGGACAAAGACACACGAGCACGTAACCCCGTTGAGCTAACTGACGCAACTGCTGAATCATCCGTCCCGCCAGCCGGCCCACTTCCTGAGATGGCACCGCCTCATCGTAAAAGGTATCAAACAGCCCCGAAACGACGGCGACTCTCGCATGATACCGCGTCAACGCCTCCTCCAGGCAATCCGACACCAATCGCTCCATCTGATGGCAGGTGAACGCGCGAGCGACATGAACCAGAGAGAGAATCTTTCTGGGAGCCTGGCGATGCGCCCGGGCCAATCGCCCGATGACAAAAGGATCAAATGCGTTGGCTCCGTCAAGATACAACACCGGCTCTCCGGCCAATGCACGATCCGCGGCCGCATGCAACCCGAGTCGCAACACCAGCGGATGACCATGCAAGACCATCACGCTGTGATCAGCCTGGAAAGGAACCTGGGCATGACGCAGCCCCAGGAGCCATTCACTTGCTGTATCGACTCGCCGCTGACACCTCGGCGCGAGGTCCAGTTCGTCTGGAAACGGCAACCTATGTGAGGCCAGTGCCTGCATGACTCTCTCCGCGTTGGTTACCCGCAACAGCCCGCGCTAAACACCTGCCGTTGCCGATAGGCATTCCAGCAGGCCGCACAGAGCTCGACTGTCGAACGGGTGGCCACATCGACGCAGGCCATGCGTTGCACGACAACCGCGCCGCAATCCGCGCAAGATCCGCTCACAACACGGTCGACGCTAGGCTCTTGAGCTACCATGAGACACCACCTTTGTATTCGGGCGCACGTTTCGATTACAGACCGTCGACATATATTCCAGCTCAGACCGGCTACCCACCAGATTGCGCCACAGCCTGACCGGCAATGGTTCCGCCTTCGTATGCCCCAGCTCCCACCGTACCTCGCGAAGCTGCCCGTTGAGCGAATCGATCGTTCGTTCAAGCGAGACTAACCGGTCCGTCATCAGAGTTCGTCCACCTGTCAGCATGGTCCCCTCCTTCGTTAGACTAAATGGCACAATGGCGAATCACGCCAATCAACAGTCCTTCGATATGAAACTGATCGCTGGGATTCACAATGATGGGCTGCATCGCCGCATTGGCCGGATGCAGTTCAATGTGCGTCTCTTTTTTGAAATAGGTTTTGATCGTCGCTTCCTGATTCACCAGCGCGACGACCGTCTGCCCGTTGCGCGCATGCTCCTGCTTGCGCACGATCACGAGATCACCCGGAAGAATGCCGTCGTCTTTCATCGACTCCCCTTTCACGCGAAGCGCAAAGGTATCGCCCCCGCGCAACATGCTCGGCGGGACATCGATCAGATCGGATTGCGGCACGGGTTCAATCGGAGATCCGGCGGCCACAATGCCCGCCATAGGAATTTCCGCCCGTCGCTGCAGCTGCTCTAACGCCACGCGCACCATGCCGGGAATCCGTCGCATCCCGGCTTCGTACCGTGCCACTGATACACGGGTCGTACTTAACGCCTCAGCCAATTGCTGCTGCGTCAGCCCTAACCCTTCTCGAATCCGCTTTAGATCGTTCGATTTCATGATGTAACCAATGGTTACACAGATGAATCACCGCTGTCAAGCAGGAAAATCGGCGTGTTTCAACCAGGAATTCGAGCATCCTGTGCATAACTCCCGCGCCAATGGCAGCAATAGGCGTAGCTCGCCAGAGAATTTCAGGCTCTAATCCACAATTGGATGATTTCCCAGACAAGTCGGCAGAAAGGCCCAATATCTAGTGGTAGCCCGACATCGAGATTCAATGACTAAAAACTAGGCAAGCTGTCAGCTGCATGGTGGATTCAACCCAATCACGCGACGTCCCAAACATTATGAACAGAGTTATCCACAGAAGCTGGGGAGATCAGCGAGGAAGAGAAAGACGGGAGAAACAGCGCCGTTACTGGCGCGAGATCAGATGCGCAGAACCGGCCTTAAATGACGCTCGAACCGATGTGCCAACGACTAGTCCAAGCTCCGTCAGCGCCGATCGCGTAATGATGGCGACGAGAGGAAATCCGCAGGCGATGGTGACCCGCGCCAACGCTCCGAGCGAAGCAATGCCGCTCACCGTTCCATGGAGATGATTCCGCGCGCTGGTGAGTCCGGCGCCGGATAGTTCCAACGTCACATCTTCCGCCCTAATACAGACGAACACATCGGAGCCGACATTCTCGACCGCCACCGCCATGAGAGCCATCTCTCCCACTTGTACCGTGGCCAGCCCATCACGCGCATCAATCAGCTTCCCCTGCACCACCGTTTCCACACCGACGACTCGCGCAACGTCTGCATTGGCCGGCCGACTGAATACTTCTTGAGGTGTCCCCACTTGCAGAATTGTTCCCTCGTGCATCACCGCCATGACATCGCCCAGCGTCAACGCTTCCGCCCAATCGTGCGTCACGATGATCGAGGGTAATGCCAATTGCTTGAGCAGCCCTCGCAGCTCGCCGCGAAGCTGTGAACGAGTCGGGGCATCCAATGCGGAGAGCGGTTCATCCAGCAACAGCAGCTGCGGCCGGGGCGCCACGGCGCGAGCCAGCGCCACGCGTTGTTGCTGCCCGCCGGACAGTTCACGCGGCTTGGCATCCTCAAGTCCGGTCAGATGAAACAGCTCCACCATTTCCTGCACACGCTTCTTTCGGTCGGCAGGCGCGAGCTCTCCCAACCCATAGGCAATGTT
>JBEBHO010000139.1:0-3856 GCA_040081095.1 Nitrospira sp.
GTCAAACTCAAAATACGGGCGCAAGGCCAGTCGCAAGGCACGATCCCGTTCTGCCGCAAACATCGGCCCGAGGGACAGCGCCTCCAGCCGAGCCATCAGCCCATCGAGTCCCAGAGGCAACGGCGCCCATACCCCGGCGATTGATTCATTCGCGAGCTTCATGAATCTCTTCCATTACGATCGTTTCCGCATCGAGCCAGTCTTCGAGATCCCGCCCTTGCCGACACCCACGCTGATTCCACAGTTCGTAGGCCTTCACGGCAATACGATCCCTCATGCCGTCGGGCAATTCGATCGGATTCGCGCTGCGTGACGGTCGGCTGGCCGGTGCATTGCTCTGTTTCCTGATGACTGTCGCCATGATAGACCCCCTGGTGAAAGAGTGAACTCCTATGTAGATCCTCCAGGCAGCACCCGGCGGTGTCCCGGCCCATATTTGGGACTGCGAACCGTCAGGACCGGGCAACGAGACTGGCGCAGCACCGCCTCCGCCACACTCCCGCTCAGCGCATGAGACAACCCTCGACGCCCATGCGTCCCCATCACGATCAGATCGGCCGGAATCGTTCTGGCACTGTCGAGAATCGACTCAAACGGAGTCCCCCCGCGCACCTGCGAATCGGCTTGAATCTTGGCCTCGGCCAATGCCCGCGTCATGTCACCCAATCGAGCCGTCAACCGCTCCCGCATCTCCTCCCGTTTGCCGCTGTGCAAGAGCGTGAAGTCCAATCCGTAGGAGACAGGTTCCAGCACATGCAACAGCGTCAGAGACGCGCTATGCCGTCGAGCCATGAGTGCGGCATACTCCACGGCTTCAAGAGAACAATCTGAAAAGTCCACCGGGACCAGAATTCGATTGAGGCTGATCCCCTCACAAGGCCCCGCCTCGCCAGATCGCACCTCGTCAGAATCCATGCGCACGGTGAGGACCGGACAAGGCGCGGTACGGATAACCCGCTCTGCGGTACTCCCAAGCAGCACATGCGCCAGTCCGGACTTGCCCTTCGTCCCGACGACCACGAGATCGGAATCCTCGGCCTTCACGACGGCCAGCACCTCTTCACAAGGAATCCCCGTGGCAATCCGCGTATGCAACGCAATCCCGCGGGCCGATGCCCGCGTCTTCAGATCCACCAACTGCTTGGCCCCGGCCTTCATGAGTTCGCCAAGATACACCTGGTTGACCGGATAGTCCGGATTCATGCCGGGTGGAAACTCCAGCACCGTGAGCACGGTCAGCGTGGCCCGCCATGTCGCCGCCAAACAACAGGCGTACTCCTCGGCCCGCAAGGCCCACTTAGAGAAATCGGTCGCCAGAAGAATGCGTGGTCTATCGGTCGCTTCGCTCACACGGCCTCCACATTCAACAGCAGCAGCTCACCGTTCATATTGGGATGAATCGAACACCGGAATTCGTGGCGGCCAGGACGGGACATATTGAAGCGCAACGCCGCATCTCGCTTGGCATCCAAAAAGACTCCGCCCAGCCCACGCCCGTAGACAATCACTCCGTCCTTCTCAACTTGCGTCGGAATCCCCTCGAACATAGTGGAGCCGAAATCATGGCGTTCGGCATCCTCGTTCTTGATCCTGATCACGGTAGCCACCCCGAGCCGGAGCGTGCTCTGCTTTGTGACAAATTTGAAATCCTTGATGGTCACATCCACCACCTGTTCGGATTGCGACCAGAGCGGAAGGTCCGCTCCGCTCCACAGAGCCCAGGTCACCCCCAACACGGCCGCCCACCCCCACATCCGCTGTGTCTGCTTCATCGTCATACCCCTCCCTATATATGAACTATCGTCATCATCGCGCCTTCACCGGCAACGGCACCGTCAGCACCGGACAGCCTGCCGTTCGCACCACTTTCTCCGCAGTACTGCCGAAGAAAATCTTTTCGACGCTCCCCGACCGCCCGCCGTAGCTTCCCATCACGACAAGATCGACCTTCTGTACCCGCGCGGTCTTCGCAATCTCGACAAACGGCGCCCCCTCCAGGACTACCCGGCTGATTTCAATCCCCTTCGCCACCTCGGAATCGAGCAGCCTCCGGACGTTCAACCGGGCAAAGTGTCGGAGGCGGCGCTTTTGTGCGGTGGCATCAGACGGTACCGCCAGCAACCCCATCCGATTAAAGGCGCTGAGCGCACTCGTATCGATCACATGCACCACAAAGACCTCGGCGCCACACAGACGCGCCAGCCCGCAGGCCACCCGAAAGGCCTCTTCGGAGCAAGGCGAGAAATCCACCGGCACCAGAATCGATGAAAATAATCGGTCTGCCATCGGCCCTCCTCCACAACTCTCCGTCGAAGTATCAGCAAGGCCAGTGCCACTCCTGCACTGTCACATTCCGATGACTGATCGCGCATAGAAACAACAGTTTGACCAGCGTTGACTGTTTCGACGCCTGCTGGCGCGGGATTATCGCTCTTCCGTGGGGGAGGCCTGCTACAGTGAAGAGCCCCCTCCTGTAGCAGAAGGCGACAGAAGGGGGAAGCCGCCGCAAACGTTACTCATGGACGGAACGGACCATTCAGCACGAAAGCCTTTCACTCCATAGCCCTTCCGCGCCACCGTCATATTCAACGATGTCTGACACGAGAGCGGCATTGGACTTGCTGACTCTCTCGATGAATAGGAGACACCCATGACACGTACACACTGGATTCTGGTCGGGGCAATTGCGCTTGGCGTGGCCGTCGGGGTGTATCTGCTGTTTTTCTGTCCAACTGATTGTCACTGAGCAACAGAGAGGTCAGCAATGAAAATGCTACTGGCGATCGATGGGTCGGATCAATCGTACGAAGCGGTCCGGGCACTCAAATACCTGGCTCGCGCCGAAGAGTTGCACATCCTCCATATTCTGGATGTGCCGGCGCCGGCCTATCCCATGATGGTCCCGGAAGTCGCACACGAGCTGTATACGACCATCGAGCGGACGATGCGTGAGGATGGCGCCCGGCTTTTGGATCGCATCGTATCGCTCCTGCCCATGGACTGTGGTCCGGTCGTCAAACATATGGAGATCGGCTCGCCGGCCGATCGGATTGTGGAGTATGCAGAGCAGCATCAGATCGGACTCATCCTCGTTGGGGCACGCGGGCTTGGACCGATCAAGGAGCGACTGATGGGAAGTGTCTCCCATCGGGTGCTCACCTTCTCGAAGAGCGCCGTCCTGATTCTGCCAAACTTTGTGAAATCGCTACAGCAGGTGCTGCTGCCATTGCAAGGCTCACAGGACGCCGAACGCGCGTTATCGTTTCTCCGACAGCATCCATTCCGGGAAGCCGTCACGATCACCGCACTCACGGTCCTCCCGCAAACCAGACCGCCTTGGCCGGTCGACGCCGTGGCAGAACGTGAAATGGAAAGCCAGGCACTCCGGAGTGCCGACGCGTTTATCAAGTCCGTGGCAGGCGATCTGAATCTAATGGGCTACACCACCCATGCCAAATCAGCCTTGGGGGTTCCGGTCGAGGCCATTCTCCAAGAAGCCAAGGCCATTAACGCCGATCTCCTGATGATGGGATCCCGCGGCAGGCACGGGCTCAGCCGGATGGTCCTCGGCAGCGTGGCGCACGCGGTCCTTCATCATGCGCAATGCCCGCTCTTGGTCTTCCACTAGCGGAGACACCGGCGATATGCCCATGTACGATTACACATGCCTCGACTGCGGCAAGGAATCCCTGATCGTGGTCACACTGAAAGAACACGAACGCGGTGAGGTACAATGTCCGTCTTGTGGCAGCAAGAAGTTACAACAGCTGTTCACCTCATTCATTGCCCACACCACCAAGAAGAGTTGATGATGCATACGATACTTCGAACCCTCGTATTCGCCACCGGCGCAATC
>JBEBHO010000033.1:0-3841 GCA_040081095.1 Nitrospira sp.
ATCGTGATGTCGGCCATTTTTACTCCTTATGAAGAAACCTGCCTTGACGCCATTTTTTCTGCTATGGTAGATCATTCAAGATTGTTACACGCTCACTGCACCAAGCCATACTATCCATACTATGCCACTCGTCGGAACAAGTTCTTCTGGTCAATTCTCCTGCACCGCGAGCACGGTGCACACACTTCGTGAGCTCCGCACCAAGCGCAAGGGTCAACCGGTTTTCGTCTTAGGCCACTTGCTGGACAGAAAAGGCCAGGAAGCCACCTTCGAGGTCTTCAATGACCGGATCGCCCTGGTCAAATTCCCGGATGGCGCCGTTATCGGCTACGATCCGCTGGAACTTCTCCTGCCGACGGAAATCGACGACAAGGGTGTGGCTTACTTTGAAATTCGCCCCTGTGCCCAATGCGGCATTCTCTTCCCGCTGACCATCGCCGAACGGGATGCTGATACCGAACCCATCGAGTGCCTGGGCTGCCGGACCTAACCTCGCCGCTAATCGACCAATGGGGCGATCTCCAACGCCTTTTTGAGCAGGCAGTCGCCGGCAAACCCCTGCAGGACCATTGGCAACATACTCCCGTCGACCACCCGAACCGAGGTCACTCGAAAGCCTTCGCCGGACCGCTGACCTTCAAGTCGCATCGCATGACAGATTTCAAGCTTCTTCCAAATCAGATTGCCGACGATGGCCTCTGAGGCCAGCAGTTTGGTATCGGTGACGGTCCCATCGATCGCAATCTTCGCCGAGATTCTCGACTTGTCCTTGGGCGCTTCGCTCACCACCGCATAGGCCAGCTGATCCTCCTGAGCCTGCACGCTCACAACGCCCGTCACGATCACTCCCATGAGCACCACCGCTGCGATGACCAAAGTCTGTGTCATGCAAGGCCTCCTATTCCGACCGGTTGGGCGATAGATCCACCCCTTTCCCCGGACGGGGATCGATAGGATGCAGAATGCTGGCGCCGATCACCTCATTTTCTTGACGCGGATCGCCATGATTCATAGTGCTGGCACCAATCACCTTCTGCGGACCCGACGGCGGTGGGGGAGCCACAACCGCACGATCCCGCATGCGCCAAAACACAATCGCCGCAGGCACCAGGACCAATAAACCCAAAATCAACATCACGCGAAACACAAGCGCACCTCATTCTTCCTGCGCAACACACAACTCAACGACAGTATGCCCATCGGCATTTCCCAATTCAAGAATGGCCACCCTCGGATAGTCCGGTCATGATACGATAATCTGAGGTGAGGGATCGGGTTCAACAGGGAGATCGACTATGCCGCACGATTTCATGCCCGGCCTGGATGGCGTACCGGCTGCGACCTCCTCCGTCAGCGACGTAGACGGCCAACGGGGAATACTCGAATACCGCGGCATCCGAATCGAAACACTCTGTTCCCAGTCATCGTTCCTCGAAACTTCGTATCTGCTTCTCTTCGGCCGTCTGCCGACGCAAACAGAACTGGCTCGCTGGACCAGCGACATCACCCATCACCGCCGCATCAAGTTTCGCATCAACGACCTCTTGAAGTGCCTGCCTGAAACCGGACATCCGATGGATGCGCTGCAAGCCGCGGTCGCCGCGCTCGGCATGTTCTATCCAGGCCGGCAGGTCAAAGACGCGGAAAACAACTATTGGTCGGCAGTCCGGCTCATCGCCAAACTTCCAACGATCGTTGCAGCCTGGGCCAGACTCCGGCACGGCAACGACCCGATCCCCCCACAAGACACACTCGAGTTCTCTGAAAACTTTCTGTACATGCTGACGGACCGCGCGCCGCATCCGCTCTGGAAAGACATCTTTGATGACTGTCTCATCCTCCACGCCGAACATACGATGAACGCGTCGACCTTTACAGGGCTCGTCACGGCCTCGACGCTCGCCGATCCTTATACCGTCGTTGCCTCCTCGATCGGCGCCCTGAAGGGCCCGCTCCATGGCGGAGCGAACGAAGAAGTGATCCACATGCTCCGCGAGATCGGCAGCCCCGAAGGCGCGCAGGCCTACGTGAAGCAGAAGCTGGCGGGCAAGCAAAAGCTTATGGGATTCGGCCATCGTGTCTATAAAGTAAAAGATCCTCGCGCCACGATCCTTCAAGGACTCTGCGAGCGGCTCTTCAAGGAATGCGGGCCGTCGCCCCTCTATGCCGTGGCGCTGGAGGTCGAACGAACGGCGGGAGATATCCTGCAGGGGAAAGGCATTTACCCCAATGTCGATTTCTATTCCGGAATCATCTACGACCAGATGAGCATCGACACGGATCTGTTCACGCCCCTCTTTGCCATGGCCCGCGTGTCAGGGTGGCTGGCCCACTGGCTGGAACAGCTGCGGGAGAACAAGCTCTTCCGCCCGGATCAGATTTACTCAGGGGAACACAATCGTCCCTATACCCCTTTGACGGAACGCTAACCGAGCATCTTCACGCGTCCCCCCTTGACTCCCGACACATCGCAATTATCTCTCTTGTTGTAAGCACAACAGACGCGGCGCCGGCGTCAGGCATGACGAACACAACACATAATCCGTATGGAGGTATGCCATGACAGCATTGATGCGTTGGGATCCGTTTCGCGAACTCGAGGAGATGTCAGATCGGCTCAATCGGATGGTGGCCCGTCCTGCAACCAAAGCCAACGGGAAGGAAGCGTTGACCGTGGCGGACTGGATGCCGACCGTCGATATCAGCGAAACCGCCGGGGAATACGTGATCCAGGCAGAGCTGCCTGAGGTGAAGAAAGACGACGTGAAAGTCACGCTGGAAGAAGGGGTCCTGACTATTCAAGGGCAACGCCGTCAGGAGAAAGATGAGAAGACCACGAAGTATCACCGGATCGAACGCTCCTATGGTACATTCGTCCGGAGCTTCTCGCTGCCGGACCAAGTGAACGAGAGCGGGGTAAAAGCCGAATTCAAAGACGGGGTATTGAATCTCCATATCCCGAAATCGGAAAAGGCTAAGCCGCGGGCCATCGAAGTGAAAGTCGCATAACCCTCCCTGGTAGCCGCGTATCCGCACCGAGATGAAAGGCCCGCCCAGGCGGGCCTTTCTTTTTCCACCAGCCGGCATCATTCCCTTTCCCTCATACTCTTGAGCTTCTTAGCCGCAACCGTTTAAGATGCGCGCTCCCTTACCCACACGATTGCCTAGCGAGGAGAAACGCGCATGAAAAAGTCATCAGGAACACAGCCCGCAAACACCCGCATTGAACGCGACACGATGGGCGAATTGGCCGTCCCCTCGGATGCCTACTACGGCGTGCAAACCGCGCGCGCCATCGAGAATTTTCCGATTAGCTCCCTCCGCATGCCGCGGTCCGTGATCCGGGCCATGGGGCTGATCAAACGCGCCGCTGCCAGCGTGAATCAATCGCTGGGTCTCCTGGACAAAAAGCCCGCTGACGCGATCAAGGCGGCGGCCACCGAAGTGGTCGAGGGGAAACTCGACGCCGAATTTCCGGTCGACATTTTCCAAACCGGATCCGGCACCTCCACCAACATGAATACCAACGAAGTGATTTCGAACCGGGCCACCGAGCTTCTCGGCGGCGCGCGCGGGAGCAAATTGGTCCACCCGAACGATCACGTCAATTTGGGGCAATCCAGCAACGACGTGATTCCCACGGCGATTCACATCGCCGCAGGGGAGTTGATGCAGCAACAGCTCATTCCGGCCCTGACCCGTTTGCAGAAAGCCCTCGACCGCAAGGCCAAGGAGTTCGACAAGATCGTCAAGATCGGCCGCACCCATTTGCAAGATGCCACACCGGTGCGACTGGGGCAGGAGTTCGGCGGCTATGCGCGCCAGATCGAACTTGGCATTC
>JBEBHO010000121.1:0-3818 GCA_040081095.1 Nitrospira sp.
TTTCCGAATAGTCTTCTGTTTACGAATGCGCTCGTCAAAGAAAATCCGGGACAGGAATATGGCCTCTACACACTCGTTGTACCCTTGAGGTCGGAGGGAGAATGGCAGCGAGCTGAGCAGGCGTTGTTGGGTGCGGCGAAGGCCGAGTGTGGGCCGTTTATGGAAGAAGCTGCGCGCCAGATGAAACTGCTGGAACAGGCCAATCTCTTGGAAGCTCCCTCGCCGGAACCCCGTATTACCATTCAGCTCCCCGAGCCGGGGAAGATTCAGTTGGTACTCCGGTTCCCAGCTCCCGATCGGGGTCGCTCGCGAGTGGAGCAAGCCATTCTTCGCCGATACCTTGTCGAGATGAATCAGTCGTAGCCTGAAGCAATAGAAGGGCCTCGTCGATGAAACATCGCGAGGCCCTTCCGAGTCAGCATCGGTCTGCGGATTACTTCGGGAAGGTCTTCGGGGCCGTGACCTGCTGCCAGCCTTCGCCGTTCAGCGATTTCAATAGCTCCACGACATCCTGTTGTTCCTGCTCGGTCAGTTCGAGTGGAATGATCGTGTTGTCCTGATGCGGGTTCTTGATGCCCCCTTGGTTATAAAACTTCACTACGTCTTGCAGGGTCTTGAACCGCCCATCGTGCATATAGGGGGCTGTTCTCGCGATCTCCCGCAGCGTCGGTGTCTTGAAGGCGCCGATGTCTTCCGGATTCTTCGTGACCATATAGCGGCCGAGATCCACCGTGTTGGTGTCCCAGCCGATGCCAAGATTATGGAATTTCTCGTCCGTGAAGTTGAAGCCCGAATGGCAGCGGGTGCAACGGGCTTTGCCGCGGAACAGTTCCAGTCCGCGCTTCGCTGATTCCGACAGGGCCTTCTCGTCTCCGCCCAGGTCGAATTTGTCGACGGCACTGTTGCCCGAGAGAATGGTCCGCTGAAAGCTCGCGATAGCTTTCCCTACGTCCTGGATCACGATCTCGCGTCCGAAGACGTCCTGGAAAAGCTTCCGGTATCCCGGCATCTTCCTCATCTTCGCGACCATCTCATCATGATTGATGAATCCATGTTCAACCGGACTCACGAATGGCCCGATCGATTGATCTTCCAATGTGTCGGCCCGTCCGTCCCAGAATTGTCCTTTGCTAAACACCCGGTTGAGGGAAGCTGGTGCGCTACGCCCGCCTTTCAATCCGTTGATGCCAGTCGAAACGGCTCTTCCGTCGGCGAAGCCTTTGCTCGGCAAGTGGCAGCTAGCACAGGCGATGGTATCGTTCTTCGAGAGGCGCTTGTCGAAGAAGAGCAGTCGACCGAGTTCGACCTTCTTGGCGGTCAGCGGATTGTCCATTGGCACGAAAGTGTTGGGGTCCTCCAACCCTTGGATCTGGGGGAGCTTGAATTCCGAAACGGAACCTGCCCCCGTCTCGCCCTGAGCGGGCGGTACAGTCGCCACTCCTCCGATGAGGACGAGGAACGAAACAGCGGACATGTGGAGCAACAGACGGTGTGTGATCATGAGCGGACTCCTTTCTCTAATGAGCTGTTGGTGTAAAGATAGGACAGTGCTGGATATTAGTCCAATTGATTCTATTGCTATGATCGATATATATTACTTATGGAACGAGGTATGAAGAATGACGTTTACTGAGTTGCGCTATATTGTTGCGGTCGCTCAGGACCGGCATTTCGGCCGGGCCTCCGAGCGGTGCTGTGTCACTCAACCAGCCCTGAGCTTGGCGATCCAAAAACTGGAGGACGAGCTTGGGACGAGGATCTTTGAACGGGGGAAACAACAGCTCACGATGACGACGATAGGAGAAAGGATTGTCCAGCAAGCGCAGCGCGTCTTGGAAGAGGCCGATCAGATTCGAGTGATTGCGGCCCAAGGCAAGGACCAGTTGGTCGGTCCGCTTCGCTTCGGAGCCATCGCAACGGTCGGGCCTTACATCCTGCCGGATCTGGTTCCTCTGCTGAACAAGCGCGCTCCATTGATGCCGCTGGAGATCGAAGAGAATCTGACGCTCCACCTGGTGGCCATGCTGAAGAGTGGGAAGCTTGATGTGATCATGATCGCGCTGCCGTTGGAGGAGCCCGGGATCGTCACGCGGGCGCTGTATGATGAACCGTTCAAAGCGCTTGTTCCGATCGGCCACCACTGGCAAAAAAGAAAATCGATCGATTCACGCCAGCTCGGATCAGAAAAAGTGTTGTTGCCGCATGCGGGACATTGCTTCCGGCAGCAGGTGCTGGACACCTGTCCCGAGTTGAGTCGATCCGATGCCGAGCTGTGGCAAGGGAATTCATTGGAGACGATTCGCCAAATGGTGGCTTCTGGACTAGGAATCACGGTGTTGCCCTGCAGTGCGTTAACGTCCAAATATGAGAACAAACGGCTGGTCGCGATTGATCTGGACAAGCCGGTCCCTGGACGCCGGATCGGATTGGCCTGGCGGCGAAGATTTACTCGCCCTCGGGCGGTTGATGCAGTTATCGATTCCGTGCACGCACTGAAAATACCAGGCCTCAAGCACGTTGCGTCGGAGGGACGATGATCGAGTGGTCTGAGGAACATCCATACAGGACGTATTTGACACCAGGTTCGTTCCAGGGCAGGATATGAAAAGCCTCGCCTAGGGAGTCCCTGTTTATCCACCTATTTGTGCGTAGAGGAGAGTCATTATGCGAAATATAGTCTTGGCTGCGGTCGCGGCAGTGTATCTGATCGGTGCCGGTTCATTGGTGTTGGCCGACGATGCGATGAAGAATGAGATGGGAGCGATGAAGGACCAGATGAAAGCCGATGTGAAGGCCGACAAGGACCAGCTGAAGGCCGATATGAAAGCCAAAAAAGAGGAAATGAAGAGCAAGATGAAGGCGCACCGCGAAGAGGCCAAGGCCAAGCGGGCAGCCATGAAAGATAAGATGAAGGCGAAGCACGAAGAGGTCAAAGGACAAGGCGAAGCGGCAAAAGCTCAAGCGCAGGATATGAAAGCTGCCGGGCAGCAGATGGGAAGCGATGCCAAGGCCGCCGGGCAGGAGATGAAGGATGCTGTCGGCGCGATGGGGAAATAACTCCTTCCTTGAAGTTGAGCTGGAACGGCCCCTGGCAGGTTGCCAGGGGCCGTTGTGTTTATACGATGCGGCTACGGTATAGCTTTCCAGAGTGAGAATCTCCCTCACGTTCCGATAAACACGTTTCGATCTATCCGGCTTGTTCCCTCTGCGTGCTTCTGTTAGCATCCCGCCGGTCAATTGATCCAGACTATGAAAATCGCAACATTCAACGTGAACTCTCTCCGCAAACGGCTTCCGATCGTGTTGGATTGGCTTGCCCAGCAGAAGCCTGATGTCTTGTGCCTTCAAGAAACCAAAGTGCAGGACAGCGAGTTCCCGTTGCTGGGTCTGGCCCCCTCTGGTTATCACATCACGTTTCGTGGGATGAAATCGTACAACGGCGTGGCCATCTTGAGCAGGAAGGAGCCGGAAGCGGTGTACCACGGATTCGACGATGGGGGGGAATCGGAGGATGCCCGGCTTCTCAGGGTTGTCATCGACGGGATCCCTATCGTCAACACCTATGTCCCGCAGGGTTTTGAAATCGATTCCCCTAAGTATCAGTATAAGCTGGGGTGGTATGAGCGGCTCAGACAGTATTTCGAGAAACACCTATCTCCCGGCAAGCCGGCCATCTGGTGCGGCGACATGAATGTCGCGCCACGTCCCATGGATGTGCATAGTCCGGAAAAGCATCTTAAACATGTCTGTTATCACGAGGATGCGCGGAAGGCTTACGAGAGAACGCTGGCGTGGGGATTTCAGGACGTGTTTGTGAA
>JBEBHO010000093.1:0-3784 GCA_040081095.1 Nitrospira sp.
GTATCCGGAGTATCGGGCACGGGCGGACCGGCAGATGACCCTCGCGGACCGCATCAACGAATGCTTCGAGCGCAGCTTAAATGGCACATCGCTGTCCCCGGATAGTTCAAAGCTGCAGGCGGTCGTGGCCTATATCGAGTGGCTGTCTCAGAATGTGCCCATGGGCAGTGCGGTCCCGTGGCGGGGTATTCCGCGCATCAACGCCAGCCGCACACCGGATCCGATCAACGGCAAGAAGCTGTTTGCCGCAAGGTGTGTGGGGTGTCATGGAGCCGACGGACAGGGGACGATGGCCGCGCCGCCAGTCTGGGGGCCGCAGTCCTATAATATTGCAGCGGGGATGGCGCGCGTGAGTGTGGCGGCCTCGTTCATCAAGTCCAACATGCCGAGAGGCTGGGGGTGGACGTTAAGCGACGATGAGGCCTTTGACGTCGCGGCCTATGTGAACAGCCAGCCGCGTCCAGATTTCCCCGGCAAACAGCACGATTGGCCGAAGGGTGGCAAGCCGGCGGATACACCCTACTGATAATCCGGAGGGTCGTGATGGCATTGACCGTGACCTACCATGGCGGCACTCGATACGATGTGATCAGCGGGCAGCATCGCATCGTCACCGATCAGCCTGCAGAGGATGGCGGGCAGGATGCCGGTATGAGCCCGGTCGAATTATTCGTGGGGTCCGTGGCCAGCTGCGTCGGATACTTTGTCGGGCAGTTCTGCGCGCGGCATGACATTTCACGCGAAGGGCTCGCAGTGGATGCTGAGTGGGAGATGGCCGAAGGACCGCATCGCGTGGGGACAATCGCCTTGGCCATCAGGTTACCGCATCGCCTCACGCCGGACATGAAAGAACGCTTGTTGAAAGTCGCCCACGGGTGCACGGTGCATCAATCTCTCTCCGGCGCTCCGGCCGTCACGATCCAGCTCAATCCTCATACTACTGGAGTACATCCATGAGTGAGTCCGTGTCATCCTCCCGTCGAACACTTTTCAAGCGGATGGTTGAAATCGCCGGCGGACTCGCGGTCTGGCGTCAGGCGCGACCGGCGCTGGCCCAGCAGACGGTATCACCGGAAACCGGTCCTCAGACCGTGCGCGTGATGCGACCGTACGACGCGGAAACGCCAGTGCGTGAATTCACGTCTTTTGTGACCCCTAATCATCGTTTTTTTGTGCGGAGTCATTTCGGTCCGCCCGCGCCTGAATTGATTGCTGAGGCCAATTGGCGGCTGCATGTCGGGGGATTGATCGAGCATCCGCTGGAGTTCACGCTCAAAGACCTCAAGCAGTTCGAACGGGTGACGATCACGGCAGTCGTCCAATGCAGCGGCAACGGGCGCGCGTTCCATCGTCCGAAAGTGCCGGGTGTGCAATGGGAGCGCGGCGCGGTGGGCAATGCGCAGTGGACCGGTGTGCGGCTGCGGGACGTGTTGGCCAAGGCCGGTGTACGGCCGTCTGCGAAGCATGTGCAGCTCCAGGGCGCCGATCGTCCGGTCGTCGCGTCAGTACCGTTGTTTACCAGAAGTATTCCGTTAGAGAAGGCGGTTCACCCGGATACGATTCTCGCCTACGAAATGAACGGGCGTCCCTTGCCTCTGCTGCATGGCGCGCCGTTACGGGTCATTACACCGGGGTGGATGGCGGATTCTTGTACCAAGTGGCTGACGGATATCACCGTGCAGGCGGACGAAGCCAAGGGTTATTACATGCAGACGGCCTACCGCGTGCCGGTCACGGCCATTCAGCCGAATTCCGGTCTGCCGGGGACCTCGATGGTGCCTGTCGAAGCGATGGTGGTGAAGTCCCTGATCGCCTCGCCGGCAAATGGTGACCAGGTCGGGCGGGGGCCGGTGACGGTGCAGGGCGTGGCGTGGAGCGGAGAAGCTGCTGTCGCGACCGTAGAGCTTTCGTTCGACGACGGCAAGACCTGGGAGCCGGCGCGGCTGGTCGGCGAAGACGAGCCCTATGCGTGGCGGCAATGGCAGTGTCTGTGGAATCCCAAGGCAGCCGGTGCCGTGACGATCCTCTGTCGTGCGACGGATGCCGCGGGACAGGTTCAACCCCAAGAGAGTCCGTGGAATCCCAGCGGGTTTTTGTGGAACGGGTGGGACCGTGTTGCCATTACGGTGGCGTTATGATGACACGGAGCCTTGCGGTCATCGGCTTGTTCGTCTTGGGATTTACAGGGTTGGTTGCGATGACGGCGGCGCAGGAAGACGACCTGGCGTCGGTGAGCGCCGCGCTGGCGCCCCGTGCCGAAGGGCTGATCGTTGCGCGTTGCTCGGTGTGCCACAGTCCGGATCTGGTGGCTCAACAGCGCTTGCCGAAAGACCGCTGGCTGGCCACGGTCGACAAAATGAAACATTGGGGAGCAGAGATTGCCGACGATGAAGCCGACCTGCTCGTGCGGTATCTGTCGGCGCGTTATCATCCGGCGGCGCCGGATCATTTGCCGCCGCTCGATCAGGAATTGAGAAAAGCGGAGCCGCTGACACAGGAGCCCGCGGACACCGGTCCGCTCGTCGGCGTGGCGACAAGAGGGGCAGGCATCTTCGAGCACAATTGCCAGGCCTGCCATGGCGCCGGTGCGACCGGTGGCATGGGGCCGAAGCTGGCGAAGAATCCGATCCTGAAACATGACGATCTGTTCTGGGAGACCGTGTTGCATGGGCGAGGGCCGATGCCGGCCTGGGGATCGGTGCTGAGTCAGCAGGATATTACCGATGTTCATGCATGGTTGTTGACGAGGTAACGAAGTGCCGAATTCACCACAGAGGAAAGGAGCGGTCATGAACGTGAGACGGAGCGTGGTTGTCGGAGGGGCGTTGCTGATGTTGGTGGGACTGATGTCGACTCCGCGGGTGCTGTTCGGAGCCGATCAGCCGAAAGCGAAGGAGCTGATTCAGCAGAACTGCGTCCAATGTCACCGGATGGAAGGGCAGGCTGACTCCCGTTTCAATCTCAAGGCTCCCGATCTCATCTGGGCCGGGAGCAAGTATAACCGGGCCTGGTTGGTTCGATGGCTGACCGGCAAAGAGGCGCCCCTGTACGTCAAAGGGTATCGCTGGGATCAATCGCAGGAAGCGCATAAGCATGTGACCGTTTCAGAGGCCGAGGCCAACGGGATTGCTGATTATCTGGCCGAGCACAACAAGGATCCGCGGGTGAAAGTCGGCGCGTTCGATCTGGCGAAAGTGACGAAGTTCGAAGCGGCATTCGGCGGGATGGCCTACAAGGCCCACGCCTGTCTCGGCTGTCACACGGTCGAGGAGAACGGGAAACTCATCGGGGGCCAGCAGAGTGCCGCGTTGGAGAAGGCCGGACAGCGGTACAACCAGGATTGGCTGTTCCGCTTCGGGTTGAATCCGCAAGACTTTGTGCCGCACAGCGGCGAGTTTCTCGCCGATGCGACGGAGCCGCAGCTTCGCGCCGTGATCGGGTACTTGATGGTGCAGGGCGTGCCGGACTTTAAATATTACGAGCCCTGGACGAGCCAGGAGTTCTCCAAGGCCAGCCCCGGACGCGGCAAAGTGATTTATAAAGAATACTGCATGCAGTGCCATGGGGCGACCGGCAAGGGCGATGGGCCGGCTGCGGCCACGATCGAGCCGAAACCCGCGATCCATGCCAATATCAATTTCAGCGAGGTGCCGACGGAGTATCTGTACAACATGATCAATCACGGCGGCGCGGCGATGGGCAAGTCGGCCAACATGCCGTACTGGGGGCTGACCATCGGGCAGCAGGGCGTGGCCGATGTCATGGCCTATTTGAAGACGACGTT
>JBEBHO010000299.1:0-3780 GCA_040081095.1 Nitrospira sp.
CCTGGCAGCCTATCGCATGACCGACTACAGCGTTCTCAGCAATCTGCTCGTCATCTTCACGGTGTCCATTGCCGTCGTGTTTGTCTTTCATCAATTCCGACTCCCGTCGATTGCGGGATTTCTGGTGGCCGGGGCGCTGATCGGCCCTCACGGATTCAATCTGATCTCCGACTCCAGTACGGTTCAAGTGCTGGCCGAGATCGGCGTCGTCCTGCTGCTCTTCACGATCGGCATCGAATTTTCGCTCGTGCAGCTGGCTTCGCTGCGGCGCCTGCTCTTCATTGCCGCGCCGATTCAGGTCGGAGGCGTCATCGCCGTTGTCTGGGCCGGAGCGACGCTCGCCGGAGTGCCATGGCAACAAGGCATTTTCTGGGGCTTCCTCCTCTCCCTCAGCAGCACCGCGATCGTCTTGAAAGCCCTCGCGGCAAACGGTGATAGCGAATCGCTCCACGGACGCGCCGCGATCGGAATCCTCGTCTTCCAGGACCTGGCTGTTGTCCCGATGATCCTCCTCGCGCCGATCCTGTCCAGCCCCAGTGAAGGAGCCGCGCTCTCCATTCTTCTCACCCTCGGAAAATCTGTGGTAGTCGTCGGACTCGTTGTGGCTGCTGCCTGGTATCTCGTGCCGAAGCTGCTGGAGCACATTGTTCGGAGTCGCAGCCGCGAACTCTTCCTGCTCACGATCATCGTGCTCTGCCTCGGCATCGCCTGGTTGACGTCGCTCGGCGGCCTCTCGCTGGCACTGGGCGCCTTCATCGCCGGACTCGTCATCTCTGAATCGGAATTCAGCCACCAGGCTATGGCGGAAGTGCTGCCGTTTCGGGATAGTTTCAACAGCCTGTTCTTCGTGTCCATCGGCATCTTGATGGATTGGCGGATCTTGCTTGAATATCCTGCCGTGGTGACCGGCCTCCTCGCCGCCATCCTCGTGATCAAATTTGTGACCGGGGCCGGAGCCGTCCTCGCCGTCGCCATTCCCCCGCGCTCGGCAGTCATGGCCGGCGTGGCCCTCGCCCAGGTCGGCGAGTTCAGCTTCATCCTCGCGCAAGTCGGACAAGAGAATAAGCTGCTGACCGGCGCGCCCTATCAGATATTCCTGGCCGTCTCCGTCTGTTCGATGATTATTACCCCCTTCCTTATGCAATGGTCCCCACATCTCGCCCGCCGAGCCGAAGCGATGCAGCGGCTCCGCCACTGGTTCCCCGGTCGGACAACGGCCCATGTGCTCGAAGCGGAAGGACGGCATCTCCGGATCAAAGACCACGTGATCATCGTAGGATACGGGTTGAACGGGCGCAACCTCGCGCGAGTGCTGAACGAAACGGAAGTGCCCTATATCGCATTGGATCTCGACGGCGACACGGTCCAGCGAGAAACCAAACACGGACTCCCTCTGTACTACGGCGACGCGACCAATCCGAACGTGCTCCGCCATGTAAAGATCGAAGATGCGCGCGTGTTGGTTGTGGCGATTTCAGACCCCTTCATGGCCAGACGCGCCGTGCAAGTCGCCAGAGGGCTGAATCCGAAACTCCACATCGTAGTACGGACCCGCTACCTGCGGGAATTGGAAGAGCTCCATCAACTCGGGGCCGATGACGTGGTACCGGAGGAGTTTGAGACGTCGATTGAAATTTTTGCGCTGGTGCTCCGTACCTACAACATGCCGCAGGAATTCGTCATGCGAAAGGCCGAGCAGGTGCGCCGGGAAGGGTACGCCCTGTTACGCCGGAGCGACTTACCGGAACTAGCGCATCACCTTCGCGGGGGGACACTCAGCGATGTGGAAGTAGAGACATGCCGGATCGAAGAAGGCTCACCCGCAGCCGGGAAACTCCTCTCCCAACTGTCGCTCCGGCCACGGACCGGAGCCTCGGTCATCGCCTGGACCAGAGCGGGGGTGACTGAGTCCAACCCCTCGGAGAAAACCAAGCTGCTCTCAGGCGATATTGTAGTCCTACTCGGCTCCCGTGATCAAATCCGCCGGGCCATGGAATTGATCCTCCCGACTGAATCGAAAGAACGTTAGCGCCCGCCTCGGGTCATCACCTCGTAGGCCTCAGCCAATGTGCGGACCTGAATCAGGGCGACGCCCAAACGAGCGGCCGCATCTTCTCCCTGAGGCCAATCTGAGGTATAGGGTTGATGGCGTGAGATCACCAACGATCGATATTGTCCCCCGGCAGCCGCTTCAAGTTTGCTAGGCAAGCCGCCCACGACATCAATCCGCCCATCCGGCGTAATCACGCCGGACACCGCAATATCCGATCTCAGTGCATCGCCTTTATAGGCCGCCAGAATGCCGACCGCAATGGCACCGCTCGAACTTCGGCCGTCCGTCACAGCGGTCACGGCCCGATTCTTCAGTGTGATCCGCCAATCATGTCCGTCCTCTCCTACAAGCCTGGCGACAGCATGGACGGCATGCCGCACACCATCCTTCCATTCCTCGCCCACGAGAGAGCCGCCACCGAGATTGATTTCATTGAAATCAATGAACGGTCCGTTCTGAGCAGCGATACGCTCAAACTGGATCAAGACGTGATTGACCACCCCGGGCAAGCCATCGGTACGGACACCCAGTGTGGGAACCGACACGACACGCGAGACTTGAGCAGCCACCGGGACTGGATACCCGATCATGGCGAGACTGACAAGCAGCCCGAGATTGACGAGGAGAAACCTTAGCTTCGCCATCGCAACGTGACAGGTCCTTTGAGCGGATGATCGAACGGTTGTCCGGTCTGGAGCGACAGAACATGAGCCGCTTTCAACTTGTGATACCACTTCGCCTGCTGATCGGCGTCGCCGACAAGACGGAACGGCGGCTTGTGCTTGAGTCCGATCGACTGGCGGTCCATCGCCACCTTATCCTGCGCCAGAAAGCCCTTGGCGAAATATCTGAAAATCGATTTGCCGAACGGCAGCCAACGAAAGGCGTTCCATGCCGCACAGAAGTCCATGCGGGTTTCATGCTCGGTAATCGGCGTCATCAGAACCCTGATCGAGACCCACAGCGATCCGCACTGGATAAATTCATACCGCTGATTCGGCAGCACGAAATCGATGGTGGTGGTGAGCTCTCCCCCGGAAATCCACTTCAATAATTGATACGGCGGGCTGTTCTTGGACGGCGCATGGCCGATCATCCGGAATCCGTTCGGGATCGGCTCAAAGGTCTTCGCCTTGTCGTGCTGGCTGGCCGGCTTGCGCCACAAACTGCTCTGATGCACATACGGGCCATGCGCCGGATCCATCAACCCAACCACGCCGTCGTCGAGGGTGCTGGACAGCATCTGTGAATGCTGAAACATCAGATAGGGGCTCGACGGAAGGGGATGCCGCATCAATGGAGGAATCGGTCGATCGGGATAGCGGTTGTCCGCCATGTACACCCAGATATAACCGTCCTGGTCCTGACAGGGATAGGATGTGACGCAGATCTTTTTCGGATCGATCGGTGAATCGCTCACCAGAGACGGAATCGCGGTGCAACGTCCGTCCATACCGAATTGCCAGCCGTGATAGTAACACTCCACCCGATCGCCATCCATCTGCCCGAAGGACAGCGGCATCCCTCGGTGGGGACAGAGGTCGAGCATCGCCGAGACACGACCGTCTTTGGTCCGACAGAGGAGAATCGGCGTGCTGAGCAGCACCACACCCTTCATGGCGCCTGGAGCGACCTCGGAACTGGTCGCGGCCGCATACCAGAAACCCAACAGCGGAGGACTGCGTAACGGTGCGGTATCTTGTTCGAGAACGGTGCTCATGCGGCTG
>JBEBHO010000257.1:0-3775 GCA_040081095.1 Nitrospira sp.
GCGAGCACCACGCCGGCCAGCCGGCCAATCTTCTGCCACGGGATCTGCAGACCAAACCCCGACAACACATTCAGTCCTGCCGGTCTCAACAAATAGTAATAGGCCAACGCCAAGAGCGGCAGATTAGCCGCAGGAATTGCGACGGCACGCAAGGAGACATTTTCAGACGGGGCCATGGAGATAAAGGCCAATGACAGCACCGCGCCAAGCGCACCGCCACGCAACAACACCGCCGTACCGATGCCTCCGGGCCAGGGTGGCGGCACCCTCGACTGGTGCACGCGCATGCCATCCGCCCGGCGGATTCTCAGCCAAGCGAATCGCAACAACATGATGGACCCGCCGATGAGACCAGCCAGTTCGACACCGGTGAGTAGCTGTAACAGGCCTTGAATCCGCGCGCCCCGATCATGAATCTGCTCGTTCGTCGCAATGCTGAGCCGAACATCCCCCGCTCGCTCAGCAAGGGTTCGCGCGAGATGATTGTAAAACCAGCCGGCGGGAAGCGCCTCGGCCAAGGCAGCCTGCAGGTCCAACTCACGCTCGCTGGTGAGTGGGCCTTCGCCATAGGCGGCGTCGATCAATGACGCATAGAGGGGCAGAGGAGCCTCCTCACTGAGCCATGCCTTCGCTGCAGTCAGCGCTTCCGGTTTCCGGCCGGATTCCGCCTGCACAATCGCGAGACGCAATTTCGCCGATGGCGAATCCGTGGCTGACACGAGTTCCTGATACCACTGAATTGCCTGCGCCCGTTCCGCATCATTACTGCCAGCAGACCACTCCGTCACTCGCTGTTGCCAGTCCGGAGCAGACATCAGGCCGTCCTGCGCTTCCATCGTTCGACTGACCATCAAATCGAGCGCTCGCTCAGGGTCTTCAAATCGGTCAAGCCTCGGGGAATTGGATGAGACCCAGAGCAACGCCCCCAGTGCCGAGATAAGGAGCGTGGCGGCGAAGAGACTCACGGCGAGTGAAAAGCGCGGCCGATTAGGCCCATTGAAAGGCGAACCGCCCTCATCCGGCCACTTCTCTACAAAGACAAGCTGGTGACTATCCGGCCGACGTTCGATAAACATAGCGGTGACTATACCATCGGCCTCTCCTCCTCACCTATCCCTCAAAATGGCTAGATCCTCCCCCCCAGGCTGTTGTGAAAGTCCGCCAGCGGCGCTCTCGCTTCATTCAGGGGCTCACCGTACCGAAGCGTACGCCTCGTCCCTTCACTCGCTGCAGCCTACCTGAACGGCCCCTCTGGACAGCCTGTCAGCACACTGGCGAAATCCCGCCACTATCACATGGCCTCTCACGCCAGACTTGGCTATACTAACCCCGCACAACATCTCGGAGACTTCGGCGTGATGCGCGATTTTTTCCCTCCCCGGCGCCTCTTACTCGGCCCCGGTCCCAGTATGGTGCACCCCCGCGTGCTGCAGGCGCTTTCCGCGCCGTTGGTCGGTCATCTCGATCCGGCCTTCCTCGGAATCATGAATGATATCCAGCAGAGGCTTCGCGTCGTCTATGCGACCGCCAATCCGTTCACCATTGCCGTGTCCGGAACCGGATCCGCCGGAATGGAAGCGGCGATCGTCAATGTGGTCGAACCAGGCGATGCCGTCATCGTCGGCGTCAACGGGGTCTTCGGAACACGATTGGCGACGGTCATCGAACGATCCGGCGGCAAAGCCATTCAATTGGCAATGCCCTGGGGCCACGTCATTCCCCCCGATATGATTGAATCGGCCTTACGCCGGTCAGGGCCGGTGAAAGCCGTCGTGCTGGTCCAGGCAGAAACCTCGACCGGCGCCTGGCAACCTATTGAACCGATCGGCGCGATGTGTCGTGACCACGGAGCCCTCTTCATCGTCGATGCCGTCACCTCGCTCGGCGGAATTCCGGTGGACGTCGACCGCTGGGGAATCGATGTCTGTTACAGCGCCACACAGAAATGTCTGAGCTGTCCGCCTGGGCTGGCACCGCTCACGCTCAGTCCGCGAGCCCTGTCCGTCATTAAAGGCCGCCGCACTCCCTGCCAAAGCTGGTATCTGGATATGGCGCTGGTCGCAGAGTATTGGGCCGAAGGGTCGCGCACCTATCATCATACTGCGCCGATCTCGATGCTCTACGCCCTGCGCGAAGCCCTGGGCCTGGTCGAGGAAGAAGGATTGCCGGCCCGGTTTGCGCGGCATCGACTCAACAGCGACGCATTGGTGGCCGGCCTCATGGAACTCGAACTCACTCCGCTTCCACCAGCCGATCATCGGCTCCCGATGCTGACCTGCGTGACCGTCCCACCGCACATCGATGAAGCCGCCGTCCGCCAGCAACTGCTTCAGATCTACGGGATTGAAATCGGCGGTGGCTTGGGACCGCTCAAGGGCAAGGTCTGGCGGGTGGGGCTGATGGGAGAATCCAGCACAGAGGCCAATGTGTTGACACTCCTCAACGCGCTCGAAGAATTGTGTATCCGATCAGGCTGGCTCACCACGCCTGGCATCGCCCTGCAAGCCGCCGCGCGAGTCTATAGCCGAACCGTGCAGAAGGAGTCCCGAGCATGAATCGTCCCCTCTTGGTCGTATTGGGTGCCGTGACATTCGCACTGATGAGCGTGATCTTTTTCTGGGTTTTCAAACTGACCATGGCCAATTCCATGAAGACGGATATGGTCTCGCCGGAAAAAGTTGCCGCCTTTATCCAGGCCCTGCTCGAAGCCAACCGCAACAACTACACAGACAATGTTGTGGTGAAGCTGCAAAAGGAAGGCATTCCGGCCCATGAACATTGGAAAGACGAACGCGGCGTGGCACTGCCCGCCCAGTATCTGATGGAATCCGGCCGGCTCGTCTCGATGAAAGATCTCAAATTCTCGTTTCGCCTGGCCAGCCTGACTCCCATCTATGTGTGGAACGGGCCCAACAGCGACTTTGAACGGCTCGGCCTCGCCGCGGTGGACAAGAATCCCGACAAGCCGCACTACGGCTATATCACCAAAGGCGGCACGCGATACTTCCAGGCCATTTATGCCGATCGGGCCGGCTCGCAGGCCTGTGTCGATTGCCACAACCAGCACTCCAACAGCCCCCGCCGTGATTTCAAATTGAACGATGTGATGGGCGGCATCGTCATCACCTTCCCGGTGGGAGAATAGGTCCATGGCCATCGCCATTCAGCAGGTTCGCCTCATTGACGGAACCGGCTACACGATCGAACGCGCCACCATTCTGATCCGCGGCAGTAAGATCGTCGCTACGGGACCAAGCCGCACCATGACGATCCCGAAAGGTGTGACCAGAATCAACGGCCGCGGCCTAACGGTCATCCCCGGCTTGATCGATTGTCACGTGCACCTCTGTCTGGGAGGAGAGCCGGATGTCGTCGCGACGGTCGAATCAGAGTCTCCGGCGATGACCCTCTTGAAGTCGGCGAGACATGCGAGAGAGACCCTGGAGTCCGGCTTTACCACGATCCGCGATGTCGGCTCGCGCGACCATTCCATTTTTGTGTTGAAGAACGCGATCACGGCGGGAATCATGCCGGGCCCCCGTATTATCGGCGCCGGGCTCGCCATCTGCATGGTCGGCGGCCATGCCCGTTTCATCGGCCGCGAAGTTGAGGGAGCTGAGCAAGTGCAGCAAGCCGTCACGGCGCAGCTGGAGGCAGGAGCCGAGGTGATCAAGGTCATCGCCTCAGGCGGCGTCTTAACCCCCGGCACATCGCCGGATCAGGCCCAGATGACCGTGGAAGAGCTCACGGCCGCAGTAGCGACAGCCCGCAGGGC
>JBEBHO010000004.1:0-13945 GCA_040081095.1 Nitrospira sp.
ACCGGGATGGTCGGCGCACCCGAGTGCGGCGACGTGATGAAGCTCCAGATTAAGGTCCAAAACGACACCATCGTCGATGCCAAGTTTAAGACCTTCGGCTGCGGCTCCGCCATTGCCAGCTCCAGCCTGGCGACCGAATGGCTCAAGGGCAAGACCATCGAAGAAGCCCAGAAGATCAAGAATACCGACATCGTCCAGGAATTGAACCTGCCGCCGGTCAAGATCCATTGCTCGGTTCTGGCGGAAGATGCGATCAAAGCGGCGCTGGCCGACTATCAGAAGAAAGCCGACCCGAAGTAACGACAGGAAGGAGCGCACTATGGACGCCACAAATACGGAAGCCCAGACCCCGGTCATTACGCTCACCGATGCCGCGATCAAGGAAGTGAAGCGCCTGATCAACGTCCAAGGCATCGAAGAAGGCGGCCTCCGCCTCGGCGTCAAAGGAGGCGGCTGCTCCGGCCTGAGCTACACGATCAACTTCGATGAAAAGATCGGCCAATACGACCAAGTCTACGACTTTGACGGTGTGAAGATCATTGTGGATACTAAGAGCGCGATTTACCTCCAAGGAACACAGTTGGATTTCCACAAGGACCTGATGGGTGGGAATTTCAAATTTGTAAACCCGAATGCCAACAAGACCTGCGGCTGCGGAGAATCCTTTTCAGCCTAAACGAGCACCGTCATGGATGGACACAACCATACCCATAGCACCAGTGATCGACGTGAGCTGCAGATGGCTCGCAGCATGTGCTGGCACTGCCAATCTGAGGTCTCGGGTGAATACTTCTGCGACCGTTGCGTCAAGGTACAGCCAGTCTCGAAGGAACTGGATTACTTCACCTGCTTCGGCATTCCCCGCCGTCTGTCCATCGATCAACAGAAGCTGGAAGCCAAGTTTTATGAATTGAGCCGGGCCTTCCATCCAGACTTCTACCAAAACAAGAGCGGCGAGGAACAAACTATCAGCCTCGGCAACTCAGCCATGCTGAATACCGCGTATCGCACTCTACGGGACCCGATTCAGCGAGCCGAATATCTGTTGGATCTCGAAGCCGGCTCGGTGAAAGATATCCGGACAACGCCGCCGGCCGATCTTTTCGAAGAAATCCTCGAGCTGCAGGATACACTCGATGAATTCCGCGCCAGCGATCGCACATCCAAGGCGGCTTCCGCCCTCCGCATGAAACTTCAGTCCGATCGCACCACGCTTGAGCAACGACAGCGAGACATGGAGACTCAGCTCCAACAGCTGTTCAGCCGGTGGGATACGCTGCAAGACCGCGGCGAGGCCACGGAGCAGGCGCGGACTGAGCGGGACCGCATTCTCAAGGATATGCGGGACATCCTCTCCAACCGCACCTATGTCAAAAACATCGTCAACGATCTCGTCGCTACGATCGCCTAACCACTATGGCACGCATTGTCGGCATCGACCTTGGAACAACGAATTCCCTTGTGGCTTTTATGGACAAGGGGACGCCTCGTGTCATCGCGGGACGCCATGAACGCGCGATGGTCCCCTCCGTCGTGGCGCTGACCGACAACGGCCTCATCGTCGGCGACTCGGCCAAAGAACATCTGACCAGAAACCCGGAACGCACCGTCTATTCGGTCAAACGCTTCATGGGCAAGAGCCTGGCCGATGTCCAGGACGAATTGGCCTATTTCCCTTATTCGTTGACCGAAAAAGGCGGAGTCATCCGGATCAAGCTCGGAGAAAAGTCCTATTCGCCGCCGCAAATCTCCGCCATGATCCTGAAGGAGCTCAAACTCCGGGCTGAATCCTTTCTCGGAGAGAGCATCACCAAAGCCGTCATCACCGTGCCTGCCTATTTCAACGACAGCCAACGGCAGGCCACCAAAGATGCGGGCATGATCGCCGGGCTTGAAGTCTTGCGCATCATCAATGAACCGACCGCCGCATCCCTGGCCTATGGACTCCAAGAAAAAACACAGGGTACGATCGCGGTCTATGACCTGGGCGGCGGAACGTTTGATATCTCGATCCTCAAATTAAAGAACGGCATCTTCGAAGTGCTTGCCACCAACGGCGACACGCACTTGGGCGGTGACGACTTCGACCACCTCATTGCCGATCTTTTCCTGAGCGACATCCGCACACAGTACGGACTCGATCTCAGTGTCTATCCCGACCACATGCAAGGGCTCCGGCTCGAGGCCGAACGGACGAAGATCCGTCTTTCCGATGAACTCAAGACGACGGCAACACTCGACCTGCCGGAAGGCAAAGGCCGATTCACGCGCGAACTGACCCGCGATCAGCTTGAGGGCCTCTGCAATGCCCTCGTGGAACGCACACTCGGTCCCTGTCGCCAGGCCCTGAAAGATGCCGGACTGGCCCCGGGTGACATCGATGAAATCGTGCTCGTCGGCGGCTCAACACGCACACCGTTGGTTCGCCAACGAGTCCAGGCCCTTTTCGGCAAGCAACCCCACTGCGAACTGAATCCGGACGAAGTCGTGGCGCTCGGCGCTGCGGTACAGGCCGACATTCTGAGCGGCGGCACGACCGACATGTTGCTCCTCGACGTCACACCCCTGTCGCTGGGAATTGAAACAATGGGCGGGGTCATGAGCAGCCTCATCCGCCGCAATACAACAATCCCCGCCAGCGCCAAGGAAATGTTCACGACCTACGTCGATGGCCAGACCGGTGTCGACATCCACATCCTTCAAGGCGAACGGGAGCTGGTGAAAGACAACCGCAGCCTCGCCCGTTTCCGGCTGAAAGTCCCGCCACTACCAGCAGGAGTTCCCCGCATTGAAGTAACCTTCCTGATCGATGCCAACGGCATTTTGAATGTCATGGCCAAAGATATGCGGACCGGAGAGACGCAGTCGATCGAGGTCAAGCCGTCCTATGGATTGTCTGATCAAGAAGTCGAACGGATGATCGAAGATTCGTTTAAATTCGCCGCGGACGATGTCAGCGCCAGAAAATTGATCGAAGCCCGGCTCGATGCAGGGGCGTTGATCACCACAACGGAAAAATCATTGGTGGACGGCGGGCAGCTCATCGCCATAGGGGAAGTTGACGCCATTCGAACTGCACTCTCCGCACTGACCGCCGCTAAGAATGAACACGAGCCTCGCGCCATCCGCGCACGCATGGCCGACCTTGAGCAGGCCGCAAAAGGCTTGACCGTGGCCATGTTGAACGATTCCCTCAAGCAAGGGCTGCAAGGCAAGAAAGTCTCCGAAGTGACCTAATTCACGGATACGAGGGCAAACGATGGATTTACAGTGGCAGAATACGGAAGACATTGCGATTCGGTTAGTCGAGGAACATCCGGATGCGGATCCGCTGACGATCCGCTTCACGGATATGCATGCCTGGATCGTGGCGCTGCCTGATTTTAAGGATGACCCAAAGAAGTCGAACGAGAAAATTTTAGAAGCGATTCAGATGGCCTGGCACGAAGAATACCAGGACTCAAAGTCCTAGCGACTTACGGAGTCGTGACGCCCTCCCCGACGGGACCCCCTTCAGGAATGTGATCCAGTTTATAGAAGTCGGTCGGGCCGAGCCGGCGCGCAGCCGATTGAGTTGGCTCGCTCCCTTTGGCAAAGAGTTCCACTGAACCCTTCTCTCCCTCCCCTTCCTGCTCTGACTCCAGCATCCCGGTTGTCGGATCGACCTTCACATAGGTGATGCCTTCAGGAATCTCGAACGGCACAACCGGCAATTGGAGCAATGCGTCTTTCATGAACTGAATCCAAATCGGCAAGGCCGAACGGGCGCCGGTCTCGCTCTCTCCCAACGGCCGGCGATCGTCGAAGCCAACATACACCCCCGTCACCAAGTTCGGAGCCCCGCCGATAAACCAGGCGTTGATATATTCATTCGTGGTGCCGGTCTTCCCGGCGATCGGCCGGTCGATGACCTTCGCCGCTTGTCCCGTCCCTTTCTGAATCACATCTTCCATCATATTAGTGATGAGATACGCGGTCTCCTTCGAGATAATCTCGTGCGACTGATCTTCCATCACTTCAAGCGTCTGGCCAGAACTATCCTTGGCAACCTTGATCGCGAATGGCTCAGCCCTCGTTCCCTTGTTCAGAAACACGCCGTAGACCGATGTCAATTCCAACAACCCGATCGAGGACGATCCCAACCCAAGAGAAAGATCCGCGGGAAGGGGGCTCGTCACGCCTACCGTTCGCGCGAACTCGATGACATTCTTGATCCCCACCTTATCCAGCAACCGCACCGTGGCTAGATTGTGAGAATGGGCCAGCGCATCACGCAACGTCACCATGCCGTGAAACTTCCGACCGTAGTTCTCCGGCTTCCAAATCTTGTCGTCGGCTTCCTGCTCATACACCACCGGCGCGTCGAGGATTTGAGTCGAAGGACTCATGCCCTGCGCCATCGCCGTCGCATAGATGACCGGCTTGAATGCGGAGCCCGGCTGGCGATGGGCCTGCACCGCCCGGTTATATTCGCTGCGAGCAAAATCGTAGCCGCCGACCATCGCGCGAATCGCCCCGGTTCGAGGATCGACCGCGACCAAGCCGCCTTCAACAATCGGCGTCTGCTCCAACGCCAATTGCATCCCATCCTTCGCCAGCTTCTTGACGCTGACCTCGATCACATCGCCCGGCTTCAGGGTCCGTTTCACATCGGGCATCACCACCGCATCCTGAGTCGGATCCGTCCCTTTCAACACCCGTTTGGCCCAGGCCATGTCATCGAATAAGAGCTTCGCCGTCTGATCCCCGAGCTGAACCACATAGTGATCCTTCCCCAGCTTCAGCACGATCCCGTCGGCAAAATCTCCGACTTTGAGCGGCTGATCGGAGAGCGGAGTCCCGGGAATCTGAACTGCCGCAAGATCGACCGTCTTCTTCGAACCACGCCATCCTTGTCGCTTGTCGAGCTCACGAACCCCGGCCAGAAACGCGCGGTCAGCGGCACGCTGCATTTCGAGATTGAGCGTAGTATGGATCTGCAACCCGCCCTTGTACACCATCGATTCGCCGTATTTCGCCACCAGTTGCTGACGGACATGCTCCACGAAATAGGGCGCGATATGCTCGCTGCCCGGCCGGCGAAACTTCAATTCTTCCGCAATGGCCGCATCGCGCTCGGCGACAGAAATGAACCCGGCCTCCTCCATGCGCGACAGCACATGCTCCTGGCGTTTTTTTGCGCGCTCGTAATTCGTGAAGGGGGAGAACCGGCTCGGCGACTTCGGCAATCCGCCGAGAAACGCCGATTCGGCCAGCGTGAGCTTGCCGATCTCTTTCCCGAAATAGGATTGCGCCGCCGACGCCACCCCGTAGGACCCCTGCCCGAAATAGATTTGATTCAAATAGGTTTCGAGAATCTGCTCCTTCGTCGACACCGCCTCCATCTTGTACGCCAGAATCAACTCGCGCAGCTTCCGATCGTACGAGCGCTCCGCAGACAAGAAGAGCGACCGCGCCAATTGCTGCGTAATCGTGCTCGCCCCCTCCACTTTCTTTCCGCCATGACGAATATTGGTCCAAGCGGCGCGTAGAATGCCGATGTAGTCCAACCCCGGATGCTCGAAAAATCGCACATCTTCTGTGGCAATGACAGCTTGGGTCAGCGTCTTCGGGATATTGTCCAGCGGCGTCAGCGTCCGCCGTTCGATAAAGAACTGGCCGATCGGCTGCCGATCGTCGGCATACACCGTCGTCACCAGACTTGGCTGGTACCCCTGCAGCAGATCCAATGGAGGGAGGTCCTGCGCCAGGTGCCAGATGACCCCGGCGACCGCCGTGACCCCCACAATGCCGAGTGCGCACAGCGTCAATAGGGTGATCTGCCACCAACGCCACGGCCGGCGTGAAGGCTGCTGTATCTCAACAAACCGGTCGTCACCAGGCATGCACGCACGCTCCAAAGGGGGAAAAGTTCCGGCAGGATAGTCTCGTCACCTTACAATGCATCCCCTCAAAACTCAAGCAGACCGCCCAATCGAGACTGACGGTCAAGCCGCATCATCCTATCGATAACGCAGGATGAAAATGGAGGACGCTCCGTCCACCAACCGCTCAAGATTGCATAGGAATTTTCCGAGAAAGATAGTCGGAGGCGTGGCACCGGTCTGCGCTCTGGCGATCCACCCTTCTCTAGGGAGCATCGCGTATCGAACCGGGTAATCGATTCCAATTCTGGATGCCACTGAACGTGACGAAGCCCTCCACGCAACCGCAAGACGAGTACCGACGGCACGAAGCCTTGCTCCGTGCTTGCATTCTGGACTCCGACGCCGAGCCAGCCTTCGACGATCTTCTCCACCTTGCCGCCCAGATTTGCGGCACCCCCATGGCCTATATCGGTCTCATGGATCGCACCCGGTTGTGGTTCAAAGCCGCGATCGGAATCCCCCACTCCGAGATACAACGGGATCGCTCCCTCTGCGCGCATACCATCATGCAATCGCACCCAGTCGTAGTCCCCAATACCTTGGCCGATCTCCGATTCTCCGACCATCCCATGGTGACAGGCGACCCGTTCATCCGGTTCTACGCCGGGGTCCCGCTTCTCACCGCGGACGGCCAGGCGATCGGCACCCTCTGCGTCCTCGATTGCCATCCGCGCCACATGAGCCAGAAACAGGAACAGGCCCTCGCCATGTTGGCTCGGCAAGTCATGAGTCTGCTGGACCTTCGTCAAAGCGCCAGGCAACTGACTCAGAGCGCACAGGCCCAACGGCAAGCCGAAGCGATGCATGAGCGCCTCCTCCTAGCATTGGGACATTGCACCGAAGGCGTTGCGCTCCTGACCAAGGACGGACGCTATACCTTCGTCAACGACGCCTTTGCCACCATGCACGGCTATCGTCCGGTCGAGCTCATCGGACAATCCTGGGCGAAATTATATCCTCCCGAATGGGTCGACAAACTCGAGCGTCTATTCTTCCCCATGCTTCAGCAACATGGCGCCTGGCGTGGCGATTTGATCGGGTCCACCAAATCCGGCAAGCCCATCTGGGTCGAAGCCTCCTTGAAAACACTGCCTGAGCGGCACCATGAGGAACAGTGGCTCATATGGACAACCAGCGATATCACGGCACAGAAGGCTGCACTGGAAGAAATCGCCGACACCCGCGCGCGCTTGCAAACAGTCCTCAATTCCGCCACGGAAATTGGGATCATCGCCACCAATCCGCAGGGCATCATTACGCTCTTCAACTTCGGCGCCGAGCGTCTGCTGGGCTACCAGGCCGATGAAGTCATCGGGCAACGCACACTCGACTCTTTCCACCTCTCGTCGGAAATAGCCGTTCGCGGGCAGCAGCTGTCCGAACGATTCGGACGTCCGCTGGCTGGCACCGATGTCCTGGTTGAAGCCGCACGCATGGGAGGATACGAAGAACGGGAATGGACCTACCTTCGCAAAGACGGTGACGGCATCACCGTCAGCCTGGTGGTCACGGCCGTGCGAGGCCCCAACGGCGCGCTCACGGGATTTCTCGGCATTGCGAAAGACGTCACTGCGCTCAAACAGGCGGCACTCCAGACCGAAGCCCAGCAGGCGCTGTTGTCTGCGATCTCCGAGGTGCAGGAAGCCTTCATCGAGGAATCCAGCACCCAGAATGTATTCACCAGTCTGCTCAATCGATTTTGCACGCTCACCCGCAGCGCAGGGGGTGCAATCGGAGAACTGCTACCTCGGCAAGGCCTCCCCCCGGCGGTGCATCTTCTCGCGTCGACGTCGACTCTACAGCAAGGCACGCTGGGACACACCGAGCCGGAACTCATCAGCGTCATACAAGACCCTCGCCTCAAACGCCATGTCGACCACGTGCTCACAAAAGGCGAGCCCTTGCTCGTCAACGAAGCCCCACAGACTCTGATTGCTGCCAACCCGAAGGCGAGCGAACAGGCGCACCACTCATTTCTTGGGCTTCCGCTGCTCGAAGGAAACCGTGTGATCGGCTTCATCGGTCTGACCGGTCGACCGGATGGATACCCGCCGCTCTTGATCGAGTATCTGGACCCGTTGGTCCAGACCTGCGCCAACATCCTCCAGTCCTACCGAAACACGCTCCAGCGAAAGGAAGTGGAAGGCGCGTTACGCATCGCGGCGCAGAATCTGGAAGCGCAAAACCATGAACTCCAGCGGGCCCGCGATCAGGCTCTGGCGGCCACGCAAGCCAAAAGCGCGTTCCTCGCCACGATGAGCCACGAAATCCGCACGCCCATGAATGCGATCATCGGCATGGCCGATCTGCTGCTGGAAACCACGCTCACCGACGAGCAGAAGAACTTTGTGCATCGATTCAGCCGGGCGGCCAACGCATTGCTGGGACTGATCAACGACATTTTAGATTTATCAAAGATCGAGTCTGGCCATATGAAACTGGAAGAGATTCCCTTCGACCTTCGGGAACTCATCGAAACGACCGGTGAGCTCATGGCCGTGCGGGCACACGCCAAGGGGATTGAACTCATCACCCACGTGGCAGCCGACGCGCCTCAGATCGTGATGGGAGATCCTACGCGTCTGCGGCAAATCCTGATCAACCTCCTCGGGAACGCCGTCAAATTCACCGAACGGGGCGAGATCGTCATGCGGGTGCAACGGGACGATCCATCCCCGGACCACTTCATCCATCTCAGCGTGAGGGACAGCGGAATCGGCATTCCCGAAGACAAGTTAGATACGATCTTCGAGAACTTCACACAAGTCGATTCCTCCACCACAAGAAAATACGGTGGCACGGGGCTCGGTTTGAGCATCTCCCGTCGGCTCGCGGAACTGATGGGCGGACGGATCTGGGCGGAAAGCACACTGGGCGCCGGCTGCACAATGCATGTCACCGCACGGCTGCCGCAAGCCACTACAGAACCGTCTACCGGCGGGGCCGGCCCGCTCCTGACCGATACGCGCATTATCGTCGTCGATGACAACGAAACTAATCGCCTCGTCTGCAACGACATTCTGACACGAGCAGGCGCCCGGATTGTCGAAGCCGCCGACGGCCCCGCCGCGTTGACTGCAATGCGGACGGCCCACGCCAGCGGCACGCCGTTTCACCTCGCCATCCTCGATTGCCATATGCCGAACATGGATGGATTCGCCGTCGCTGAGGCGATGCGCGCGTCTCCGGAATATTCCGCGATCCCCACCATCATGCTGACGTCGGATTTCAGCAGCGCCAATGCGGCAAAAGCGCACGCCTTGGGCATTCCCAAACACCTCAGCAAACCCATTCGCAGCATGGCATTGCTGAATGTCGTGAATAGCACCCTGACTGAACCGCCGCCATCCCAAGACCAGCCTCCGGCGATCTCCCTTCCGTCATCGCCCGCCAGATTAGATCGTACACCGGCCCAGCAGTCGTCTACCGGCCGAATCCTCCTCGCTGAGGACCTTGAGGACAATCGCGATGTCATTGCGCTTTTCTTGAAGGCCACGACCTATGAACTGGACATGGCCGAAAACGGGGCTATCGCGCTGAAAAAGTTTCAAACAGGCACCTACGATCTCGTGTTCATGGATATGCAAATGCCTGTCATGGATGGCTATGCCGCCACCGGTCTGATTCGGGAATGGGAGCACGCACACAAGCGGACGCCGACCCCGATCTTGGCGCTCACCGCCAACGCGTTTCCCGAAGAACTCGAGAAAAGTCTGACGGCTGGATGCACCGCGCATTTAACGAAACCGATCAAAAAAAAGACACTCCTTGAGGCCATCCGCCGCTATGCCCTTCACCCCGATCAACAGGAGGCTGCGTAATGCTCGGCACACCCCCATCTCCCCCAGCATCGTCAGACGAATCCATGATCGTGCACGTGGAGTCGGATTTTGAAGGCCTGCTGCCCAAGTTCATGACCAATCGCAAGAAAGAGGTCGTGGCCATGCGGGAGGCGTTGGCGCAGCAGGACTTTGAAACCGTACGAAAAATCGCCCATGGCATGAAAGGGGCCGGCGGGAGCTACGGCTTCGATCGCGTGACGACCATGGCCGCGACGATTGAACAGGCGGCCAAGGTAGGATCGGCAGCCCCCATCGACACGGAACTGGCGCGACTCGCGATCTACCTTGAGCGTGTCCAGGTGGTATTCGATTAGCAACGACCGACGACAGCATCCAGAGGAAGGAGGCCACATGACCACCCCAACACCATCAGGGAAACCCACATTGCTGATGGCGGAAGATGAAGAGGATACCGCCAGCTTGATCAGATTTCTGCTCGAGCGCGCCGGCTATCACGTCGTCCATGCGCCGGACGGCCAGCAGGCGCAACAGCTGATCGATACGATGGCGCCGCCTAGTCTCGTGTTGCTCGACATCATGTTGCCGCACGTCAGCGGCCTGCAACTGCTCCCCTACATTCGGAGGAAGACCGAATGGCAGCAAGTCCCCATCATCATGTTGACGGCGGATTCCAGCGAGCATGACATTCAGAATGCCTTGGCCGCAGGCGCCAATGACTACATGGTGAAACCGTTCAACCCGCGGGAACTGACCGCCCGGCTGAGCCGCTTTCTCAAAACCGCGGCTTAGCGTGGAATAGCGGGAGACAGGCGTGGTTGAACACACTCTTTCACGGTCTATTGTCGAGGTCGGATGGCTGACTACGATCACCATTCACGCGTTGATTCTATTCCTTCTGGCATGGACCCTCATCATCCGCTGGCTCCGGGTATCGACGGATCGGCGACGCCAGCAGATGGTGGCGGTCTGGCGACCGATCCTGGCTCAGAGCCTGATCGAAGCGCCTGACACTCTCCCGCCGATCCATCCCCGCGACCGGGTCCTGTTCCTCTATTTATGGAATCATCTCCAGGAATCCATCAAGGGCGAGTCGGCGGAGGAGCTGTGCGCGATTATCAGACGGACCGGCTTAGACCGGGTGGTGCACCACTATTTGGCGAAAGGCACACTGCGCCAGCAACTGCTGGCGATCGTCACGCTCGGCCACCTGAAAGACCAGACATCTTGGCCGCGCCTCGTCGAACTGGCGCACGACGCAAATGCATTTCGTTCCATTGAAGCCGCGCGGGCCCTCGTTCGAATTGATCCCACCCGTGCCATCCCCACCCTCCTTCCGCTCATATCCCAGCGCGCGGATTGGTCGCCCTTGAAAGTCATGGCCATTCTCCAAGGAGCGGGAGGAGAGTTGGTCGCCCAGACACTCGGACAAGCGGCCCTCGACGCGCCACCCATCATCGCCACCCGGCTGATCCGTTTTCTCGCATCGACCCGAAGCCATCGCGCCTTGCCCCTCATTCGCCAGGTGCTCCAGCGTACACCCGTCCACCCGGATGTCTTGGCTGCGTGCCTCTCCTTGTTCGGGCAATGCAGCGATCCCCAGGATCTCCCCGTTGTCAGACAGTACGTGGCCCATGAAACGTGGTTCATCCGAGTCCAGGCAGCAACGGCACTGGGGAAGATGGGATTGACGGAAGATGAGGCGGTCTTGGCCGGACTGTTGAGCGACCCCCACTGGTGGGTTCGCTATCGGGCCGCTGAAGCGTTGTCCTCTCTGCCCACGATGACGGACGACAAGCTCTCGCTGCTCGTACAAACCCTACCGGCTGGAGAGGAGCGCCATGTCCTCACACCCTTTGTCGCCAAGCGATTCGAAGAATCCCTCCCTCCGATTTCGGGAATGGCTGCGGCCTGACCGAGCGGTCATTTCACCGGTACGCGGGAACAAACGCCAGCGTCTGAGCGCCCTTCAGCTGGGGAAGCGTGACGACAGCCCCGCGCTGTTCGATCCCCTTCACGGACGAGCCTGATGGATCGAGTTTCCAGCTTGCTGGCACGTCGAGAGCCAATCCACGCACAGCATCGGGCGCAGTAAGCCGGACCGTCATCGCCTTCGAGCCCGGCACGACGTCGAGCTGCACTCGATTGCGAGCCGCCCACCATCGGCCGAATTCCCCCACCGAGCCGAACCACGCATACGGTCGCACCCCTTCCACGAACCCCTTTTCGAACGACAGCTTGTGGTCGAGAATGTTCGGATGAATGAGCACGACGACCGAGCCGCCATAGCGGCTAATCCGGCGCGCGACTTCCAGCGCCTCAGGCAGCCGGTCACCCATCTTCGGCAACTCTTCGTCTTCAATTGTGACGGGAAACTCGAACAGTTCGACTTCGCTGTCCGTTAATCGGTCGTAATTCAGCTGATAGGGCAGATGGGTCAGCGAATTATTCGCCGTCGCCGTTGAACTGAATCGATACCCCGTCGCCAGCAACGCTTGAGGAAGGCCAAACGGATTGGACAGTTCGCCCGGCCTGAATGACACGATCGACTGGCCCGAGAAATGATCGATCAGGTATTTGCTGACCCGTAGTTCACCGAGGATGCTCGCATTGACGGCCGTCGTGCGAGTCTTCACGAACGGCGCATAGGCGGGATACGCCTCGCGCCCCGTGCCCATCGGAAACTGATTGAACACCTTTGAGTGGGCAATCGTGTGGCTCCCCAGCTCCATACCGAGTTCCGCAAGACGCGCCAGATACCCCACCCCCTCGTCGTTGAAGAAGATGTCGTCGTTGTAATCACGAATGTATTTCACTTGAATGAAATAGGTGCCTACCAGCCCCTGGCTTTTTTCGTACTCCGCATAGTCCACCGCATTCTTGATGGACTGGGTGAAATCCACATCGTGTGTGAGCATGACGGATAAGGACTTGCCGAACGGCACTGTCCCGATGGTCACTGCACCTGCTTGTCCGGCGCGATACATCGACTTCAGCACGCGCAGCCAGACATCGAGTGTCGGGTCAAATTGATTATCGAAGGTCTGAACGACTTCTTCTCCGCGATTATTGTAGCCCTTGAGGAGCAGAAACCCGAGATCGAATCCAATAGCATAGGCCCGGCCACGGCCATAGATTTTCTGCGTAACCGCAGCCGTCCCGTCGTCGAACAGGGCCAACGGGGCTGGGTTCTCGGTATACCCATAGGTCCCCATCACGTCGATGCCCTTGTCGCGAATTCCCACGCGCAACTGCCGCTCGCGCGCGTCGCTCAGGTCCGCAACCAGCGGATCGGCCTCCGCAAGATGAAGATCGTATCGCTGGCGTGACACCACCGCATCACGAAATCCAAAGACGCCGTTCAATCCGCCGCCCAAGACCTGGACGCCGATCAATGTGCCGCCTGCGTTGGGAAACTCCGCCAAGGCCCGGAGCTCCTCAGGCGCCAGCACTTTCCCTGATATGATCGGATACACCAGCACTACTTGATGTGTCAGCGCTTCACGGACATCGCGGGTGATGAGAAATGGAATCCCGATCGATTTGAGTCCATGCGCTAATCCTAACCAACAGGAGTCGGGATCGGTCAGTAAGATTGCCAGGCGCGACGTCGATCCGGCTCCATAGGTCGTCCACGAAGTTGGCACGCGCGCCGGCACAACGGTGGCATGGTCGGGACCCGAAACGCCGGGGAACCGGTGGAAGTCTTGCTCGGGAATCTCGAAATGCTGAACGGGGCGCGACCCGAACAGCATCCATGACCCGATGACGATCGCAAGGAACACAGTTGCGACTCCAGTCAGACGGACGAGTGTTGATCGTTCCATATCCCTACCAGTGGTAAATAAGGCTCAGATTGCCGCCCCGACGCACATAGAGAAAGCCGCGGTCTTCGTAGTAGCCCGACGCCTCCGCCGAGAAGCGGTCACCGATGGGGAACGTCGCCCCCCCTTGGATGGTCCGGCTCTGCACCCGGGTAAAGTCCTGTGTGGCTACGATCCGTTCACCCGAGGTTCCGAACGACCCCGACGCAAACAGCTGGACGCGATCCGTCGGTCGCCAGGTCAACTGCGAGGACAACGTGATGGCCCCGGTGTTGGGAATGGCATAGACCTTTTCGGTGAGCCACAGATTGAACGGCAGAAAAATCGTCAGACCTGGCATCAAGAGATCGATGTCATCCTTTTTGTAATTGAGGCGGCGGTACCCGAATGAGAC
>JBEBHO010000314.1:0-3717 GCA_040081095.1 Nitrospira sp.
TCTTTATAGAGGTAGAGGCTCTGGGTCAGTTGGATCTGTGTGGTCGCCTCTCCGGGATGAACCAGCAGGGGGCCTTTCACAGATAGGTGGACCGGTATGGTCTTGCCTCCGGGAATGTAGAGGATGTAGTTTTTGTCGGCCGGTTCCGGCTTTCCAATTTCGACGACCGGCACCCGCTTCAATACGTCCTCCGGAGGCTCGCCCATGGATGCGCACCCTCCAAGGAGCGTGAAGGAAATGATTAGTGCGGCGAGGCTCCTTGAGGATCGCATGATGAGAATCTCCTTTGCACAAGATGGGCGTGAATTCCCGTTCATCCTACTCAGCAATCCGATGCCGTGCAAGCATGGGTGGGAACGTGGAATAGTATCCGTGGATCTTTATTGATAGGGCAGACGATGATTCTTCCTGCTAGTAGCGAACGAGCGATTCTTGAACGGTTCCTCAAGGCTGAAGCCATGGCGTTGTGGGCTGTGCGGGCGGCGCAGCTGCGCGATGTGCCGGCGAACGTGTTGGCGTTTCTCAAACAGCACGAAGCCGATGAGGAAGAGCACTTACAACATTTTGAAACGCTGGTGGGCTATCAATCGTGGGGGCGTGAGGTCTTGCCGACGGTGCCGCAGCAGTGGTCTTCGCTGGCCGTGCTCTTGTTCGGATACGAAGCGCTCGGGCTGGAGTTTGCCAAGTTGTTGCTCGGGCTTCGCCCGGACATGCAGTCGATTGTAGACGACGAAGAAACGCACGTCGCGTTTTTCGAGCATGAGATTCGGAAGCTTCTTGTTGGGGGTGGAGTCGAGGCGGATCAGGCGCGCATCTCGGCGAGAGCCTGGTGGAAGAAGCTCCCTCGGACGATCGATCGCTATCTGCACGATGAATCGTTGAACGAATGCAGGGCAGCGGTCGCCGCTACGATGCAGGCGGCGATCCAACAGCGGTTTACGGATGCGGGTTTGCTGAGCTAACAGGCTGTTGAAAAAGGCTGCCAGCGGCGTACTCGCTTCACTCAAAGGCTCAACGTACCGAAGCGTACGCCTCGCCTCTTCGTTTGCTGCGGCCTTGCCGGACAACCTTTTTGAACAGCCTGTGGAGAATTAGGAGAGAAGATAGCTAGGCCAGCGCGACGAGTCCTTCGACGGCGCCGATCTTGCGGAATTTGAGATCGCGTTGGTTGAGAAGTTCGTTGTGCGGAAGATCGAGCAGCTGGAAGAGTTGATTGGTGAGAGCTTTGGCCACCCGGTCGCAGACGGCTTTGGGTTCGCGGTGCGCGCCGCCGAGAGGCTCAGGAACGATTTCATCGATGATGCCGAGTCCCATGAGATCTTGCGCCGTAATCTTGAGGGCCATGGCCGCATCGGGAATCTTTGCGGGGTTATCCCAAAGAATGGCGGCGCAGCCTTCCGGAGAGATGACGGAATAGACCGAGTGCTCCAGCATCAGGATGCGGTCGGAGACGCCCAGAGCGAGTGCCCCTCCGCTTCCACCTTCGCCGATCACCACGGATAAAATCGGAACTTTGAGTCGTGACATCACCAGGAGATTGTGCGCGATGGCTTCCGCTTGGCCACGCTCTTCTGCGCCGATGCCCGGGTAGGCTCCCGGCGTGTCGATGAAGGTGATGATGGGATGGCCGAATTTCTCCGCCAGCCGCATCAGGCGCAACGCTTTCCGATAGCCTTCCGGGTTGGGCATCCCGAAGTTTCGCTGCATGCGTTCCTTCAGCGTCTTGCCCTTCTGATGCCCGATGATCATGACGGTGCGGTCGTTGAACTTGGCAAAGCCCCCGACAATGGCCCGGTCGTCGCCGAACGAACGATCCCCGTGGAATTCCATAAATCCCCGGCTGAGTTCGCTGATGTAATCGAGTGTGCTGGGACGTTGGGGGTGGCGCGCAAGCTGGGTGCGCTGCCAGGGGGTCAGGGTGCTATAGAGTTGGTTTTCGACTTGCGCCAGCTTCCCGCGCAGTTTCCTGATTTCTTCCTGCGTGGAGGCTTTTCCTGAGTTGGCCGCCGCGAGTTTCTCAATCTTTTCTTCGATTTCGCGGATCGGTTTTTCAAATTCAAGATAATCGCGCATGGGGCTCGGTGTTCCAGGGTGAATCCTGTGGGGGCATACCCCCAATTACGTACACTAAGATAGCAAAGACAGGGCCCCTTTGCCTAGCACTTCTTCAACGTCTGCCACAAAATATTCGCTGGGTGAAATGCTGTGGTTGGGCAGGGGCAGGGTATCGGCTTCCAGGGCGTTTCCCATCGAGAAGGTCAACGACACCGTCGTGTTTCCGGGATAGCGCGTAAAGATGTCGCGGAGCTTTGGCAGCTGGTCTGAGGCGTTCAGCTGATCCATCAGCCTGATCTGGACCCGCTTGATGGACTGGGTCTGGACATCCGCGAGCGGCTCGATCTTCACGCCTCGCAGCTTGGTGCCTTTGTCTCCGCGATCGATCGTGCCGGTGATGCGCACCAGCCGCTCCGGTGCAATGAGTTCACCGGCTGTCTTGAAGAGATCCGGAAAGGCGATGACTTCTACCGTCCCGTGAAGGTCTTCGACATTCAGATACGCCATCCGATCGCCCTTTTTGGTGATCATGGATTTCACCGAAGCGATGATGCCGCAGATCCTCACTTCTTTTCCATCGGACACGTCCGACAGGCCGACGGTCGTGGCCGTCGAGAGGGCTTTGAGTGTCGCCTCGTAGCGGGTGAGCGGATGGGCGGTGATGTAAAAGCCGGTCAGCTCCCGCTCGTACTTTAACCGTTGCGCCTGATCCCACTCGGCTATCGCCGGCAGCGGAGGCGCGGCCAAGGTCGCTGCGGTGTCGGGCCCGCTGAGTTCATCGCCGAAGATGCTGGTTTGCCCAAGATCCCGTTCACGCTGTGCCGCGGCGCCGTCCTCGACCGCTTGATCCATGACGGCCATGAGCTGGGCCCGCTTGGCGCTGGAGGAATCGAATGCGCCGGTCTTGATCAGACCTTCCAGCATGCGTTTGTTGACCTTGTGGAGATCCACGCGCCGACAGAAGTCGAAGAAGGATTTGAACGGACCGGTCTCTGCGCGAATAGCCAGGACGGATTCGACCGCTCCCTCGCCCACGTTTTTAATTGCCGCCATGCCGAACCGGATGGCGCGGTCAACGACCGTGAAGTTCTTCCCGCTTTCGTTGATGTCGGGCCCTAATACCTTGATGCCGAGGTCGCGGCATTCGGTGAAGTAGCCGACGATCTTGTCCTGGTTGCCCATGTCCGTGGTCATGAGCGCGGCCATGAACTCGGTCGGGTAGTGCGCTTTGAGGTAGCCGGTGTGATAGCAGACGACGGCATAGGCCGCCGCGTGCGACTTGTTGAATCCGTACCCGGCAAACTTCTGGATCAGCTCGTAGAGCTTCTCCGCCTTTTTCTCGGCGATCTTATTGTTCTTCGCGCCTTCCAGGAATTTGACGCGCAGCTTCTCCATCTCCTCCGGCTTTTTCTTACCCATCGCCCGGCGAAGAATGTCGGCTTGTCCCAGCGAAAACCCGGCGACCTTGTTGGCGATCGCCATGACCTGTTCCTGATAGACGATGACCCCGTAGGTGTCTTTCAGAATCGGTTCAAGTTCGGGCGTCTCGTACGTGATCGGGATTTTGCCCTGCTTGCGTTTGATGAAGTCGGGGATCAGGTCCATCGGACCGGGACGATAGAGCGCGATGATGGCGATGATGTCCTCAAACCGGTCCGGCTT
>JBEBHO010000339.1:0-3713 GCA_040081095.1 Nitrospira sp.
TTCGCCGCTTTACAAGTGTATTGCTACACCTTCTCGCTCGACTTGCATGTATTAGGCGCGCCGCCAGCGTTCGTTCTGAGCCAGGATCAAACTCTCAAAAATAGGTGTCTTTACTAAATTTGGACCAAGGGCCACCACTTCAATGCACCTTACACCTTGCTCAACTTCCTCTATTCAGTTGTCAAAGAACAATCGAAAACATCCGTGACCCGAGCCGCGCAATATACTGATCGCGCATACTCTTGTCAAGGGACCCACTCAAAAAAATTCGGGTAGTTTCCCTCAGGCGTCTCACCGTGACCCGCGTCAGGCTCGACATACAGGCAAGAACTTCATCTGCCCACTGCCCTCGAACGAGTGGGAAGATAACAAGACTCCCCCGTAAGTGTCAAGCGACATTTTCATGTATAATCAAAAAAATATGAAAAAGATTGAATCCCCTCTATCCATGCGGCGGCGAACGATTCTTAAAACGCTGGGACTCCTCGCAACGGCAGGTATTGCCGGAGGCTGCGACGCCGTCGGTTCAGTTTTGGGTCGCATGTTTGCGATTCCTCCACGCGAGACGACGTATTTCACACCGAATTCTAAATTTTACGTGGTCAATTACGCAGATTCCGCCGTCTCCGTCTCGCGCGACGTGAATATCGAACAATGGAAAGTTCACGTGAAGGGCGTCGTCAAAACGCCTATTTCACTGGGCTGGCGCGACATTTTGAATCGAGACTCCTACGATCAAGTCTCCACGCTCATGTGCATCGACACGCTCCCCGGCGGCGACAGCCTGGGCACCGCCACCTGGCGAGGCATTTCACTCAAAAAGCTCCTCCAGGACGTCGGCGCCGACGAAGAAGCTGCACGGGATGTGATTTTTCGCGGGATCGATGGCTACGACGACAGCATTCCGTTTGCACGCGCGATGCAGGACGACGTGATGATCGCTTTTCTGATGAATGGCGAAAAGCTCCCTAAGGAACACGGCTTCCCGATCCGCCTGATCGTCCCAGGCCTCTATGGCATCAAGAATGTGAAGTGGATTACGGAGATCGAAGTGTACCCAGGCGATTACCTAGGGTATTGGCAGCGCAAGGGCTGGACGGACGATGCCACAATCAAGACTTTCTCGCGCATCGATTCTCCTGGCCACTACCAAGGCCTGCGCGGCCCGACGCAGAAATACCGCGGCATCGCGTTCGGCGGCCCCAACTCCATCAGCAAAGTCGAACTGAGTTTTGACGCCGGTCGCACGTGGAATGAGTGTGCGATTGAACCGCCGATGTCACCGTACTCGTGGGTCGTGTGGAACTACACCTGGACCGCGCCGAAGCAGGGAAAGTTTCAAACGGTCGTGCGGGCAACCGATACGAAAGGACAGCTGCAGATAGCCGAGATTGTCCGGCCACAGCCGGCCGGCGCGAGCGGGTTGCATACAATTATTTCTGAGATCGTCGAGCTCTGACGCCCGCGCGCACCCATTCGACCTACACCCGACGGCTTCTCTTCTAGAGTATCTGCTGAACATTCCCCGTCAGATTCGCCAAGCACGGCTCCAGATCCCGCCCGGACGCTCTTGTCACCACAATGGCGGCGGGCACGTCGTCCCAATGCCGCAGATCCGGACGCAGTGATCCTTCCAATACTTTGGGCGCCGTGCTCATGATCGCCATGCCTCCGACCACCGATAGCTGGCAGAGCGCCCCTTTTCCGTCGCCCGCCATATCGATCATGCAGCCTCCGACCATGACGCTGGCGCCCGCCGCAACCGGAATGAGGCTGTACGTCAAACCCACCGGCAGCCTGATCCAAGTTTGCATGTTCAAGAGCGGATGGTATGCATGGCTATGGCGCATCGCGATTTTTTCGAACCAGCTCTCCGTCGAAAGTCTCAGTCCTGTCGCCGATGCACACGAATCCATAAACGATTGTTTGGGCCTGACAGAGAAGTACCCGCTGGTGGAATTGGTAAACTGAAGATCCCAATCGAGTTCTGGAAATCGCCCGATTCGATAGACATGCCACTCCTCGCCCCTCTCCTCGCCGCTGTCGATTCGACCGACGCGCTGCCCCGCAAACCCTCGAAGCAGAGCATCGCTTGTCTTCGCACCCCTCTGAAAATCCCGAAGACGCAACCAATCCACACGGCCCTCCCGAACATCTCCCGCTCGTTCCCACAACACTGCGGACAGGAGGAGATTGACCGGATCTTCCCCGAAGTTATAAATCGGGGCAAACAGCTCGTGATCCAGACCCCTCAACTCGACCTTCCCCTCCTCGGGCTTCTGCAATCGAATATAACTCGCGGACAATAGAACGCTGAGATAGCCCCGCTCATAACTCTCCATCACATAATCGATGAAGGTGCCGTCCGGTACAAATACGTTCGCCGCCTCCCGCGTGACCGAAAATGATTTGTGACGAAACCTGGCTCGCGCTTGTGCGCCGTACTTCACCACCAGTTCATCACAGTGCGCGGTGAACGCCTCGGACAACAGATTGAGCGTGTCGATTCGCGCCGAGAGATCAATGGCCTGCTCAATCGCCGTGCAATCCCGGCCGTTCTGCTTGCGCACGTCTCCCGGATGACAGCCGATCAGGAGACCGGCAAGCCAGACCGCGCCGACAGCAAGCGCCATGCGCGGTCTCTTGCCGATCAGGGAACCATCAGCCATTTCGACTCCGCTCCATCGAGAGCAACCCATCGGCTCTACCGGGCCGCCACTGATTTCCCGACTTGCTTCTCTCCGCGAATCCCGCTACTGGTAGTCGTTCCGCAGCTTCTTTCTGGAGGCATTATGGCACGACTGTTTCTCGTGTTCTCGTCGTTATTCTTCGGCCTCATGGGCTGCGATCTGCACTCCCCCGCCCAGCAGCAGGACCGGCTGACCTCGCTCGGGTCGGCGCAAATCCATGCCACGGCCACACGCGTCAACGGGGAAATCCGACGGCGCTCCGTCACGATCGATGGCGTGTCGCTCAGCATTCTGGAAGCCGGCACCGGAGATCCGGTTATCTTCGTCCACGGCGTCGTCACCACAAGCAATATTTTCCCCAAATATCTGAACGCCTATTCGCCTGATTTTCGGGGAATTGCGGTTGACCTTCGGGGCTATGGCGACTCGCAGAAACCGGACAGCAGGTTCACGATTAAGCAATTCTCTCAGGACCTCATTGCGCTCGCCGACAAACTTGGGATCGAGAAGCCGGTCTGGGTCGGCGTCTCCATGGGCGGAATGATCTTGCAGCAACTGGCTCTCGACTATCCCGAGCGCGTGCGGGCACTCGTGCTCGTATCAACGACCGACGGAGCCATGGTGCTCGACAAAGACCTGCCGACCATCGGCAATCCACGAGATTTTCGCGAAGTCTCCCAGAACATTATTGTCGAAAGCTTTCCACAAGGGACACCCTCGACCCTCTATCAGCCGTTGCTGGACCGGATCCCCACCTGGAACGGGACGGTGCTGCGCGAGGCGTTGACGAGCATGGCCCAGGCCAGCGTGCATGGACAGATTTATAAGATCACCACCCCGACACTCGTGGTGGTGGGTGCCAAAGATGACGTCGCGACTCCGGCGATCGCGCGGGGCATTCAGTCTCAAATCGCCGGTTCACAGCTTGTCGAATTCAACACCGGCCATTTCATGATGGCGGAAGATCCGGAACGGTTTCGCGCAGTGCTGGGAGACTTCTTGCAAACCCTGAAACGGTAACGG
>JBEBHO010000046.1:0-45646 GCA_040081095.1 Nitrospira sp.
ATAGGACAAATAAATCGACGCGCTGTCGCGCATGGCTTTGGTTCCGTTGCTCATGCGATGCAGTTTGTCGGATCCCGGCGGCTCCGTATTGCGAAGGTGATCGACGTGGTCATGCAGCACCAACGTAAAGCGCTCCATGGCCATTTCAACTTCTCTATATGCTTGTAGGATTGGGTCAGTCATGATTGTTCTCCTCGGGAAGTGAGCATACACTAGGCCCGTATGAGCTTCAACCAACGCCACATGTATCACATTTCGAATCAACTGCAGATGCTGCTACAGCCGCCGATGCGAGGGCCTGGGGCTATCTCAGTGGACGACCTTGCGAAAGGCGTGCGCGACCTGTCACGGTGGTTCACGACCGAAAGAGAAATGCGTCCCGCCAGCTATCTGGACCATCCCAGTCTGGCGGCTGCGTATACGGCGTATTTCATGCCGGTCAATCTTGCCAAAATCCAGGTCTTGCTTGACGAGCTCCACGATGCACAGGGAATCGATCTGGACCCGGGGGCGAGTTTCTCCATGCTTGATGTGGGGAGTGGGCCGGGCACGGGTGCGCTCGCCGTCCTCGATTGGCTGGCGACAGCTGACCGGATGCCTGCGCATCTCCAAATCATTTCTGTGGATCAATCGAAAGCATCGAATCAATCGGCTGTCAGTCTCTTTCAGCGGTATTGCAGTGAGGCGCGCATTGAAAAGGCTGACCTGCGGCCTGGTGCAGGTGACCTTCAGCGGGGAGTCCAGAGTATCGGGTGGAAACCAGCGCGGGAAGGGGCGCCGTACGACCTCATTGTCATGGCAAACAGTCTCAATGAACTCTTCGTCGGTTCCGAAGATGTGTTGGCAAAAAGAGCCGAGTTAATTGATGAGTTGCTCAAGATGCTGAAACCCCATGGCACCCTCATGATTCTGGAGCCGGCTCTCCGTGAGGTGGCCCGAGAACTTCATGGCGTTCGTGATCTCTTGCTTCAGCGTAAACGCTGCACCATCTTCAGTCCTTGTTTGCACGAGATAAGTTGCCCTGCGCTGGTCCGTCGTGACGACTGGTGTCATGAAGAGCGGCCCTGGCATCCTCCTGCGATGGTTCAGGCCATCGATCAGGAAGTGGGGTTTATCAAGGACGCGCTGAAATTTTCTTATCTGTTACTACGCACTGATGGGAAGCAGGTCGTCGCGCGCAGTCCAACTATATTTCGCGTCGTCAGCGAATTGCGAGTGCTTAAGGGGGAAAAACGGGCGTGGTTGTGTAACGAGCTTGGCCGTACGGAAATCGGTCGACTGGACCGGATGCAAGCGCCCGCTAATCAGGACTTTGACCGCTGTGGCCGAGGGGCCATCATCTCGATTGATTCGATTATCAAGAAGCAGGAGGGCGGATCAGGACTGGGAAGAATTCCGAAAGAAGGGGCTGTGCGAATCGTACGGGCGGTATCGCCTGATCAATCGGCTTCGGGTTCGGAGCTGCCGTGCTGATGGCTGACACGGTCCTCATCGAACATTTCAGCCATTTCCGCGGCAATCATATCGCGATCATTGGGGACCGAGATCAGAGGAATCTCTTTCCTTGGCTTCGGCTGACTCTCCACGGTTGGTGGAACCTGCGCTGATTTTTCTGATTTATCCATATCTGTAGTATACAGGAAAAAATGTTCAGGCGGCTGAATTAGTTGTCATTCGAAGGCTTCCAGCGACGATTGCTCAGGAAACTTGGTCTTGCAGCCCAAGCAGGTCACGAAGTAGATCGCTTCGCGGACAGACATAGTAATACGAAAATCCAACGTGACTCCGCGGTGCTGGCAGGCTCGGCAGGCTATTTCTTTGAGGCGATAGGGAATATCCGGCTGGGTGCGCTGGTAAAATTCCATGTCAGTGTAGACAGGAAAGCTGTATCGGCATTTCATGCAGACTCCCCGCCACTCACCATCCGGTTGCATGAATCGGCGGTCAATGCCAAATCGATCGCCTTTGCAAATGGCGCAATGGACAGAGGTCAGTCGTTGTTCAACTTCTTCAGGTGAGAGGGCAGGCATTCAGTTCCTCATTTCGTTATGAACGGATGAGCCAGTATAGCGAGGGGTTTCGACAGACTGCAACGGATAGCATGGCCATCCGTGATTCGCTTGACCCGTTCTCCCTAATACTATACTAAGAGCATCATGCATTTGATTACTGATGCGTTGATCCTAGGCAATATCGATGATGCTCGAGACCCGATGCCTGCCATTGCCGGCCTCTTACTGGTGGCGGAAGAGTTTACGGTCAAGCCTGCCCCATGGCTTGATTATCTGCACGTTCCGTTCAAAGAGTTTTCAGCTGTAGACCCTGCACGCCTTGATCGCGCGGTGGCCTGGCTCGAAGCGCGTTCCCCCGGGACGCGGACGCTGGTTTGCTGTCGTGCCGGGATGGGGCGCTCTGCATCCGTCCTGATCGCCTATTTTTGCTGCGGCCAAGGCATGTCTTATGAGGAGGCGGTGGCGTTCGTCAAATCCCGGCGGCCTGGAGCGATGCCGCTACCCAAGCTGCGTGAGACCATCGAAAAAGTCCTTAAGTTGCGTGCCCATCGTGCGGGTAAGAAAGCCCGATCAACTCATGCGCCGCGTGTCGCGTAGCCAGCTGAGTTCAGTATCCTTCAATATTGCGTTTCTCTCCATTCGCATGGCGTAATAGCCCGTCGTGTACACCCCGCGCTAATCTTCATAAGGACCGCATGCCTGAGCTTCCAGAGGCCGAAGTCGCGGCTCGTCAACTTCGTGCGCGCCTTATCGGCGCCGAAGTTACTGGCGTGGATGTCGGACGATCCGACATTATTCGCGAGGGGGGTGACACGTGCGTGTGGTACCTGGGCAGTATTGTCGCTGCGATTGAGCGGCATGGGAAAAGCGTTGTCATCGAATTTCAGAAAGCGGGGAGCATTCGGTATCTGGTGGCAGAGCTGGGGATGACCGGTTTACTGTTATTCCCGACTGTTGCGATCAAGCTTCCCCAGCATGTGCATTTCACGATGCAGTTCGATTCGGCATCGACGAGTTCAGTGCGGTATTGGAACCCACGGCGGTTCGGTCGTCTTTCCTTGTTCGATCGTGCCGGATTGGATGGCTACCTGGCTAGGCGGTTTGGCTGTGATCCTCTTCAGGTGACCTGCGAGGAATTTACCGAGCTGCTTCGGAAGAGCCGCCGGCGCTTGAAAACCCTGTTGATGCATCAACAAGTGATTGCGGGCATTGGCAATATCTATGCGAATGAGGCCCTATTTCGAGCCAACTTGCATCCGGACATCGTCGCGAGTCAGCTTGCCCCTGCTGCAGCGAGCCGCCTTCATCATGAACTGCAGGCAATCTTACGGCAGGCCATCACGTGTGGAGGATCCAGCGTCAAAGATTTTTTTGCGCCTGACGGCTCGGAAGGAACCTTTAAGCAGCATCATCTTGTGTATGGCAAGGAGGGGCTCCCTTGTCCGAGGAAATGCGGCAACATTATCCGGCGAGTGCAAAGCGAGCGAAGTTCATTTATTTGTGCCTCCTGTCAGAAGATTCGGATGCGCCGTTGAATGTGTATCTGCGATTAAGGCAAATCTCGCGTGCGCGTCAGCAGTGAATTTTCATAAATAGTCTTTGCAATTCATATGGTTATGGTTGAATCTCGTTGGCGGGCGCAACCGGAGGACTAGGCCTTTTGAGCCGCGGGGAGTTAGTACCTCTGGTGTATTGAGTCATCCCTGCGATTTCGCTACAATCCGGCTCCCTTATCGCTGGTTTCCACTACGCTGAAGGAGTGTCGTCATGGCCAAGGTGCTCGAAGGTCCGGGAATGGGACTGATGAAAAAGTGGGGGATCAACGTCCCCAATTATGTGGTCGTCACCTCCGTCGATGAGCTGACGAAACTGGGGCAAGCCAATGAATGGCTGAAGAAATCCAAACTTGTTGCTAAGGCTCACGAGGCCCTCGGGTCGCGCTTTAAGCTTGGCTTAGTCAAGATCGATCTGGACTTCAAGGCGGCGGAAGCTGCGACCAAGGAAATGATCGGTCGTCAGGTCGGAAGTATCACGGTGACCCAAGTCATCGTGTCTGAGATGATTCCTCACAAGGAAGAATATTATTGCGCCGTCAAGTCCACGCGCGAGGGCAGTGAAATTCTGGTCGCCAATTGCGGTGGAATCGAAGTCGAATCGAATTGGGAACGCGTCAAGCGGCTCTGTCTCGAAATCGGACAGACGCCATCCGCTGAGGCGCTTGAAAAGCTTTCAAAAGAGGCGGGCTTCACCGGCCCGCTCGCCAAGAAAATGGCCGATTTCGCGGGGAAAATGTTCGGCTGCTTCGACAGCGAAGACGCGCAGTACCTTGAAGTGAATCCGGTGGTCCTTCGTGAAAGCGATGGCGAACTGGTGGCACTCGATGCCGTGACGTTGCTCGATGGCGACGCGAAATTCCGCCATCCCGATTGGAACTTTGCCTTTGCCGCAGAATTCGGCCGTGCCTACTCCAAGGACGAAACGGAAGTGATGGCGGTTGACAGCAAGATCAAAGGATCGGTCAAGTTCATCGAAATTCCCGGTGGCGATACGGCGATGTTGCCGGCCGGCGGCGGCGCCAGTGTGTATTATTCCGATGCCGTCGTGGCTCGTGGCGGCCAACTGGCGAACTATGCCGAATATTCAGGCGATCCACCTGACTGGGCCGTCGAAGTGCTCACGGAAAAAATCTGCTCTCTCCCGGGAATCAAGAACATCATCGTCGGCGGCGCGATCGCCAATTTCACCGACGTGGTAAAGACGTTCGGTGGCATCATCAATGGATTCCGCAAGGCGAAGGCCGAGGGGAAACTCAAGGGCGTCAAGATCTGGGTGCGTCGGGGTGGCCCGCGTGAGAAGGAAGGGCTCGATGCCATGCGTGCGCTCAAGGACGAAGGGTTCGACATCAACGTCTTTGACCGCCATACGCCATTGACCGACATCGTCGATATGGCACTCCAGGCGAAATAGCCTGCCATCCATGGCCAACTGAAAATATACAAGGGGAGATCCCGATGAGTATCCTGGCAAACAAAGATACCTATGTGGTCATTCAGGGCGGCGTCGCCGGTGTGAACGCTGCGCGTCGGATGGCTGAGTTCTGCTACCTGATCAAGCGCTCGCTGAACGTATTGGCCTTTGTCTATCCGCCTGACGCCGGCAAGACCAACGAAATCCCCTACGGGAGTGGTTTGGTGGCGGTTCCTGTCTATAAGACCATTGCGGAAGCGACGAAGAACCATCCCCAGATCAACACCAGCCTCGTCTACATCGGCGCCGATCGGGCGATGAAGGGTGGAATGGAAGCCCTCGACGATGCGCACATCAAGGTGGTCTCGATGATCACCGAAGGCGTGCCTGAGAAGGATGCAAAGATTCTCGGCGCCCATGCGCGGAAGCTCGGGAAGGTCTTCAACGGGCCGTCCTCGATCGGCATCGTGTCGGCGGGCTCCTGTCGCCTCGGTGTGATCGGTGGCGCGTTCGACAACCTCGTGCTGTCGAAGCTCTATCGCGAAGGCTCATTCGGCGTGATCACCAAGTCGGGCGGTCTTTCGAACGAAATCATCTGGATCTGTTCGCAGTTCGCCGACGGCATCACCACGGCGATCGGCATCGGCGGCGACGCCTATCCGGGAACCGACTACGTCAGCTATCTCGAAATGTTTGAGAACGATCCGCAAACGAAAGCGGTCGTCATCGTCGGCGAAATGGGCGGCGATCTGGAAGAGCGGGCAGCCGAGTGGTACGGAGCCAAGAAGCGGCGCATCAAGCTGATGGCCGTTGTCTCAGGGTTCTGCCAGGAGAGTTTGCCGAAGGGCATGAAGTTCGGCCATGCCGGCGCGAAGGAAGGTCTGAAGGGTGAGGGGTCAGCCCGTTCCAAGTCTGACGCCCTCAAGAAGTCCGGCGCGATTGTGCCAGCGACGTTCGGGGCTTTGGGCCCTGCGATTAAGGACGCCTATCAAGAGCTCTTGAAGTCCGGCCAAGTCAAGGCGCCGGTGGAACCGGCATCATTGCCGAAGTTGCCGAAGAGCATCGAAGCGGCCATGAAAGCGGATGAAGTGATGGTGACGCCGCTGATTCGCACGACAATCAGCGACGATCGTGGTGAAGAGCCCTGCTACAACGGCTATCCGGCTTCTGAGCTCATCAATAAAGGCTACGAAATCCCCCACGTGATCGGCTTGCTGTGGGATAAGCGGCTTATTTCGAAGCAGGACGCTGAGATCGTCAAGCGGATCATGATGCTCTCTGCCGATCACGGCCCCTGCGTGAGCGGCGCTTATGCGACGATTCTTGCGGCTTGTGCGGGTATCGGGCTGTCGCAATCGGTGGCCGCCGGTATGATCATGATCGGACCGCGTTTCGGCGGCGCCGTGACGGATGCCGGCCGGTTCTTCAAGCATGCGGTCGATAATAAGATGACCGTGGACGAATTCCTGACCTACATGAAGAAGAATCATGGTCCGGTGCCGGGCATCGGCCATCGCGTGAAGAGCTTGCGCAATCCGGACAAGCGTGTGAAGGAATTGGTCGGGTACGTCAAGAGTTTGAATATCAAGACGCCATGCCTCGACTTTGCGCTGGCGGTCGAGCAAGTCACGGCGGCAAAAAAAGATAATTTGATCTTGAACGTCGACGGGACGATGGCGGCCGTGCTGGTCGATATCGGGTTCCCCGTCGATAGCTTGAACGGATTCTTCATCCTCTCTAGGACGATCGGATTGATCGGCCATTGGGTGGATCAGAAGCGTCAAGATGGCCGTTTGATCCGGCTGTTCGATTATTTGGTGAATTATGCCGCACCGAAGCGGCGTGAAGTGCCGCCACTGAAATAAGTATTGAGTAACGGGTGCTGAGTTCTGAGCGAAGAGCCTTCGGGATCCCGCTCAGTACCCAGGCCACAGACCTATAAAAGGAGTGTACTCCCATGTCGATGGACCTCGCTAAGAAGCTGTATGCCAAGATGCCGGATGTGTTCGCCAAGGCCAGGAAGAAATTCGGCCGCGGTCTCACATTGGCGGACAAGATTCTGGTTTCCCACGCAGACAACTTTGACGCGCAGACCTGGGAGCGGGGTAAGGCCATGTTGGCACTCCGTCCTGATCGGGTCGCCATGCAGGATGCGACGGCGCAGATGGCGATCCTGCAATTTATGCAGGCGAACAAGAAGCAGGCGGCTGTGCCCAGCACAATCCATTGCGACCATTTGATCCGCGCGGAAATGGGCTCCGAGAAGGACCTGCTTCGCGCGATGGACGAGAATAAGGAAGTCTATAACTTCCTCGCGTCCGCGGCGAAGAAGTATGGAATCGGATTCTGGAAGCCAGGCGCCGGCATCATTCATCAGGTCGTGCTGGAGAACTATGCGTTTCCTGGCAGTTTGATCATTGGGACCGACTCCCATACGCCGAATGGCGGTGGATTGGGTGGATTGGCCATTGGTGTCGGTGGTGCGGATGCCGGCGAAGTCATGGCCGGACTGCCCTGGGAAGTGCTCCATCCGAAGCTGATCGGTATCCGTTTGACCGGTAAGTTGAGCGGCTGGGCGTCCCCCAAAGACGTCATTCTCTATCTCTGCGGCCTGCTGACTGTCAAGGGTGGAACCAACAAGATCGTCGAGTATTTCGGCCCCGGCGCCGAAACGATCAGCGCGACCGGCAAAGGTACGATCTGCAACATGGGCGCGGAGCTTGGTGCGACGACCTCCGTATTCCCCTTCGATCAGAAGATGGTCGCCTATCTGAACATTACGGATCGTGCGGACCTTGCCAATCTCGCCATGGCGAACAAGGAATTGCTCGTGGCTGATCCGGAAGTCGCTCAATCGCCCGAGAAGTATTACGATCAGATCGTCGAAGTGGACCTCTCGAAGCTGGAGCCGCATGTGGTTGGCCCGCATACGCCGGACCTCGCCCGGCCTATTTCCAAGATGGCTGCCGAAGCGAAGGAAAAGGGCTATCCGATCGAAGTGAAGGCAGCGCTCATCGGCAGCTGCACGAACTCTTCGTATGAAGACATCAGCCGGTCGGCGCACATTGCCAAGCAAGGGATGAAGGCCGGTTTGAAGGCGAAGGCGTCGTTCCTCGTGTCGCCGGGTTCCGAGCGGATTTATCACACGATGAAGCGCGATGGATTCCTGGACACCTTCGAGAAGATGGGCGGGACGGTTCTGTCGAATTCTTGTGGCCCCTGCATCGGTCAATGGAAGCGCGCGGATGGCGTGAAGGGCAAGGCGGATTCCATCGTCAGTTCCTTTAATCGCAACTTCCCCGGTCGCAATGACGGCATCAGCGAAACCTTGTCGTTTCTCGCCAGTCCTGAAGTCGTGACGGCCTATGCGTTGTCGGGCGATTTGGGATTCGATCCGGTCAATGGCACGCTCAAGGGTGCGGACGGCAAAGAATTCAAGTTGGAGCCGCCGCAAGGTGAAGAGCTCCCGGCAAAGGGCTTCGCGAAGGGCGAAGAAGGATTCGTCGCGCCGGCCGAGAATGGCGATGGACTCACCGTTGACATTCCGCCGACCAGCGAGCGCTTGCAACTCTTGCAGCCCTTCCCACGTTGGGATGGGAAGGACTTCGAGAAGCTCCCGCTGTTGATCAAGACCAAGGGCAAGACCACCACGGACCATATTTCACCGGCCGGTCCCTGGCTGAAGTTCCGCGGCCACTTGGACAAGATCAGCGACAACATGTTCTTGGGCGCCAACAACGCGTTTTCGTCAGAGCCCGGTAAGGGCACCAATGTGCTCACCGGCGAGTCGAACCTGACGATCGCGCAGATTGCCCGGGCCTTCAAGGCCAAGGGAATCGGCTCAATCGTGGTGGGCGATGAGAACTACGGCGAAGGCAGCAGCCGTGAGCATGCCGCGATGTCGCCGCGGTTCTTAAATGTGAAAGTGGTGCTCGTCAAAGGCTTCGCACGCATCCATGAAACGAATTTGAAGAAACAGGGGATCTTGGCGTTGACCTTCGCTGACCCGAAGGATTACGAGAAGATCGAGCAGCAGGACCGTATCAGTGTGACGGGGCTGAGCAGTTTGGCTCCCGGCAAGCCGGTGCAGGTGACGATACACAAGACGGATGGCAGCGCGCTCACCATCCAGGCGAACCACAGCATCACCGAGCAACAGATCGCTTGGTTCAAGGCTGGTTCAGCGTTGAACGCGCTGAACTAACACGATCAACAGAGGGGCAATCATGAGCACGAACGTTTCCAAGATTATTTACACCAAGACCGATGAAGCGCCGATGCTGGCGACCTATTCGTTTTTGCCGATCATCAATGCCTTCAGCAAGGCTGCCGGAGTGGTTGTTGAACTGCGGGATATCTCGCTGGCCGGACGCGTGCTCGCCGTGTTCCCCGACTATCTCACGCCTGAGCAAAAGCAGCCGGACGCATTGGCTGAATTGGGCGAATTGGCCAAGAAGCCGGAAGCCAATATCATCAAGCTGCCGAACATCAGTGCGTCGTTGCCGCAGTTGCAAGAGACCATCAAGGAATTGCAGAGGCAGGGCTACAAGCTTCCTGAATATCCTGAAAATCCGAAAGACGACAAGGAAAAGGACATCAAGAGCCGGTACGACAAGGTGAAGGGCAGTGCCGTCAATCCAGTTCTGCGCGAAGGCAACTCGGATCGCCGGGCGCCGTTGTCCGTGAAGGCCCACACCAGAAAGCATCCGCATAAGATGGGAGCCTGGAGCCCGGATTCCAAGACCCATGTGGCCCATATGAAGGGTGGCGACTTCCGTTCCAATGAAAAGTCCATGACCACGACTGCCGCCACTGATGCCAAGATCGAATTTGTTGGCCAGGATGGCAAGGCCACCGTGCTCAAGCCCAAAGTGGCGTTGCAGGCCGGTGAAGTGTTCGATGCCACGTTTATGAGCGTCCGTGCGCTGCGCACGTTCCTTGAAGAGCAGATCCAGGATGCCCAGAAGAAGGGTGTATTGTTCTCGATCCATATGAAAGCCACCATGATGAAGATCTCCGATCCGAAGATCTTCGGTCATGCCGTGACGGTGTTCTACAAAGATGTGTTTGAGAAACACGGCGACACGCTCAAGAAACTGGGTGTGGATCCGGACAACGGCCTCGGCGACCTCTATGCCAAGATCAAGAGCTTGCCTGAGGATCAGCGCAAGGCGATCGAAGCCGATGTGCAAGCGGTCTATCAGAAGCGGCCGCCGATGGCCATGGTGAACTCGGACAAGGGCATCACCAACCTCCATGTGCCCAGCGACATCATCATCGATGCCTCTATGCCTCCGGTCATTCGCGACAGCGGAAAGATGTGGGGCCCAGACGGCAAAGCGGCGGACGCCAAGTGCGTGATCCCTGATGCCAGCTACGCGCCGGTCTATCACGAGGTCATCGAATTCTGTAAGAAGAACGGCGCTCTTGATCCGAAGACGATGGGCAGCGTGCCCAACGTTGGACTCATGGCGCAGGCCGCGGAAGAATATGGTTCACACGACAAGACCTTCAAGGCTCCCGGCAACGGGACGATTCGTGTTGTCGATGCCTCAGGCAATACTTTGCTGGAGCACAAGGTCGAGGAAGGTGACATCTGGCGCATGTGCCAGGTGAAGGATGCGCCGATTCAGGATTGGGTCAAGTTGGCCGTGACTCGCGCGCGGGCCACGGGCGCTCCGGCCATTTTCTGGCTGGACAAGACCCGGGCGCATGATGCCGAGCTCATCAAGAAGGTGGAGCGCTACCTGAAGAATCACGATACGACGGGCCTCGATATCCGGATCATGACACCGGCTGACGCGACCCGGCTCTCGTTGGAACGGATCAAGGAAGGCAAGGATACGATTTCCGTCACCGGAAATGTCTTGCGTGACTATCTGACCGACCTGTTCCCGATTCTCGAAATCGGGACCAGCGCCAAGATGCTCTCGATCGTCCCGCTGCTCAACGGCGGAGGCCTCTTTGAGACCGGCGCGGGCGGATCTGCGCCGAAGCACGTGCAGCAGTTCCAGGAAGAAGGCTATCTGCGCTGGGATTCGCTGGGTGAATTCCTGGCACTGGCCGCGTCATTAGAGCATCTGGCCAAAGTGGCCAACAATCCGGCGGCGAAGATGTTGGCGGATACGCTGGATCAAGCCAATGCGAAGTTCCTGGAGAGCAATAAATCGCCGGCGCGCAAGGTGGGTGAGATCGACAACCGCGGCAGCCATTTCTATCTGGCGTTATACTGGGCGCAGGCCTTGGCTCAACAGACGCAGGATAAGAGCCTGCAGGCGCGTTTTGTGAAAATCGCCAAAGAAATGGCGGATAACGAAGCCAAGATTTCCGGCGAGTTGCTCGCAGCGCAAGGCAAGCCAGTGGATGTCGGCGGGTACTATCATCCCGACGATGCGAAGGCCGCGAAGGCGATGCGTCCGAGTGCGACATTGAACGCGATCATCGACGCGATTGCGTAAGTTCGATTAGTCGATTCAGCGTCAGGCGTGAGGGGGACCGGGTTCTCCTCACGCCTCACATTTCACGCTTCACGAGAGAACCATGGCACAAGAAGACCCCAACGTTATCGATCAGCCCGAGGTGATGAAGCCCCGGATGGTCTCGATCGAAATTTCCGGCAAGAAATACGAAGTGCCGGAAGGCATCACGGTCATTAAGGCCCTGTGGTACACAGGCCAGGAAGTGGTGCGGGGCGCCGGTTGTCTCGGTGGATTCTGCGGAGCCTGCGCCACCTACTACCGGACCAAAGACGATCCCAAGGTGCGCACGTGCCTGGCTTGCCAAATGGCGGTGCAAGACGGTATGTCGTTTACGATCATGCCGCCATTCCCGGCAAGGAAAGCCACGTACGATATCCAGACGCTCAAAGACCCGAAACAAGATTTGTTTAATCTCTATCCGGAAGCGCCGCTCTGCCGGAACTGTAACGCCTGCACGGAAGCCTGTCCCCAGAAGATCGATGTGCGCGAAGGCGTGTGGAAAGCCGTGTTCGGTGACTTCAAGAGTGTGTCCGAGATGTTCATGGACTGCGTCATGTGCGGCATGTGCACGCCGGTCTGTATCGCCGACATCGCGCCGAACCTGGTGGCGCTCTACGTGAGTCGCGCGCAGGGCGCGCACTTTACTGAAAAGCCGCAAGGGCTGGAGACCCGCATTCAGGAGATTCGAGACGGCCGCTATAACGATGAGTGGAAGAAGGTGCTCGCGATGAGCGAGAAAGAACTCGCCGACCACTGTGCAACCGTAAAATAGTTTTATTGTCGAGGCTACCCGAGATGGATATTCACGCGCTCCAACAGATTGTGCACAAGACTCGGGATGCTCGCCGGAAGCAAACCATTCCGAAATTCTCTCCTGCCGATCGCGATCAACTGATTCACAAATATCATCCAGACTATCGGGCCAGTGCGTATCGCCCCATCCGGTTCGGTCCCAACATCGACGAGAAGACGGTGGTCGAGTTGGCGACGTTGCTCGAAGGGAACAGTCTGATTCAGGACGATGTGGACCTGACGCCGGACTACACCACCGATGTGCTGGTTATTGGCGGTGGAGGTGCCGGTTGTGCCGCGGCATTGCACGCGCATGGGGCGGGTGCAAAGGTCATGCTCGCGACGAAGCTCCGATTGGGCGATTCCAATAGCGTGATGGCGCAGGGCGGGATGCAGATCTCCGTGGCACCGGAGGATTCTCCGGTCACGCATTTTCTGGATACCCTCAAGGGCGGCCACATGCACAACGACCATGACCTGCTGAAGGCCATGGTGGATGACGGCCCTGCGATCGCCAAGTGGCTCATCGAGCTCGGCGTGTTATTCGACCGGCAAGCGGATGGCAATCTGCACGTGAAGAAGGGCGGCGGCAGTTCCAAGCCACGCCTGTTGACCTGCTCCGACTACACCGGCCTCGAGATCATGCGTGTCCTCAAGGACGAAGTGCTGAATCAGAAGATTCAGCTCCTCGAATTCTGTGCAGCGGTGGAGTTGCTCAGCGATGAGAATGGCCAATGCAGCGGCGCTATTTTCAAGGACCTGGACAATCACCGGTTTGTCGTCGTCGCGGCGAAGTCGGTGATTCTCGCCACCGGCGGCATCGGCCGGCTGCATATCCAGGGGTTCCCGACCAGCAATCACTATGGCGCGACCGGAGACGGTCTCTGCCTCTCATACCGCATGGGCGCCAAGCTGGCGCACATCGATACCTTTCAATACCATCCCTCAGGGGCGGTCTATCCTGAGCAGTTGGTTGGGCAGTTGGTCACCGAAGGGATTCGTTCCGAAGGCGGCCATCTGGTCAACGCCAAGGGCGAACGATTTGTGAACGAACTCGATACGCGCGATGTGGTGTCCTCTGCGATCATTCGCGAGTGTGAAGAAGGTCGTGGCATCCGCACGATGTCGGGTCGGGTTGGAGTTTGGCTGGATACGCCGCTGCTCGACGCGGAGCATGGGCCTGGCACCGTCGAGAAACATTTTCCGGCAATGCTGATGCAGTTCGATCGATTCCAGATCGATATCAGCAAAGATCCGGTCTTGATCTATCCGACGCTGCACTATCAAAACGGCGGCGTGAAGATCGATACGAATTCTGAAACCAACGTGAAGAACCTGTTCGTCGCCGGTGAAGCCTCCGGTGGTTTGCACGGACGCAATCGATTGATGGGCAATTCCTTGCTCGATCTGATGGTCTTCGGCAAGCGCTCAGGATTGACCGCCGCCGGTCGTGCCGGCTCCATGAAGCAGGGCAAGCTTACCGTGCAGCATCTCCAGCGGTTCCGTGCCGATGCCAAGAAGCATGGCAACCTGAGCAATGTGATCTCGCCGATGGTCCTCCCGGCCTACACCAGAAAAGAGAGCTAAGAGGGGTACAACATGAATGTGCATGAGTTTCAGGCGAAGCAGTTGTTTGCGCAGTTTGGAGTGCCGGTCCCACGTGGAAAAGAAGTGACGTCTCCGGAAGCGGCGACGGCCTGGGCCAATGAGCTGAACACGCCCGTCTTTGTCGTGAAGGCGCAGATCCATGCGGGTGGCCGTGGCAAAGCCGGCGGCGTTAAAATCACCAAAGACAAGGCGGCGGTGGCAGGTCTGGCCAAGGAATTGATCGGCAAGACGCTGGTGACGCATCAGACCGGACCCAAAGGTCGTCAGGTCCATCGCCTGCTCCTCGAAGAGGGCGCGAATATCAGCAAGGAATTGTATTTGAGCATCCTGGTGGACCGCGATTCCGGATGGCCTGTATTCATTGCCAGCACCGAAGGCGGGATGGAAATCGAAGAGGTGGCGGAGAAGACGCCCGAGAAGATCATCAAGGAACTGATCGATCCCGCCGTGGGGTTCCAGGGCTACAACGGCCGCAACGTGGCGTTTGCCCTCGGCCTCAATACGATCGAGCCGGCCGTGATGAATCCCTTCATCCAGATGATGGGGAACCTCTATCGCATGTTCATGGAAAAGCACGCGGCGATGGTCGAGATTAACCCGCTCATCATCACCAAGGAAAAGACGATCGTTGCGCTCGACGGCAAAGTGTCCTTCGATGACAACGCGTTGTTCAAGCATCCCGATGTCCAGCAGATGCGTGACCTCAATGAGGAAGATCCGCTGGAGATTGAGGCCGGTGCGAATAATCTGAATTATGTGAAGCTGGACGGCAATATCGGCTGCATGGTGAACGGTGCAGGGCTCGCCATGGCCACGATGGATGTGATCAAGCTGGCGGGCAGTGAGCCGGCAAACTTCCTCGATGTCGGCGGCGGTGCCACGAAAGAAACGGTTGCAGCCGGCTTCCGGATCCTCCTCAAGGATCCGAACGTCAAGGGCATCTTCATCAACATTTTCGGCGGCATTGTGCGCTGCGAGCGTATTGCCAACGGGGTGATCGAAGCAGCCAAGGAAGTGAAGATCACGGTGCCGTTAGTGGTGCGTCTGCAAGGGACGAACGCGGAAGAAGGCCGCAAGCTGTTGGCAGAGTCAGGTCTCAAGCTGGAAGTGGCCGATGACTTGTGGGAAGCAGCGCAGAAGATTGTGAAGTTGACAGGTAAAGCGGCGTGATGGGAAGGTGTGCCGGGTTGAGCCTCAGTGCTCGCCCACCGCGCACACGGGATTGATTGGAACGCGATCAATGAAGGCGGTGCTCGGTGGATGCGCGCAATATGAGGCTCAGCCCAGCACCCTTCCAAGAGAGAGAAGATAAGAAAAGAGGTTAATTGTGAGTATTCTCGTCAATAAAAACACGCGAGTAGTGGTGCAAGGGATCACGGGTAAAGAAGGTTCCTTCCACGCGACCCAGTGCAAGGCCTACGGTACGAAAGTTGTGGCCGGTGTGACGCCGGGCAAGGCCGGGCAGGAAGTTGAAGGCATTCCCGTTTTTAATACGGTTCGTGATGCCGTTAAGAAAGAGGGCTGCGATACCTCGTTGATTTTCGTGCCGCCGCCGTTCTGCGCCGACGCGATCTTGGAAGCCGCCGATGCCGGCGTCAAGCTGATCATCTGTATCACCGAAGGTATTCCGGTGAACGATATGGTGAAGGTGAAGCGAGCGTTACACGGCCGCGACGTGCGATTGATCGGACCGAACTGTCCCGGTGTCATCACGGTGGATGAGGCGAAGATCGGCATTATGCCGGGCTTCATCCATAAGAAGGGCATCGTCGGCGTCGTCTCGCGCAGCGGGACCCTCACGTATGAAGCCGTGCATCAGCTCTCGACATTGGGCTTGGGCGAAACGACCTGCGTCGGGATCGGTGGCGATCCGGTGAATGGAACCGGATTCGTCGATGTGTTGGCGCTGTTCGAGAAAGATCCCGAGACGCAGGGGATTGTGATGATCGGTGAAATCGGTGGCGATGCCGAAGAGAAAGCCGCTGAGTTCATCAAGAAGAATGTGAAGAAGCCGGTTGTGAGTTTTATCGCCGGAATCACGGCACCTCCAGGCCGACGCATGGGCCACGCCGGCGCCATTGTGTCAGGCGGTAAGGGAACGGCAGCTGAAAAAATGAAGACGCTTGAATCAGCCGGTGTGAAGGTCGTGAAGAATCCGGCAGAGATCGGCAACGCGATCAAGCTGGCGCTGGGCCGGTAATAATTTCTTTCGGCGTATGTTGATCGGGGGTGCTGAGCGTCGCTCAGCACCCCCGATCTCTATCCGGCCTCTGCCTTCATCACGCGATCGTCATCGTGAACAAGGGCCGATCCCTAAACTATTCGCTTCCACCGAACCTAGTATCGTGCTAGTCTCACCTTAAGGATTGCGTTTTTTACTGTAGGCGCTGCTCTTTCCGTCGCATCTTTCCGGTGTTCGCGTACTCAGCTGTAGTTGGAGCTGAACCAAGGAGTCTGTCTGCGAGTTTTTCTGATCCACGTCCGTGATCCGCAGTTCTACGCGCTTCCGGCAAAAACCCGCGCGAAAAACGGCAATATCCGTGTCATGGGTTTCCCGCCCATCGGCATCATGTCGCTCTCGTCTGTGGTGAAACAGGCCGGGCATGAGTGCGTGATGTTCGATCAGGCGAACCCCGACACGCCGAATGACGTCATCATCGATCAGATCAATCGTGAGCAGCCGGATCTCGTCGGCCTGAGCTTTCTGAGTACGACCAGTTATCCTTACGCCAAAATTCTTGCGCGCCAGATTCGGGCGACCAATCCAAAAGTAAAACTGGCTTTCGGCGGCGTCTTTGCCAGTCTCAATGCCCCGCTCGTTAAATTGCAATGCCCTGAAGTCGATTATGTCTGCCGTGGTGACGGCGAGCAGCTGTTGCTTGATCTGCTGTCTAATTTCGACAGCCCGGAAGCCGTGGCCAGCTTGACGTGGATGAAGGATGGGAAGGTCGTTCACAATCCAAACCGTCCGATGGAACGCCACTTGGATCAGTGGCCTTTCCCTGATCGAGAGAGCTTGAAGCTCGACTTTATCGAGTCCATGCCGTTGGATGTGCCGGCGGTGCTGTCGATGGAGCGATTCACAACAATGCAGACCTCCCGCGGCTGCCCGTGGCCTTGTGTGTTTTGCGACATCCCGATTTTTAATGAGGGGAAATGGCGCGCGCGAACGCCTGCGCATGTGGTCGCCGAGCTCAAGTATCTCGAAGAGCATGGCTATGGGTCGGTCTATTTCGTGGACGATCACTTCCTGCTCCAGCCGAAGCGGATTGAGGCGATCTGCCAAGGCGTCATGGATGAAAAGCTCACGATTCAATGGGGCATTGAAGGGCGCGTCGATTCCGTAGCCCAGCATCTCTTTCCTGCGATGGCCAAGGCCCATTGCCGCACCGTCATGTTCGGGATCGAGAGCGGCAGTCAGAAGATTCTCGACCGGCTGAAGAAGGAACAGACGCTGGCGGAGGTGACGACGGCGGTCAAGAATGCCAAGAAAGCCGGCATCGAAATCGTGCACGGATTCTTCACCGTCGGTAATCCTGATGAGACCGTCGAAGATATGAAGGCCACGTTTGATTTTGCCGCCAAGCTGCCGCTGGATACCTTCGGCTTCAACCGGCTCTGCGTCTATCGCGGGACTCCGCTCTGGCAGGAATATGTGAAGCGCGGGCTGGTGCAGGAATCGACAGATTGGTATAAGTACTTCAAGTGTTCTGAGATTGATCCGACTTGCCTGCCGGGGGAGACCATCAATCGCGTCCGGCAGAAGGGCCTTCAGAAGCTGTTCATGTACAAGCTTTTCTGTTACCCGATCCAGACGATCCGCTTGCTCCGTCGATTCATGCGATTCATGCCGGTGCGTGACGTGGTATACCTGATCACCAAACCGTTCATGGGACAAAAGAAGGGTGCGACCAAATCGGAAGTGCTCTCACGCGCGGTGGAACATGCCGATATGAAAGATGCGGCGGCGCAGATGACGCAAATGACAGATGAAATGCTGCACGATGTGTTGGAAGCCTCCCGGGCTGAACGGGAGCGTATTCAACGAGAGGCGGAAGGCTCACGCGAGCTTCCCATGTTTTCTGCACGATAGCGACTACAGCGCAATCCCCCAGTAGCTCTTCGCCACAATTCCGATGCCATAGCTGATGCTGACCGCCACGGTGATGATCACTAGGTTGAGGATGATGCGTCGTTTAATATCCATGCCGGATAAGAACGACAGAATCGTTGAGACCAGCACGACCATGACTCCTGCCGTCAGGACGGAAAACAGTGCATCGGTTGCGCCGACCAGCACGGGGAAGACTGGGACGACGGCACCCAGCAGGTAGGCTGAGCCGACGACCAGCGCCGATGACAACGGTTGCTCTTCCATCGGAGTGAACTCCGATTCCTCGCCCAAGAAGACTTTCTTTGCCACCTCGGTTGATTTCACTTCCTTCTCAGAATTGAGCGCCAGGAATGCGCCGGCGGCCATCGATAGGGCGCCTGCCACGGCAGTGGTCGTGGCCGCAATGAGCACCATCGTGGTGCTGCCGAAGGCTCCGAAGAATCCGCTCACGGCGCCAAGTATCTCTACCAGGCCGTCGTTCAGCCCCAGGAAAATATTGCGAATCTTTTCCGGGTTGATCTTCCGTTGCGTCAGGGCCGTGACGAGCACGTCCTCGTGCTTGAATTCATCCATGAGAATTCCGCGCAGAGCCTCGGCCAGCGGCTTGCCCTGGTAGGCCTGCCAGACGGCCAGATACTTCCGTACCCCGTGCACTTCGATCGCTTCGAGGACCAGGTGGACTGCCGTCGAGCCGAAGATCCGGCAGACCAGCATCATGACCGACAACTTGATTCGCCGGCCGAGGTCGAGCTGTTCTAGTTTGAGATTGAAGAATCGCTGCCAGAAGGCGAGATGGGCGGTTTCAACCTTGATCAATTCATCCAACGTGCCATGGACGTCTGGTTGAGTCACACCCCGAAGCGCTTTGTAGAGAGAGAGGTCGAAGAGCTCGTCGAGGATCAAATCCCGTGCGAGGCGAGGGTCATAGGCCGAAGTAGCCTGCATGATGAAACCTCAGAGGTAAGATGAGCGTGCGAAACGATACGCCGCTCGGCGGGGCTAGTCAACGATGGCGCGCTTCGTCTCGTCCAAGTGTTTCTGGAGATAGGCCATGAAGGGCGTGCCGCCCGTTCCTACAGCGCTGGGGTTGCTGGCATGGACTTGGTGTTGGCGATGGATGTAGCTATCGGCGTATCCGACATGGACCTCGCGAAACTGTGCGAGTAGATCCACGCAGGTGCAATAGGATTTCCAGAGATCGGGATGGCGTGATTTCTGATCGCGGATATATCCAGAGAGCAACGATCTGCCGTCTGTATCAGTCGCCAGCTCAATTGCGCGGAGAAAATCCTGATGTCGTGGAGGCATATACTCCCGCATTTCTTGCAGATACACAGTGAGAGGGTCGGGAGCATGAGAGATACCCAACCCGGCATCAAGGCAGGGCACGATGGAACTTTGCGCGCCGGTTTCACCGCGGAACTGTTGCGGCTTTCCGCCATAGGCCTCGACGCCTTCATACATGAGGCCATCGGGCAGCGCAGGGTTGTTTTTCCAGGCATGAATATAGGGACGCACGCGGTTGTAATACACATAGGGATCGCAGCGTTCCTTCATACGCAGCAGCGTGTCTCTCATCGCGGTCTGAGCGGCAGCGAGTGATTGAAGTCCGGCCAGCACGTCATCCTGGTGTCCACTCGCTGCTCCATTGATGGCCTGAATCAGTCCGGCCAATCCCGGTCCTGCCTGTCGCTCGATTTGAATGTGGATGACCACAAACCACTCTTCATCCAAGCCGCCAAGAAAATTCTGAAGGAGCACAATGTTGCCGAGCTCAATGGGCTTGGCGGGATCGAGTCGCCGCCAGTTATCGAGCGCGTAGGACGCATAGGAGAGGACCGGGGGACGGCCCAGTTTCAGCGCGACGGTATACCAGGGTTGCGCGAGTTGCGGCGGCAGCGTTGCGGCCGGTTGATCCGGCACCTCCCACACATACGCATGACCGGCAAATGAGAGAATTCGCATCGCAGCCCGATAGTCCCGATCGCGCCATGTGGCGGGGATAGACGGGAGGAGTTGCCGCTGTCCGTCGATGAACTCCCGCACCTTTCGCGCGCTCAGCAACTTTGGCAACTCGTGCCCAAGCTGGTTGAGCACTGGTGAGTCCGGCAGCTGTTCCAGCGGATCAGATTGGAGAAAGCCCTGTTCAGGGGAGATGTCGTAATCAGAGAGCGAGAGGGGGGTGAACGTTATGGATTTCATGGGAGCCTCCGATCGGCATGACCGCGGCACCTGGTTGTACTTTACCACATAGGAGTTGAGCCCAGAACAATTTGGGCGGGCTATCTGAGGTCTTGCCTCTTAACAGGATTTGATGACTTGAAGTGGCAAGTAAGCGTAACTTGTTCGTCTTGCAAAGTGTCGTCACGTTTCCAACTATTACTTGCGAGAGAATACCCTGCGGCCTAAGCTTGCGTCAGAGGAGCATGAAGCAACCAAGTGGCATCGTCACAATGGTTCTGCGCTTCTCTGGGGCGCCGGAAGGCTCTGGGGTTCGATTCCCCCACCAGGCTTCATTTCAGGGAGTTAGCGGAAACGCAACAGATCATTAGCCTTGTGGGTAAAGTCCCCCGCTATTGATTTGAGACTCCTTGAAATGGGCCATAAATTCACCGAAAGGCAATCGAGATGGAAATGTTTCTACCTGTGGCGGCAATTGGGCTAGCAGTGGTCATAGTTAGTCGCTATTGGGTAAGACGACTGACTATCTACGAGTATCAGGGCGGACTTAAGTATTCTAGTGGGCGCTTTGTCGGGGTGCTTAAGGCGGGCCAATACTGGTATCTGCCTTATTTCACGGCAATATCCATACTTGATCTCCGCCCGCGTTCCATCACGATTCCTGGGCAAGAAGTATTGAGTGCAGACAGTATCAGTCTGAAAATTAGCTTGGCCGCATCGTTTCAGATCGTGGCCGCTGATAAAGCCGTTAACAATGTACAAGACTATCAAGCCGCTTTATATCTTGAGCTTCAGGTTGCCCTCAGAAGTGTCATAGGATCAGCGACGGCAGATGAACTTCTTGAAAGACGAAACCAACTTGGCAATAAACTAAAAGAGATGACGGAGGGTAAATGTACGGAGCTAGGCATCCAACTTCACTCGGTCCATATTAAAGACATCATGTTCCCTGGCCAGTTAAAGAACATCTTTGCTCAAGTTGTTGCGGCTAAGAAGGAAGGGTTAGCCGCGTTGGAGAAGGCACGTGGAGAGACTGCAGCCTTGAGAAGCCTCGCCAACGCTGCCCAAATGGTTGAGAAGAATCCAGCGCTTCTACAGCTGAGGGTGTTACAGAGTTCTGTGGGGAATACGGTTGTTTTTGGAATGTCTAATCAGGGAGGACTGATACCCGTTCCTCAGCCTGCTAAAGTAGGGGCGCAAGTAAATGAAGCGCCTCCTTCCAGTCCAAGTTAATAAGACTCGGATGTGTTGGCGAGCAAGTTGTTGAAGAAATAGAAAGGCCGCCTCAACTGAGGTGGCCTTTCTTCTTTTCCCCCAGCAGGTGCGGTGCGGGCGCTCTCACTTGCGCGCATTCACCGAGCACCGCCTGCTATATAGAAATCTGATTAGTCTTGCGTGCACGGTGGGCGAGCACTGAGAGTGCCTGCTCTGCACCATGGGCGTGAACATCGACAAGCTGACGAAGGGCATGCCGGCGAGTTTGAGGCGGGAGATTTCATTGTCGTTGGCGATGTGGCTATCAGCATATCAGGCATGGATTTCGTGCAGCCTGCACAGGTAGGTTGCACGTGAGCGCAATTGATCGCGGCTCAAAATTTCTTATTGGTACACGATACCAATGAGAGTATAGTGCCCTCATTCATTCTCTCTCCGCACTTATCTTCCTTTCGAGAAGTCCGTCAGTCCTGTTCACACACCAAGGAGGTTCTATGATCCGTCGAGGATTACTTCACGCTCTAGGTGTCATGTGTATCTCTCTGCTTGGGCCATTGTCGGCCTCTGCCGGGGATGATGCGGTAGAAACGGGGCGTCTTCTGGCTATCCTGCTCGATGCCGGACGTGGCGCTGTTGCGGCCAATCAGCCCTTGATCAATGATGCGGGTAAAGGGGACAAGGGGTTTACTCCGGATGTATTTGCTCAACAACTCACGGAGAAATTCAAAGGGCGAACCGGAGTCGACTTAGGTAATTTGAAAGGGAGTAGTGTGCCTGAAACGGCAAAGAAGCTTCTCCCGGAGCTCGTGGCCGCGGCAAAACAGACCGTTGCCGACAATCAGGCAACGATCAATAAGCCTGGTATCGGGTATAAGGGTTTTACGCCGGCGCATTTCGGAACACAGACTGCCGCTGGGTTCACGGCCAAGACCAGCATCTACATGAAACAGACGACAACAGATGGGCTGCTTCGAAACCCAAAAAATAAGGCAGACGATTTTGAAGCCGGAATGATGAAGAAGCTCGGTGACCCAAGTTATCCCCGACAGGGAGACAAGATCGCGAGCGAGACGGTTGGTGGAGATGTGCGGGTCATGTTGCCACTCTTCTATGGGAAAGGCTGCATGGGTTGTCATGGCGGGCCGAAGGGCGACACGGATGTCTCTGGATACAAAAAAGAAGGCGCGAACGAGGGAGACCTCGGAGGTGCTGTGAGTGTTAAGCTCCCTGCCAAGTAAACAGTCGTTCTCGTAACGGGATCTATCAATGGACGGGTTGCTCAGCCCCTCCCTGACCCGGTGAGCTATCTGTAGAAAAATGCAAAGGCCCGCTGGTGATAAACCAGCGGGCCTTTGATTGTCCGGTCTTGTGAGAGCTGCTTAGGTTCCCATTTCCCAGCTGGCCAGATACTTCTCCTGCTCCTTCGTCAGCTTGTCGATATTCACGCCCATGCCGGCAAGTTTGAGTCGGGAGATTTCTTTGTCGATGATGGCGGGGACCGGATATACCTTCTTCTCGAGCATCTTATAGTTCTTCACGATGTATTCGGCAGCGAGCGCCTGGTTGGCAAAGCTCATGTCCATGACGCTGGAAGGGTGGCCTTCGGCGGTCGCGAGATTGACCAAGCGGCCCTCACCGAGAAGACTCACGCGGTTGCCGTTCTTGTAGGTGAACTGTTCCACGCCCTCGCGGACGACTTTCCGTTTCTTGGCCAATTTCTCCAAGGCCGGAATATCGAGCTCCACGTTGAAGTGACCGCTGTTGCAGACAATGGCGCCGTCTTTCATCTTGGCGAAATGCTCGCCGCGAATGACTTTCAAATTGCCGGTCACGGTTACGAAGAAATCGCCGATTGGGGCGGCTTCTTCCATCGGCATCACCCGATAGCCATCCATCACGGCTTCCAGGGCCTTCAACGGATCGATTTCGGTGACGACGACATCGGCCCCCATGCCTTTGGCCCGCATGGCGATACCGCGTCCGCACCAGCCGTACCCGGCGACGACAAAGACGGACCCGCAGACCAAGCGGTTGGTCGCCCGAATGATGCCATCCATGGTGGACTGGCCGGTGCCGTAGCGATTGTCGAACATGTGCTTGGTGTCGGCATCGTTCACGGAGATGACCGGGAACTTGAGGACTTTCTTCTCGGCCATACTGCGCAGGCGAATGACGCCCGTGGTGGTTTCTTCGGTGCCACCGATCACGTTGCGCAGGAGATCTTTCCGCTTGGAGTGCAGGTGCGAGACGACGTCGGCGCCGTCGTCCATCGAGAGATGGGGACGATGGGCGATGGCTGATTCGATATGGCGATAGTACGTCGCGTTGTCTTCGCCCTTGATGGCGAAGGTGGGAATCCCTTCGTGCTGGACGAGGGCGGCGGCGATTTCGTCCTGCGTGCTGAGGGGGTTCGAGGCGCAGAGGCGCACATCGGCTCCGCCGGCTTTCAGCGTGATCGCCAGATTGGCGGTTTCTGTGGTGACGTGAAGGCAGGCGGTGACCCGTACGCCCTTGAGCGGCTGTTGCCGTTTGAATCGCTTCCGGATGAGCCGCAGCACCGGCATGGTGGCTTCGGCCCATTCGATCTTTAACTTGCCCGCGTCCGCCAGCTTAATGTCTTTCACATCGTAATCCACAGAACCCTCCTGCGTGATGAGTGAGATGCGTGATTGATAAAGAAGCGTCAGAAAAAGAGGGAGCAGGGATGATGCTCCTGCCCCCTCTGCCGTATCGGTCGGAGACTATGGCAACTAAAGACCTGCGTCCCGGCGCAAGGCTTTGGCCTTGTCCGTCTTTTCCCAGGTGAACTCCGGTTCGTTCCTGCCGAAGTGCCCGTAGGCTGCGGTCTTGCGGAAGATCGGCCGGCGGAGCTTGAGGTGATCGATGATCCCGCGCGGGGTCAGCGGGAAATGCTTGCGCACGATCTTGTCGAGATTCTCGACGGACATTTTTTCGGTGCTCTTGGTGTCGACGAGCACCGAAACCGGATCGGCCACGCCGATTGCATAGGCCAGCTGGACTTCGCATTTGTCGGCGAGGCCCGCTGCGACGATGTTCTTAGCGATATAGCGGGCCATATACGAGGCTGAACGATCCACCTTTGTCGGATCCTTGCCGGAGAACGCGCCGCCCCCGTGGCTGCCATGGCCGCCGTAGGTATCGACGATGATCTTGCGGCCGGTGAGACCGGTGTCACCCATCGGGCCACCGACCACGAAACGGCCGGTCGGGTTGATGTGGTGCTTCACGCTGGCCGGGTTGTAGAGCCCCTTCGGCATGACGGGCTTGATGACCTTTTCCATGATGTCGCGTTCGATCTGCTTGTTGGTGACATCGGGGCTGTGTTGCGTGGAGACTACAATCGTATCGATTCGTACCGGCTTGCCGTTCTTGTATTCGACGGTCACCTGGGATTTGCCGTCCGGGCGCACCCAGTTGAGAATCTTTTTCTTACGCACTTCGGCCAGACGCTTGGTAAGGCGATGGGCCAAGACGATCGGCAGCGGCATTAACTCTGTTGTTTCGTTGGTGGCATAGCCGAACATCAGGCCCTGGTCGCCGGCGCCGCCGGAATCCACGCCCATGGAGATATCGCCGGACTGCTGGTGGATGGCCGTCAAGACCGAGCAGGTGTGGGAGTCGAATCCCCATGACGCATCGTTGTAGCCGACGTCTCTAATCACTTCGCGGATGATATCGGGAATTTCAACATAGGCCTTGGTCGAGATTTCACCAGCGACGAAGGCGATGCCGGTCGTGAGAATCGTTTCGCAGGCGACGCGAGAATATTTATCCTGGGCAAGAATCGCGTCCAGAATTCCGTCGGAAATCTGGTCGGCAATCTTATCGGGATGCCCTTCGGTGACTGATTCAGAAGTAAATAGATAATTGTTTCTCATGAACCCCCTCTAGTTTCTGGTTGTCGAAAACCGTCTGTGTGGTGTCTGGCCAGGTGAGCACTGTGCCCGCGACGGGTTCGTTTCTGTAGAATTGGCTGAATCTTAACGGAGTAAGGCTCTTTTGTCTATTTATTCGATAGTAGGGGCATGCCTTCCTGGGCGGGTTGGCGTTGCTTGACACTCGACAAAATCCACTTGTAAGATGACAAAATTTTCGCGCACTTAGAAGTGCTTCTGCAATCCAATACTTCGGCCTCGACGTAGACTAGGCGGAGATGCCGAGAGAATCGGCAGCAGATTGTTTTGGAAATCATCCAAAATTCTCCGTACGAGTGAGTCTTGCCCAGGCCGAAAACGAATATAGAGCCGCATGAACAGCCAACCTGACGCCCTTCCGAAAGAACCATCCATTCGTCCATCGACTCCCGGCCTCGGCTGGGAGGAGTTCTCTCGTGAACTCGTTGAATTTTTTGCTTCTGTCAAGCTCGCGATCTTTCTGTTTTTGTTTATCGCGATCACCGCGACGATCGGGACGGTGATCCAGCAGGGCGAGCGGGCGGAAGTCTATGTCCAGGAGTACGGGGAGAACGCCTATCGGTGGTTTCTCCGTCTCGGGTTTACAGATGTCTATCACACCTGGTGGTTCACCAGTCTCCTCGGCCTGCTCTGCGTCAACTCGTTGACCTGCTTTTATAAGCGCTTCCCCTCTGTCTGGCGGTCCATGAAGCAGGACAAGGTGGGCGTCACGATGGCGTTCGTCAAGAATATGAAGCAGCAGGCGGAAATTCCCCTCGACAACACCAAAGAGGCCGTAGCCCAGCAGTTGGTGCACCATTTCGTGACGAAGGGCTACCGCGTCCTCGCCAAGAATGATCCGGGAGAAGTTACCGTCTACGCCACCAAAGGAGTGATGGGGCGCGTCGGCGCTCACATGGCCCACTTGAGCGCCACCGTTATTATTTTCGGCGGGTTGCTCGGGACCTACTATGGCTTTCAAGAGTTTGGCGTGTGCCTGGAAGGCCAGACCTATCATATCCCCCGAGGCAATTTTGACTTGAAGGTCGATAAGTTCTGGATCGACTATCACGAGAACGGGTCGGTCAAATCGTACAACAGCACCTTGACGGTGGTGGATGGCGGGCAGTCGGTGGCCACCAAGACGATTTCGGTAAATGATCCGCTGGTCTACAAGGGGATCTGGTTTTATCAATCCAGCTATGGCGATGCGTGGGATCAGGTCGAAGTCGCGCGGGTCAACATCAAGGACAAAGAGACGGACAAGGTGCTAAAGACCGTCGACCTCGAATGGCAGAAGGAACAGTCGCTGCCCGATCTCAAGGTGAAACTGTCGATCACGGATTTCGTTGCAGACTTTGCCTTCAACTCCACGGAAAAGAAGGTCTATTCGAAGACCATCGAGCATGCCAATCCTGCCGTGAAGCTGGTGATCACTGAGCGGGATTCAGTGCAGGCGACTCCTTGGATTTTTCAGCAATTCCCCGATCTCTTCAACATCAAAGATTCCAAGTATCAATTTGAGCTGGTCGGGTATAAGCCCAGAAAGTTCACGGGGCTTCAGATCGCGAAGAATCCCGGGATCAACATTGTGTGGACCGGTTGTACGATGATCGTGGTGGGGATTACTCTTTCGTCGTTCATCTTCCACCGCCGTCTGTGGGCCAAGATTGTGCCGGGGCAGACGGGGGTGACCGTCCATCTCGGCGGGACGACCCACAAGAGCCAGATCGACTTTCAAAAGGAGTTTCGTAAGCTGACGGAAAAGATCCAGACGTTCAAGGCATGAGCCGGTAGCGACCGGCCTCGTCCTTGGGTATGATGCAGCAGCGCAAGTCTCTGCGCAGTCGATAGACGGAGGATGTGATGATGAAATCATTGTTCCTGTTCGATATGACCTTCTGGCTGTATCTGGCCGCCTTGGTGCTCTATATCGGCTATTTGTTTGCCCGTCGTCCGACGATGGCGCTCGCCCCGGCTGGGCACCTCCCTGAGAATTTCGATGAGCGTGACGGCGTGTGGGCGACGCAGCTCGGCCAGGTCGCGACGCTCGTGACCATCTTCGGGTGGATGTTAAACACCGGCGCGTTGTTCACGCGGGCGTTCGAGCGGATGGAACATTCCGGCACGTTCGCTCCGTGGTCGAATCAGTTCGAGGCGATGGCCTATGTTTCCTGGGCAATTATTCTCGGCTACGTACTGCTGGAGATGCGCTACAAGATCAAGGCGGTCGGGGCCTTTGTCGTCGGGATCGGGTTTATCGCGATGGGCGCGGCGTCGCTTCTGCCCTACCGCTATCAGACGGCGGAGCCGCTGGTGCCGGCGCTCAACAGCTATTGGATTTACATTCATGTGTCCGTGACGCTGACGAGCTACGCCGCCTTTGCCATGGCCGGTGGCCTGGGCGTGATGTATCTCTTCAAAGAGCGAGCCGAGCGCCTCGGGAAAACGACAGGCTTCTTTGCTGCGTTTCCGGATCTCGAAACGATCGACGAGTTAGGCTACAAAGCCATCACCGTCGGGTTTCCGATGCTGGCTTTCGGAATCATTCTCGGCGCCATGTGGGCGAATTATGCCTGGGGCGGTTATTGGAGCTGGGACCCCAAGGAAACCTGGTCGCTGATCGTCTGGCTCATCTACGGCGCCTACATTCATGCCCGGATGACCCGCGGATGGGAAGGGCATAAAGCGGCGATCTATGCGGTGTTCGGATTCTTGATGGTCATTTTCTGTTTCTGGGGCGTGAATTTCTTGCTTTCCGGCTTGCACGCCTACGCTTAGCGTCAAGCTGAAAGTGGCTTCCAGCGGCGTTCTCAGTCATGTGAACGCCTCAACGTACTGGGAGTACGCCTCGGCCTTCACATTCCTTGCGGCCTTGCCGGAAGACCATTTTGAGCATGACGCAAGATGTTAAGGAGGATTAGTTTTGGCTGATCAATCCACTTCTTCTCAAGCCAGTGTTCACGCGCAATCGAAGGGCGGTTCGCGTCTGTTCATCCTGGCCGCCGGCGCAATCGTGCTTGCGGTGACGTTTGCCATTGTCTGGCTGCAAAGTTCAAAGTATGAGCCGTTGGTGGTCGGCAAGGCCGCGCCGGATTTTGTATTGACTGATCTGAACGACAAGCCGCACCGTCTTTCAGACTTTCGCGGGAAAGTGGTCTTTTTGAATTTCTGGGCCACGTGGTGTGCCCCGTGCCGGGAAGAAATGCCGTCAATGGAAGTGCTCAACAAGAGCTTCGAGAAAGACGGGCTAGTGGTGCTGGCCGTGAGTATCGATCGGGTGACGACGACCAAAGATATTCCTCCGTTTGTGAAGAGCCTCAATCTGACCTTTCCGGTGCTCATCGATTCATGGGGCATCACGGACAAGCCGTATAAGCGGCTGGGCGTTCCTGAAACGTTCATCATCGATCAGCAGGGAATTGTGCGCGAGATCATCATCGGGCCGAAAGACTGGACGAGGATCGACAATCTCAAGACCTTGGCGGCGCTGCTGAATGTAACCCCTAAGCCCGCATTCCCCCAGGACCGTGGTACGATGAAGCCAGGCAGTAGTGAGGGGGCGTTATGATGCCACGATTGATGGGGCTGCTTCTCATCGGTTTCTGTGTCTTAGCTGCATCGAGGGGAGTGTTTGCTGAGTTGGGCGATGATGCCGGTTTTCTCCCTCGGCCTGTTGCCGAGCGTGGAATCGTCAAGGTAGGCGATGAAGCCCCCAATTTTCAGCTGCGCGATCTGAACGGAAACACCGTGTCGCTCGCGCAGCTGCGCGGGAAAGTGGTGCTGGTGAATTTCTGGGCAACCTGGTGCGGTCCCTGCCGGATTGAGATGCCGGCGATGGAACAGCTGTATCGGAGTTATTCCCGGAAAGATTTCGAGATCCTTGCGGTCTCCACCGATCCGCAAGGGGCGGCGGTGACCCGACCCTTCCAACAGGAAATGGGGTTTACCTTCCCGATCTTGCACGATGCAGAGTACCGCATCGGACTGATGTATGGCGCGCGGAGTTTGCCCATGACCTTCATGGTCGATCGCAACGGGATCGTCAGGCAGAAAGTGCCGGGCGCCCGTGACTGGGGAGGCCCAGACGCGCGCGAGTTGATTCAGGCCCTCATGAAGTCCTGACCATGGTCCAGTCCATTCCACAGATCTCACTGCTCGCCGCTTTTTCAGCCGGCCTGTTGTCCTTCGTATCGCCCTGCGTGTTACCGCTTGTCCCGTCGTATATTTCCTACATCACCGGTCTCTCCATCGAGCAGCTGACGGATGCGAGCGAGCGAAATAAGTTCAAGTCCGCCATCATTCTGAATGCGCTCTTGTTCATCGGCGGATTTTCGTCCGTGTTCATCGCCTTTGGGGCATCGGCCAGCCTGCTGGGACAAGTCCTCATTACCTATCAGGATCACATCCGGCGTATTGGCGGATTGATGATCATTGTGTTCGGGTTATATCTCCTGGGAATTCTGAATCTGAACTTCTTGAAGATGGAGCATCGGTACCAGTTTCGCAATCGCCCGGTCGGCTATCTAGGTTCATTCTTAATCGGAATCGCCTTCGCGGCCGGATGGACGCCTTGTGTTGGGCCGGTGTTGGGAACCATTCTCCTTTACGCCAGCACGACCGATTCGCTGTGGAGCGGGGTGGTCTTGTTGGGTTGCTATTCCTTGGGGTTGGGCTTGCCGCTGTTTCTCACGGCGCTGGGAGTCGATCGGTTCCTGGCCTATTTTAAAGAGGTGCGGGCCTATCTGTGGGGCGTGTCAACAGTGAGCGGCGTGTTGCTCATCGTCGTGGGCGTCATGATCTACGCCAATTCGCTCACGATGATTACGAGCTTTCTTGAACGATACGGCATCGGCTGGTATCTCAGCCAATAGCGGGATGTTGAAAACGATCTCCAGCGTCGTTCTCGGCTCGTTCAGTCCCTCAACGTACCCCAAAGGGTACGCCTCGGTCCTGTTCTCACCTGCGGCCTAGCCGGAAGATCGTTTTGAACATCCCGCAACAATCGACGCTGTTCTCGTGATTCAACTCGCCAGAAAGCGCTAGCTTTTTCTCAAAAGTAAGCTGTGTGTGAGGCCGCTCCTCAGCACCAGGCGCCGAGGCGGCAGGCGGTGAAGGATTGGCTAAGGGCATTGGCCGAGGGTAATTTGAGCGCACCGAATGCAGCGGTTGGGTTGGGGAGGTCTGGAATGTTCGACCCGTTGCTCGGAGGTGCATAGGGGCGGGCATCTGAAAACGGTGTGGCCGCTGAGTCTTTAGCAATCATGGTGTCTGGCTTCTTCCCGCCGATTTTAGCCAGGAGCGACCGTCCGTCTGCAGCCACCTTGCTGTTCGGGTATTTCTCAGCCAGGAGGGTCAGGTTGTCGGCAGCCCAATCGTCTGCACCCAGCGCGTGATAGCTTTTTGCCAAGAAATACAGTGCATCAGGGGCAACCGGCTTATCCGGGTAGATCTTCATGATCTGTTCAAATCGGTGAGCCGCCGCCAGATACGACTCGCGGCGGTAATAGAATTGCCCGACGAACAGGTGCGTCTGGGCCAGCCAATCGTGGCATTCCTGGATTTTCTGTTGGGCCTGAACATCGTACCGGCTTCCCGGAAAGTCTTTACGCATGCGCTCCAATGCCGTAATGGCCTTGTTGAGCGGCTCAGGATCCCGATCGATCGATTTGGCCATCTTAAAATGGGTTTCACCGATTCTGAAGGCAGCATAGGGGGCAAGGATGTGAGTCTTATGCAGGTCAAGGAAGTGGTTATACTCAACCAGTGCTTCCGCATATTCTTCTTTGTCGAAGAAGGCCTCTCCCCGCTTCATGATGACATTGGGGTCGTAGTTTTTTTCGATCGTGTCGCCGAAGAAGAGTTGCTCGTCGGTTCCCCCGACGGACTTCTTCCCCGTAGAGGCTGGTTCTTTGGGTGTGCTGGAGCATCCGACGGCCAGCAACGAGGCCAGCACGAGGCCACCCATGAGCATGCAGGCCTGATGACGCAGAACGTTCTTAGAAAGACTGTGGAAACAGAAGATTGGCTGCATAGATCTGTAGATTCATAACAAGAAAGAGGCTCAAAAGCAATGCTGACCCGAGTTGGTTGACCGGCTCCCCGCTGCCCCCTATAATCCCGCCGCGCATCAAGTGAAACCAAAACGAATGGCCTGGCAGCATAAGAGTTGTCGAACACCATGAAACGAATGCGTGTGTTGGGAACCGGAAGCTACCTTCCTGAGAGAATTGTCTCCAATAGTGAGATCGCAGGGTCGCTTGGGATCACGCCGGACACTATTGAGCGACTGACCGGAATCCGCGAGCGGCGCTGGGCCGCCGAGAGCCAGGGAGCGTCGGATTTGGCTATCGAGGCCAGTCGGCAAGCCCTTCAGGCCGCTGCCTGCGAGGCGGGCGAGGTCGATGCGATCATCGTGTCGACCACATCGCCGGATATGGCGTTTCCCTCCACGGCCTGTTTTGTCCAGCGGGGCTTAGGGTGCCGTGGAGTGGCGGCATTCGATGTGTCCGCCTCCTGCTCGGGGTTTCTCTATGGGTTATCCATGGCCAACGCCATGATTCGGAGCGGACAGGCAAAAACCTGCCTGGTCGTGGCGGCTGAAGTAAAGTCGAGATTCTTAGATGCCACGGACGCGGCGACGGCGGTCTTATTCGGTGATGGTGCGGGGGCTGTCGTGGTGCGGGGCGAAGACGATCAGAGTCCGAATGGGCCTGGCGTACTCGGGATTCGACTCCATTCAGATGGGGCGAAGCATGATTTGATTCGCGTGCCGGCTGGAGGATCCCGGGTGCCGACGTCGGCAGAGACGGTGGCTCGGCGCGATCATGTGTTGCGGATGCAGGGCGCGTCGCTATTTCGGATTGCCGTCAGGCGGGTTGAGCGGGCGGTACAGGATCTTGTAAGGGAATTCGGCATCACAGTCGGCGAACTCGGTCAGGTGGTGCTCCATCAGGCCAACGGGCGGATTCTCTCGAACGTAGCCGACCGCTTAGGCGTCTCTGCCGATCGGCTGACGTCAGTGATCGATCGGTACGGGAATACATCCTCTGCCTCCCTGCCGATTGCGCTGGATGCGGCAGTCCGGGCCGGAAAGATTCAAGCCGGTGACGCGGTGTTATTGGGAAGCTTCGGTGGTGGTTTGACCTGGGCAACCGGATTGGTGCGTTGGTGAGGAGCGGTTGGTTTCCGTTCGGGCGGCATCAGGTTGTGACGGGGAGAGGATGATCGACATGGGGCAACGTATCTATTCCAGGAGCGTGGACTGCGATGTTTAGTCTCATACCAAAAGAGGAAGCCTTTTTCGAGATGTTCAAGAAGGCTGCCCACAACATGATTGAAGGCAGTCGTCTGCTCAAGGTCATGATGGAGCAGTTCCGCGACCCTGCGGCGCAAGCGAAGCACATTAAAGATGTCGAGCATATTGGCGACGGCATTACGCACGACATCGCGACCAAGCTCAATCAGACGTTTATCACGCCCATCGATCGCGAAGACATTCACGATCTGGCCAGCGCGCTGGACGACATCCTCGATGCGGTTGAAGCCGTGGCCGACAGGTTTGTCATCTATAAAATCACGCAGCCGACCGAATCGGCGATTCGCTTGGCCGACATTCTCTACCAAGCTTCCGTCGCCGTCGGACAGGCGGTCGACCGTGTGGGGATGTCGCATGCGCAGATCAACGAATGCAGCGTGCAGGTCAACAGCCTGGAGAATGAAGCCGATCGTGTATCCCGTGACGCGATCTCCGGCTTGTTTGAGAAAGAAACTGATCCAATCTCCGTCATCAAGTGGAAAGAGATCTACGAAACGTTCGAGGCGGGGACCGACCGCTGTGAAGATGTGGCCAATATTCTTGAGCGGATCGTGTTGAAGCATAACTGAGCGATACGCTTCTTATTTATTTCTGGACGACCATGCCCGATTTGACCGGATTCCTCCTGCTGACTGTGATCTTGGCCTTGCTGTTCGATTTTTCGAATGGCTGGCATGATTGTGCGAATGCCGTGGCGACGGTGGTGTCGACCAGGGTGCTGAGCCCCCTGGCGGCCGTCATGTGGGCCGGTCTCCTCAATGTCGCCGGCGCATTTTTCTCCACGGCTGTGGCGAAGATGATCGGAGGCGGGATCGTCTTTCCCGAGGCCATCACCAGTGTGGTGGTGGGTGCTGCGCTGGCCGGCGCGATTCTGTGGAATCTCGTCACGCTGATTCTGGGATTGCCGACGAGTTCTTCGCATGCCTTGATCGGTGCCCTGGTTGGATCGGCCGTGGCGCACGGGGGCTGGTCGGTCGTGCAGTTCAAAGGGCTGCGGGCGATCCTTGAGGCGATGATTTTCTCGCCCCTCTTCGGGTTCTTGATGGGGCTCCTGGTCATGGTGGCGGTGAGCTGGTCGTTTTTCAGAGTGTCGCGGGGGGTGGCGCAAAAAGTCTTCAGCCGGCTGCAGCTGCTTTCCGCGAGTTTCATGGCGTTCAGCCACGGGTCCAATGACGCACAAAAGGCCATGGGAATTATCACCCTCGCATTGGTCGCATCCGGCCAGCTGGCCGCTACTGCCGCAGTGCCGACGTGGGTGATCGTGGCCTGCGCACTCGCGATGGGATCAGGTACGATGGTCGGCGGCTGGCGCATCATGCGCACGCTCGGGATGCGAATCGTCAAGCTGGAACCGGTTCATGGATTTGCGGCTGAGACGGGTGCGGCGAGCGTGCTGTTGTTCACGGCGCATTTCGGTCTGCCGGTGAGCACGACGCACACCATTACCTCATCGATTCTCGGGGTCGGGGCGACGAAGCGCCTCTCGGCAGTGCGGTGGGGTGTGACGACGAAGATTTTCTCCGCCTGGATCTTTACGATGCCGGGGGCGGGTGCCCTGGGTGCCATCGTCTATATGATCTTGTCATCCTTGGTGTGAAGGGGGCCTCTCATCTGGCGGGTGATCGGTAGCCGCACCACAAAGCGGCTCCCCTGCGGAGCGTGAGCCTCAACCCATACCTGTCCTCCATGTCCCTCCACGATATGCTTCACAATGGCGAGGCCGAGCCCGGTTCCTCCTAGCTCGCGTGAACGGGCCTTGTCGACCCGGTAGAAGCGTTCGAAGACCCGCGGGCGATCCTGCTCCGGTATGCCGAGTCCGGTATCGGCCACGGCCAGCTCTACATGCTGGTCCGGCAAGCTTCTGGCCGTGACCGTAATGGTTCCTTGCCCGGGCGTATATTTCACGGCGTTGTCGAGGAGATTGGTCAGCACCTGCGCGAGACGGCCTTCGTCTCCGGCAATGGGCGGGAGGCGGTCGTCGATGCGGGAGACCAATCGATGGCCTTTTTTGTCGGCCAGGGGTTTGATCATCGAGAGGGCCCGTTCGATCAAACTGCGGAGATCGAGCGGATCTTCTTTGAACGACACTCGGCCTGATTCAATCTTGGACAACTCCAGCAGGTCTTCGATAATCAGATTGAGCCGGTCGCTTTGCTTCAGAATAATCGTGAGGAAATTGACGGCCGTGTCCGGGTCGTCTTTTCCCCCATCCAAGAGCGCTTCGACGTAGCCCTTGATTGAAGTCAGGGGCGTGCGCAATTCATGCGACACATTGGCCACGAAGTCTTTTCTGATTTTTTCAAGGCGGCGCAGTTCGGTAATGTCGTGGAAGACCAGGACGGCGCAGGCTTCGTTCTCGCGCTCGCACCCGGCCACCGACGTTTCGATATGCAGGCAGCGTCCTCCTGGCATGAGGACAATCTCCGCTTCCTGGCCGGCCCGATTCGCGAGGATGGTGGTGATCAGCCCGTTCAATTCCGGATGGGCCAGCACCTCCGTGCTGATCTGGCCACGGATCTCGGTGCGGCGGACATCAAACATTCGTTCGAGAGCCGGATTGATCTGGAGAATGCGTCCCCGGCAGTCCAGGACCATGACCCCTTCGACCATGGAGGTGAGCATGGCAAGCAGTTGCGCGCGATCTTCCGAGAGTTCGTCGATCTTGGTGCGAAGCTGGTCGGTCATCTGATTGAGGGTATCGCCCAGGAGGCCGACTTCGTCGTGCGAGTGAGTCTCGATGCGAATCGTCGTATCTCCCGCCGAAAGCCGGCGAGCCACACTGGCGATATCTGAGAGCGGCTTCGTAATGTTGCGGGCCATCCAGAGGCTGAGCAGAAGGGCCATCAGAAAGGCGACCCCAAGAGCGATGACCAGGTGGCGCTGGAGTGTGGCCGTCTCCCGTTCCAGCATCGTCATCGGAAGGCCGAGGCGCAGGATCACGGTCTTGCCTTCATGGCGCAGCTCTGTCCGGAGCGCGCGATACATGGTGCGAGCGCCGGTCGTGTGGCTGGCGCGAATATCTCGTCCTTGCCCCGTCGCGAGGGCTTGCTGAATTTCAGGTCTGGAGAGGTGGTTTTCGACGGCGGAGAGGCCGGCATCGTCAACCGCACTATCCGCGATGACGGTGCCGTCTTCGGTGACCACGGTCACCCGAGCCAGTGCCCTGGCTCCCAACTGGCGGACAGTGTCTCTCAGGTGTGGCTGTTGTTCCGGGGATGGGGGGGCTGCCAATGCCGGCTGGAGCCCATACGCCACCAGATTGCTTCTGGCGTCCAGCATCTCGCTCAGTTGGGTGATTTCTTGTTGCTCGAGCGATTGCATGGCCAACAGACCCGCTACTGCGAGTCCGCAGGTCACCGCGAGGAGACTGCCGAGGGCCACCTTCCAGCGGATCGAGAGCCTCATTCCGATCCGTCCGGGTCTTTGAGCTTATAGCCGAGCGATTTCACTGAGAGAATTGCGTCGTCCAGCAACGGCAGCTTTTGCTTGAGCCGTCGGATATGCACGTCGACGGTTCGGGTTGTTCCGTAGTACTCATAGCCCCACACCGCATTGAGCAGGACGTCCCGCGTCAGCACGCGTCCCGGATGGCGGAGCAGATGCTCCAGCAGGCCGAACTCTTTTGCCGTGAGGGGGACTTCTTTCCCCTTCACCGTGACTTCATGTCGGGTGAGATCCAGAGTGAGCCCGCCATAAGTAAACCGGGTCGGACCATCCTCCGGTTTCCGTTCTAACCGGCGGAAGAGCGCTTTGACCCGCGCGACCAGCGTTTTCGGGCTGAAGGGTTTGGTCACATAGTCGTCGGCGCCTAACTCCAGGCCGATGATGGTATCCGATTCTTCGGCTTTGGCCGTGAGCATGATGATCGGGAGCATGGCGGTATCGGGGGCTGAGCGAAGGCGTTTGCAGATTTCGAGTCCGTCTATCTCGGGCAGCATCAGATCGAGCACGATGAGGTCGGGTTTCTCAGCGCGAACCTGGGCCAGCCCCTCCGATCCGGTCGAGGCCGTGACCGTACGATAGCCCTCCTTCTCCAGGTAGAGCTTGACGAGTTGAAGAATGTCTTTCTCGTCTTCGACGATCAGGATTTTTTTGTGGGCGGAGCCAGACATAGGCGGCTCTCAGCCTACGGGGCAGGGGAGGTCCTGTCAAGCGACCGGAGGCCCTGAAGGGGCCGGTTGACGGGGTAAATCTGTTGACGGCATCCGACGATCTAACGTAAGGTAAAACGCGTGCGGTGAGCCGGCCGAGGTGGGCCGTGTCTCGTCAACTATTCAAGGAGCTTGAATCGCTATGAAGATATACCTTGCCAATCCGCGGGGATTTTGTGCCGGGGTCGATCGGGCGATCGATATCGTGGATCTGTCGCTCAAAAAATACGGCGCCCCTATCTATGTCCGCCATGAAATCGTCCATAGCCGCCACGTAGTCAATTCGCTACGCCACAAGGGCGCCGTGTTCGTGGAGGAACTGAGTGAAGTGCCAGAAGGGTCCGTGGTGATTTTTAGCGCGCATGGCGTGGCCAAGTCGGTATGGGCTGAGGCGAACCAGCGCCGGTTGCACGTCATCGATGCCACCTGTCCGCTGGTCATCAAGGTGCACAATGAAGTGAATCGGGAATATACCCAAGGCTATGAGCTGATTTTGATCGGCCATGCCGGGCATCCTGAGGTCATCGGCACGCTGGGGCAGATTCCCGACAAGTTCCATCTGGTCTCTTCCGTCGAAGATGTCGAGAAGCTGCATGTCGATAATACGCGGAATCTCTCGTACGTGACGCAGACGACGCTCAGTGTCGATGAGTGCCGGGATATCGTCGGCGCGCTCAATAAGCGGTTTCCGAACATCAAGGGTCCGCACCAGGAAGATATTTGCTACGCCACGCAAAACCGGCAGAATGCGGTGAAGGAATTATCCCGGCTGGTGGATGTGATTCTGGTGATCGGCTCGCCGAACAGTTCGAACTCTAACCGCTTGCGCGAGTTGGGAGAGCAATGCGGGATTCCCTCCTATCTGATCGATTCCGCCAGCGACATTCACTCTGACTGGTTGAAAACCGCGAAGGCGGTCGGCATTGCCGCCGGCGCGTCGGCCCCGGAAGTCCTGGTAACCGAAGTGGTGGCCTTTCTGAGGAGCGCTGGTCCCTCAGAGGTGGAAGAGCTGACCGTGATTGAGGAAGACGTCGAATTTCTCCTGCCCAAAGAGCTCGTGCAAATCGAATCGGCCAGTAAGCCTGCAGCGGGCGCGGCCAGGTAATCTTTTCATTCTGATAAATCCATATATCTAGTAGGGGGCACTACGGCCCCCTACTACCTGCGGTATTTTATTTTGATTTCCGCTTGGCCCTATGTTACAAGGGCCGAGCTATTTTTTTGCTCACCAATCCGGCTGCTCAACTAAGGGTGGATTCATGTATTTAAAATCGCTCGATATGCTGGGGTTCAAATCATTTGCCGAATCGAGGATTGAGTTCCCACAGGGGGTCACGGCCATCGTCGGCCCCAACGGCAGCGGGAAGAGCAACGTGGTGGATGCCATCCTGTGGGTACTGGGCGAGCAGAGCACGAAGACCTTGCGCAGCGAGAAAATGGAAGATGTCATTTTCAACGGCACCGAATTGCGGAAACCCCTCGGCATGGCGGAGGTCTCGCTGATCATCGGTGGGCTTGATCGCACGGCTCTCTCCCAGGAGGGTGCGTCGGGGTTGCCGAGCGAATTGACCGAGTTCCAGGAACTTATGATTACGCGCCGGCTCTACCGGAACGGCGACAGTGAATATCTCATCAATAAGACGGCCTGTCGGCTCAAAGATATTCGGACGCTGCTCATGGATACGCGCGCCGGCAGCAAGGGGCATACGGTCATTGCGCAGGGACAGATCGACCAGATCCTGAATGCGTCGCCCCAAGACCGGCGCGAATTGATTGAAGAGACGGCCGGGATTGTCCGCTACAAGAAGCAAAAGGCCGAAGCGCTTCGAAAGCTTGACGCCACCCAGCAAAACATCTTGCGCGTGCGCGACATCATCGCGGAAGTCAAAAAGCAGCTGAACTCGCTGGAGCGGCAGGCGCGGCAGGCACGCACGTACCAGACGTTGCAGCAGGAAGCACGCTCCGTCGAGATCGAATTGTTGACCAGAGAGTTCATTGCGTTGCGCGCGGGGTTGAAGGATGTCGAAGCGGAGGTGCTGAATCTCGATCAGCAAGAATCTGAAAAAGCGGCAGGACAGGCGCGGTTCGCGACCGAGTTGGAGCAGTCCCGCTTGCAGGCGATTGAAATCGGCGAGTCGACCGGCAAGATCCGTGAGGAATTAGGCCGGATCGAACACCTGCAGGCCCAGGCATTGACGGCGGCGGAGGTCGAGCGGAACCGGAGCCAATTATTCGAACAGCAGCAACAGCAAGAGTCCCATGAGTTGGAAGGGCTGGCCAACGCCCAGGAAGAGTTGGCGCATTCGCTGGAAACCATCGAAGCGTCGCTGGTCTCGATCGAAGAGGATTTGCTCTCGCGCGAACAGGCGTTTGCGGAACTGGATCAGGATATGGAGCGCCTCCTGCATCAACGCGCTTCCGCCGTGGCGGAGGAAGAGCGCGGGCGTCTCGACATCATGCAGCTCGCCGTCCTGGTGGCGAATACCGAGCAAACGGTGGCACAGCTGATTGCCAGGATGGGCGAAGTGTCCGATCGAGGGACTCGGCTGGCTGCTGAACAAGAGGAACTGGAAGGGCATCGGTCGACGGCGTTGACCCGGCACGAAGCCCTGCGGCAGGAATATGGCGAGGCGGGGCGCATGGTCGCCACGATTCGCGCTCAGCAAGAGAGCGTCCAAGCGGAATCCGCCCAGGTCGTGGCTGAGCAGCAGGAGCTTGATCGATTGATTCTGCAGCGCTCGGAGGAATTGGCGGCTGTCGATTCGCGATTGCAGGCGCTCCAAGGCGTGGTGCGCGAAGAAATGGGATACGGGCGGGAAGGGCAGGATGAAAGCACCGCACTCAGATCTTGCGAAGGGGTTCGCGATGCCATTGCCGAATGGCTTGTGATTCCTCCAGGCATGGATCGCGCCGTAGAAGCGGTCTTAGGGGAGCGCGTGCATGGGTGGTTTGTCGATGAACCAGCCGTGGCCCAACGGGCGATCGACTTTCTCCGTGACAAAGAACTCGGACGCGGAACATTTATTCCGCAACAACCGCGCTGGGAGCGTCCGGGGGCTGACTCTCGAACCTGGTGGAGCGTGCTTGCCGATCAGGCCGGCGTCGTGGGCCGGGCCATCGATCTGATTCGAGCGGACGAGGGCCGCACGGCCGCGAAAGACTGTCTGTTCGACCGCGTGGTGATTGTGGAGTCGTTGGACCATGCGGTGCGCCTATGGGAACGGCAATTGTGGGCCGGAAATGACGGGCCGACGTTGGTGACGCTGGCCGGCGACGTGATGGATGCGTCCGGGGTCATCAGCGGCGGACATGCCCACGCGGGGCAAGGTCTCTTGGAGCGTCGCCGCGAGGTCGTCAGCCTGGAGGCAAAGCGGACTGAACTCACCTCGGCGCTGGAGTCGGACAAACAGCGGCGTCTCGAATTGCAGGCCAGCGGTCAGGCCTTAAGTCTGCAGATTCGGCAGTTGGCCGAATCATTACGCGACACGGAAATGCAGGACCTCTCCTTACGGAAGGACGAAGAAAACCTCCGCCAGTTTATGGCCGACCTTGATGTGCGGCTCGGAGGGATCGCCGCAGAAATACAAAAGGGAATTGTGGATCGACAGCGGTTTGAGCAAGAAGCCCGCTCGTCGCAAGCTCAATTGGCACAGTGGCTCAGTGAGAAGGCCGGGCAAGAGGCTAGTTTGAATCGCGTGCGGGAACGGCTGACGGCGATCGATCAAGAGGGCCGGGTGTTTCAGGAGCGTGTGACCGAAGCGCGGTTGCTCTCCGAAGGACTGCGCGCCAAGCAAGGGCATGAGCAGGCGAATCGCTTGCGGATCAGGCAGCAGCAGGTGGAAAGCGAGCAACGCCGGCAGGCCCTGTTGAGCCATCTTGAGGGGTTAACGCGCGACATCCAGCATAGCCATGAAGAGCGCGCCCGTCAGGAAGCGTTGTGCCAGGAATTTGGAGCGGCGGCAGCGCAGGTGAAAGCGCAGTTGGTTGCGGCGCAGGAGCAGCAGGCGCAGGAGATGGCGGTCGGCCAGTCCTTGGAGGCCAGTTTGGACGACGTGCGCCGCGGGATGTCGGCGGTGCGGGACGCGCGTATGGCCGTAGAAGTGCGCCGAGCCGAGCTCCGTACGCAACTGAGTGCGGTTGAAAGCACGTTGTCGGGAACCTATCAATTGGATCCGGTGGCGCTTGCGAGCGGTGCCGCCCCTAGTCAGGAGCCCGTTGTCGATGCCGGGGACGAGGGAGCGGCGGAAGCGGCGGTCAATCCATTGGCTCAGGCGCCTCATGCCGAATTGAAGGAGCAGCTGCAGAAGTTGCGGGACCGGCTGGATCGCATGGGGCCCATCAATCTGGCGGCGATCAGCGAGCATCAGGAGCTCGACCAGCGCTACACATTCCTGACAACGCAGGAGCAGGATCTCGCCACGTCGATCAACTCGCTCAAGGAAATTATTCATCGGATCAACAAAACGACGAAGGATATGTTCGTCACGACCTTTGCCGAACTGCAGCAGAAGTTTACTGAAGTGTTTAGTCAGTTTTTCCCCGGTGGGCGCGCGGAACTGCTGCTTGTCGAGGAGCCGGTCGGCGAAAATGGCGAGGGCGCGGGCAATCAAGAGCCGGGCGTCGACATCGTGGCGCAACCTCCGGGGAAGCGCTTGAAGAGCATCACCATGCTGTCCGGCGGAGAAAAGACCCTGACGGCGATGGCGCTGCTGTTCGCCAGTTTCCTGATCAGACCGACGCCGTTTTGTCTGCTCGACGAAATCGATGCCCCGCTCGACGAAGAAAACATCGGGCGGTTTACCAGCGTGCTGCGGGAGATGTCGAAGAATGCGCAGTTCCTCGTCATTACCCATAACAAACGGACCATGGCGATCGCCGATTCGCTGTTCGGGGTGACGATGGAACAGCCGGGCGTGTCTAAGCTGGTGTCAGTGCGGCTCGGTGATTTGCAGCCGGCCTGAGAACGGCTGCAACATACGAATATCGCACGGGACTTTCCAACTTCGTGGCTTGACTCAGGTAGGGGTGTCTGTTATATCCCCCACCGATGGGCTGCTCCCGAGCGGTGGAGGGTCGGTGTCTCGATAACCGAGCGGCACGCGATCGCGTCTCATCTCCCCATCTGCATGCGTTCACTAGGAATCCATGAAGCTTTTTCGCGCACTATTTGACCGGCTTTCCAGCAGCTTGCTTGCGACGATCCCCGGAAAATTCAATCCGGTCACCGAGTATGCGCAAACTCCTCCGCTCCGGCTTGTCTCAGATAAAGTTGGCCCTTTGACGGCGGCGGATTCCGCTCGCCGCCCGTCGGCCCATACTGTAAGCCAGCCTGATGCCATCGATGATGCCATTCGCCGGAGCCAAAGCTGGTTCTTATCCAAACAGCATCCCTCCGAGGGGTATTGGGTGGCGGAACTCGAGGCGGATACGACACTGACATCAGAATATCTGATGCTGCGGCGATTTCTCGATTGCGTCGATCCGATCAAAGAAGAAAAAGCCGTCCGGTATTTGAAGACGATGCAGCTGCCCGATGGCGGCTGGCCGATTTACTATGGTGGGCCGGCGGAAATCAGCGCGTCGGTGAAGGCCTATTTTGCGCTGAAGCTCAGCGGGATTTCCGCGTCGGAGCCGTTCATGCTGCGTGCGCGTGAGCGGATCATGGCCATGGGCGGAGTCGTTCAGGCAAACGTCTTTACGAAAATTACGCTGGCGCTGTTCGACCAGTATGACTGGGAAGGCGTGCCCCACATGCCGGTCGAGATCATGCTGTTGCCGAAGCGGTTTTATTTCAGCATCTATGCGATCTCCTATTGGTCTCGCGCCGTCCTGATTCCATTACTCATTGTGTTTGCGCATCAACCGGTGTGCCGGATTCCGCGCGAGCAGGGCATTGAAGAGCTGTACATCGTTCCGCGAGGGCAGGTTCCCTACTGGAAGTATCCGCCCTTCAACAAGGATCAGGCCTGGTTCACGCCGCACAACTTCTTTGTCATGCTGGATGCAGTGTTGAAGCTTTACGATCGGATGCCGCTGCTGTGGCTCCGTGAAAAGGCCATGCACAAGGCCGCGACGTGGATGCTGGATCATCTCAAAGGAAGCGGCGGGTTGGGCGCGATTTATCCGGCCATGGCGAATTCCGTCCTGGCGCTCCGGTGCCTGGGCTATGAGATGGACGATCCGCTGGTGCAAAAAGCCATGCGAGAGATTGAAGATCTGGAAGTGCACGAACTGGCGACGTTGGACGGCCAGCGTGTGCCGACGCTGCATCTGCAGCCCTGTCATTCCCCGATCTGGGACACGGCCTTGCTCATGAATGCCTTGATCGAGGCGGGCATGCCGCAAGATCATCCGGCGTTGGTGAAAGCCGGGGCGTATTTGATGTCCCGGCAGACAAAAAAGGTCGGCGATTGGACGATTTCTTCGCCGCAGGCAGAGCCGGGCGGGTGGTATTTCCAGTTTGAAAATGAATTGTACCCTGACGTGGACGATTCCGCCGTTGTGTTGATGGCGCTGGCGAAGCTCAAGATGCCCGAGCCGGCCGACTTGCGTGAATCCATTCGCCGCGGGATGCAATGGGTTCTGGCCATGCAGAGTTCTGATGGCGGCTGGGGCGCGTACGATAAGGACAATAACCGGGTCGTGTTCAATTATATTCCGTTCGCCGACCATAAGGCGCTGCTGGATCCGAGCACGGCAGATCTGGCCGGGCGTTGTTTGGAAATGCTGGGCGCGTTGGGCTATGACCGTTCCCATCCGGCCGTACAGCCGGCGCTGGCATTTCTCAAGAAACAGCAAGAGGACGACGGGAGCTGGTATGGCCGGTGGGGCGTCAACTACATTTATGGCACCTGGTCGGTGCTCGCAGGTCTCCGGGCGATTGGCGAGGATGTGTCATCTCCGTACATCCGTCGCGCGGTGTCGTGGTTGGAGTCTAAACAGAATCCCGATGGCGGCTGGGGCGAAGTCTGCCTCTCCTATGCGGAAGAAGAGCATAGCGGCAGAGGCCAGAGCACGCCCTCACAAACAGCCTGGGCATTGATGGCGCTGATGTCTGCGGGTATGACGGATTCCCTGAGCATTGCGCGCGGCGTGCAGTTTTTGCTCCGGCATCAGTTGAAAGATGGCTCCTGGGAAGAGGTCATGCATACCGGCACAGGATTCCCTCGCGTGTTCTATCTGCGGTATCACTGGTATTGCCAATATTTCCCCTTGTGGGCTCTCGCGATGTATCGCAATCTTCGTTCCCGTGGCTGCATGCGGGCCGAAGAGCTTCGGAAGCATGTTGAGTCATCCGGATGCTACCGGTTTGATCATTGACGGACGCACACCTTGTGACGACGGTGCCGCCCGCTTCTTCCCCGCCCTCATCCCCTATAGGCATTGTGATTTTCGTGGCCACGATCTGGGAGTTTGCCGCGGTGCGCGCCGCATTTCCCGGCGGGCGAAAGGATACCGCTTGTGGCCGATCACGGTATCGCGCTCCGCTACAGGGCGGGGAATGTTGGGTGATTCAGACTGGCGTGGGGCCGCAGAAGGCACGCGAGACTGCGCGGGCGGTTTTTGCTCAGCAGCCGTTTGCGCTGGCAATCTCTAGTGGATTTGCCTGCGCGTTGCGACAGGCTCATATCGGCGATATTTTGATTGGGACCAAGGTAGCCGCGGTCGAGGCTCATGCGACAGCCCCTCCCGACTACATGGAGGTTGAGGGGCCTGAGCGGGAACGTTGGCGAGCTGGCTTCAACATGGCCGGGGCCTGTCTGACCGGCCAGGACGACGGCTTTATTTCCTTGGATCGTATTGTGTATCGTGCCGCAGATAAAGTTGCGCTCGCACAGCGCACCCAGGCGATGGGGTTAGATATGGAGAGCGCAGCATTGGCCAGCGAAGCGAAGGCGGCTCGAGTGCCATTCTTGATTGTGCGCTCAGTCTCGGATTTGCTGAAGGAAGAACTGCCGCTTGACTTCAATCTCTTTCTCAGGCCCACTGGGTGGCTGAAAGGCGTGTGCGCGCTGCTCGCCCACCCATCCAGTCTGCTGGGTCTCGCCCGATTGCGCCGGCAAAGCGCAGTGGCTGCGGATGCATTGACTGAGTGCTTGCACATCGCGCGCAATGCCCGCTTCGAAGTCAGGCCGGATTCACCTATGATGATGACACGATGACAATGTTCGCATTAGTAGGGCGACTGGTGTTGCAGTGTGTCCTGGGACTGGCTCGGTTGCGGCTAGCGCTCGCCATGTGCGCGCAGCTGGCAGTTCAGGTTTGGTTCAACGTCAGGCCGGATTTACCAGCGATGATGACGCGATGACAGTGGTCGCATTGATAGGGCAAGTGGTCTTGAGGTATGTCCGGGAAATGGGGCGGATGCTCATCTTCCTCGTGTCTTCCTTCGGGTGGCTGGTGCGACCGCCCTTCCGGTTCATTCAGTTTGTGAAACAGCTGCATTTCATCGGATACAAATCGACCTTTGTCGTCGTACTGACCGCCGGATTCACCGGCATGGTGCTCGCGCTTCAGGGCTATTACACCTTGCGGAAGTTCGGCTCCGAAGGGCTACTCGGGTCAGCGGTTGCCTTGAGCATGATACGTGAGCTTGGGCCAGTCTTGGCTGCGCTAATGGTGACGGCTCGCGCCGGTTCGGCCATGACCGCTGAAATTGGCATCATGCGTATCACGGAACAGATCGATGCGCTCGATACCATGGCCATCAATCCCCTTCAATACCTCATTGCACCCAAAGTCGTGGGGGGCCTGATCGGAGTGCCCTTGCTGGTGGCGCTTTTCGACGTGGTCGGGATTTACGGCGGTTATCTGGTTGGCGTCGATTTGTTGGGGGTCAATGCCGGATCCTACTGGACGTCGATTGAATCTGCGGTTGAATGGAAAGATATCTAC
>JBEBHO010000293.1:0-3695 GCA_040081095.1 Nitrospira sp.
CAACAGTAAATCGATCATGATTAACAATTTACGTATAAACTAACTGAATCTATTTAGTCAACAATTAAAATGATCAATTTATATAGGTATTTGCATTGATGTTTTTGTGTTACGCACATCATTAGATGCGTGCCTATATAAATCAGTTATCAGCTATTGGGTAAGTATGATTGACATATGTAAATCATAACTGCTATCAGTCAAATCATTATGGTCATGAAGAGACAGGCGGAATCCATCGGTCATTTTAGGAACTCCTTGCGAGAGGTGCGGATTGATCGCGGGTTCTCTCAAGGAGAGTTGGCGAAACAATCTGGTGTCACGCGGCAGGCCATCTCGTCCATTGAGTCGAATGCGTATTTACCGACGACGGCCGTGGCGCTACGGCTGGCGTCGGTGTTGGGCTGTCAGGTTGAGGATCTCTTTCGCCTTGCAGCTGCGGACGACACCATTGAAGGAACGCTGGTCGGCGCGCTTCCGTCATACCGCCGCAACGATTCGATGGTTCGAGTGAAGGTGGCCGCGGTAGGCAAGCGGACGGTGGTGCGGCCTGTGACGGGATTAGGCGATGTGTTGTCGTTCACCGTACCGACGGACGGCTACCTTGTGGATCAACCGGGCCTCAAGAGCGGAGCGGCGGTGCGTGTGAAGCTGTCGCGGGATCGCCGGGCGATTGAGCAGGAGATCTCTGTGGCCGGCTGTGACCCGGCCATTTTTTTGGCCGGGTCACATTTGCGGCGGCAGAAAGATCAGACCTCTGTTGTCGGTTGGACGATGGGAAGTATGGCGGCGCTTCGCGCATTGCAGCAGGGAGAGGTGCATGTAGCGGGGCTCCATCTCTATGACCCTGCAACCGGGGAATCGAATCTGCCGGTGCTTCGACGGGTGTTGAAAGGCTCCGGCTACGATGTCGTCACCTTTGCCACGTGGGAGGAGGGATTTCTGGTCAGGCAGGGGAATCCCAAGTCCATCCGGTCGGCAGCCGATCTCGCGGAGCCGAGCGTGAAGTTGGTGAATCGGGAGGAAGGGGCAGGCGCGCGTCTGTTGCTCGACCAGCGATTACGCGCGGCGGGTATCGACTCAATCTCGGTGCAGGGGTACGGCCTGGTTGTGTCGTCACATTTCGAAGTCGCCCGAGCGATTGCCGCACAGCAGGCGGACGTCGGAATTGGGATTCGCTCAGCCGCGCAGTTGTTCGGGCTGGATTTTGTGCCGCTTCAGTCCGCGCGGTATGACCTCGTTGTTCCCAAAGCCTATCTGAAATCCCATCCGACCTTGGCCCATTTGTTTGACACGCTCGCCAGTCGGCCGTTCCGGAACGAAATCGAGGCGTTGGGCGGATACGACACGCATGACACGGGAAAGCATCACGCATTCTAAGAGGGTTGCAATGCACTGCATCCGGCGAAGCTTCTTCATCTGGTTCCTCACGCTCGCACTCATGCTTGGCTCCTGGGGCAATTCAGACGCCTCGCGGCCGCTCGTGATCGTCACCTCGCCGACGGTCAAAGCCGCGATCGAAGCCTTGGGAAAGGCCTTCGAGTCGACTCATCCCGATGTCACGGTACAGGTGGCCGTCGATGCGTCGATTGATCTGCGTCGGACCATCGCCGGGATGGAGAATCAAGGCAAGTTCTTCATCGGTTCAGGGCCCATTCATCTGGTCGCGCCCGGCGGAGATGAAGTCATTACTCGCATGGAGCAGAAATACTATCTGCTGCCGGAAGCCAAAGTATTGTATGCGACGGAACGCCTGGTGCTCGTGGTGCCCGAGTCGTTAAGCGAGGCGCCCGAATCTTTTGAAGCGCTGGCCAAGATGAGCACGGTGCGCATTGCCATCGGCGATCTCAGGACCAGATTGGGAGTGGAAACCGATCGGCTGCTTTCGGGGTTGAAGCTGAAGGGCGCGGAAGGGACGCGCATTGATTTAGCCAATGACCATGCGGGCATTTTGGATCATGTGCTGAGCGGGCAGGCCGATGTGGGGATCCTGTTCGGTCAGGATGCGGTCCGAGCCCAACCGCGCGTGCGCATTGTCGCCATGGCTCCAGCTGGCCTTTATAAATCCATTCCCCATTCCATCTCCATGGAGCGGTATTGCCCGGATCGCCCGCTCTGCGAGGAGTTCCTGCAATTTGCGACGAGTTCAGCAGGACAGTCGGCTTTGAAGCAGCTTGGATATGGACCGGGAAAACCGCCCGATGTTCCGGTGAAGATTCCCATTCCGTGAAGGGTATCAGTTCAACACGTATTCATGAGAGGCCCGTATTAATTCAAGGAGATCCTGGAATGGATTGTCGACCTCACGCATCGCGTTCGCTCATTTCTCTTGTGGCCGGTGTCGCTCTCGTCAGCCTGTCTGTGTCTTGCGCGCGGCTGCCGTACACCACCAAAACCGTGCATGAAGATGCCCGTGTCGTCGTGACCCTTCAGCAGGAACTCGATCAGCCTGCGTACTCGCATCCGGCACAGTTGGGGCCAGCGGAGTTGACGGAGATTTTGCAGGGGTTCTCGTTCCGCCCCAAGCAACGGATGCCGCTGCGTTGGTTCGCAGAGGAAAATCCACCCAAGCCGGTGTTCCGGCAGGATGAACTCGACATCCTGACCGCGCAGCTCGCAGCGGGGCTTCAGGCCGCCGGTCCAGGTGAACGTGTACATTTCGAGCTCCGGGCGCCAGGGTTCAATCCGAGCGTGCGCCGGGATGTGGTCGGCGGATGGATGGCGATCCGCGAACCTTATTTATATCTGACGCTTGAGTACGTGCACGTCCAGATTCCGACAAGAAAGTCGGATCTCTACGATTACAACTATCCCACTCCGCCGCCACCGCCTGCCGACTATCTGCTCTACTTTGAACCGGGTCGTTTTTGGGCTGCCGACCAGAAGGGCCTGTCGGCGCTGGACTATCGCGCGTTCTTGAACGCGCCGAAAGTCGGATCGTCTCCGGGGCCGTAGCACTTATCTTCATCATGGTCGCCGTCTTTCATTCTCCATCTTCTATTCATGCTGCTTGAGGAGATCATCGTCATGTCTCATCGCGCGCAATGGTTCGTTGCCGGGGCTATGGTTCTACTGGGACTGAACATGAGCCCGGCTTGGGCTGCGGATACCGGCAAACTTGTCGAAAAAGACGGGCGTTACGTATTTGTCGAAAGCATGGATCCGGCCACCAAGCTGTTGCTGCAGCGAGCTGTCAAGCAGGGCACGATTACGCAGGACGAGTACGACAATGTGGTCAAAGAGTCGCAGGAGCGGACGTATTTGCTACAGCCGAGTTTCAAGGCTTGGTACGACCGGGGCTTTAACTTCTCCATGAACGACAATGATTTCTTTCTCAAAATCCGTGGACGGTTTGCAACCAGGTTTACACAGCGCTACCGCAATGAGGCCTATCGGGAGTCGGGCGACTCGAAGAACTTTCCGGAGTTGTTAGGGGTGTTCGGGGATTATCGTGCCGCCCGGTCTGGCGAGCAGGCGTCCACCTTCAATTTGAGAACGGCGAGACTGTATTTCATGGGGCATCTCTTCAGCCCGGATTTCAAATATTACATTCAGCTGGCCGGAGAGACGGCGGAAAATGCGCAGGCGCCAGGCGCGTTGTCCGTCTTCGATATGAATGTGACCAGCACCCACATTCCCTGGCTGAATGTGCAGGTCGGTCAATATAAGGTGTACTTCAACCGGTCGCAGATCAA
>JBEBHO010000146.1:0-3686 GCA_040081095.1 Nitrospira sp.
TCGGTGAGATCCTTGCGGTGTTCTTCGGCCAGCCAGGCGCTAATGTAATACTCGTTGCCGTTCTGCGGATCGGTGTAGATGATCGGGTCGGTCTGTCCATTCCCGTTGAGGGAGAACAGCACGGCGTTGGCCACGTCAGTTTCGCTGATGCCGAGCAGCGCGGCCTTTTCCCGGTCTACCACCACGTTGATCTCCGGGTAGTTCTCTTCCCGGCTCACTTCGATGTCGGCGATCCCCGGTATCTTGTGCATCGCATCTTCGACCTGGCGGATCACGCCGCGCGCCTTTTCAAAATCATAGCCGTAAATCTCGACGTCGATCGATTTCTGCGAGCCGAAGCTGGTCACCCGTTTTACGAGCCCACCCGGATCGAAGAACATGGCGACGCCTGGGAAAAGCTTGATGATTTTAGGCCGCACGTCGTTCATGACCTGTACCTGGTTCCGTGTCCGTTTGTCGGGCGGAGTGAGGTAAACGGAAATGACCGAGGTGTGCGGGCCGGTGTTGGGATTGAAGAGGGACGAGCGGCCTTGAGCGAGGACGCCGGTACTGGAGACCATCGTTTCCAGTTCGTCGGGTGGAATGTTTGCTCGAAGCACCCGTTCGACTTCCGCCACCTGCTGCTCCGTCTTTTCCACCCGCTGGCCGACCGGCGCGCGCAGGACAATACGGAACTGGCTTTCGTCTGAGACCGGCAGGAACTCCGTGCCGATCATCGGAAGCAACATGAGTGAGCCGATGAAGAGGAGCACGATGGTGGCGATGAAGGTACGGCGGTGGGCGAGCACCCAGCGCAGGGAGTCCTCGTAGCTGCGGTCCAGGGACTCGTACCGGTCCCGGCTCCAGTCCATGATCCGTACGAACCAGGCCGGCATCGACCGATGGGCTTCTTGCTCGGGCTTCAGAAACTTGTAGCAGAGCGCCGGCGTGACCGTACGTGAGATGAAGAAGGAGGTGAAGAGGGCGATGGCGATCGTGACGGTCAGCGGAATTAAGAGCAACCGCGCGATGCCGACCACGAAGAACATGGGCAGAAAGACGACCACGGTCGTGACGGTCGAGGCGAAGATCGGCATGGCGACTTCGCGGGCGGCTTCCAGAATCGCATCCCAGCGGCGCGGGGTCGTATTCAGATGCCGCTGAATATTTTCCAATTCGACGATGGAGTCGTCCACGAGCCGTCCGATACCCAGGGCGAGGCCGCCGAGGGTAAACACGTTCAGTGTTTGGTTGGTGAAGTAGAGCACGATAAAGGTGACGAGGATCGAGAGCGGAATCGAAACGGAAATAATCAGCGTGCTCGTCAGATTGCGCAGGAAAATCAGAATGACCGCGGCGGCGAGCAACGATCCGTGCAACGCCTGCTCAATCAGGTTCTGAATGGATTGGCGGATGTAGACGGACTGATCGAAGGAGATGCCGAGTTTTACACCCGGCGGAATGCCGATCATCTTGGGAAGCGCCGCGCGCAGGCCGTCCACGACTTCGACCGTGTTGGCGATGGGTTGCTTGTTGACGCGCAGATACACGGCCCTGGTGCCGTCGGTGTGGACGATGTTGGTTTGGATGTCGGAGGAGTCGGTCACGGTTCCGACATCGCGGACGCGGACCGGGTTCCCCTGTTGATTCACTTTGACGATGACGTCTTGAATCGGATCGACGGTCTTGAATTGATTGTTCGTGAAGACGTTGTAGTCGAGGTTGCCGGCCTTCAGATCGCCGGACGGCAAGATCAAATTCGCGGCTTTGACGGATTTGACCACGTCGAGGATCGACAGTCCGCGCGCGTTGAGGAGAGCCGGATCCAGGTTGATGTTGATCTGGCGGATCTTGCCGCCTTCCACGGTCGCGGCGGCGACGTTGGCGATCTGTTCGATCTGCGGGGCGATCGTGTTGTAAGCGAGATCGTACAGCGCCCGTTCGTCCAGGTCATCGCTGGAGACCGTGACGAATGAGACGGGGATGTTCGAGATGTCGAATTTGACGATGAACGGTTGCAGAATGCCCGGCGGCAGGCTGTTCAGGATTTGGGTGACCCGCTGCATCACCTCCATCTGGCCGACGTTGATGTCGGCGCCCCAGTTGAACCAGATCTGGACCGCGCCGATGCCTTGCTTCGAAAAGGACTCGACGTGCTCCACGTTGGAGGCGGAGCTCACGGCTTTTTCGATGGGGTAGACGACGCTTTGTTCGATGTCGAGCGGCGGCGCGCCTTTATAGATAACCCCGACGAAGGCGACGGGCACCTGGATATTGGGAAACAGATCGACGGGGAGCCGTTCCAGCGAGGTGACGCCCAGCACCACCATCGCAAGCGACAACATCAGGATGCCGATACGATTGCGAAGTGCGAGTAAGGTCAGCCACATGATACGAGAAGCCGTGATGAGTGATGAGTCATGGGTGATGAGCTAACGAATGGGAGGCCGGTCGTTGCCAGCGACCTGATCACTCGTCACCCATCACCCTTCACTGGGTTTAAGGATTGCGTTTGCACCGGGGTTCCGTCGTGCACGAGGTCTTTGCCCGACACGATGACTTGTTCGCTGCCGGTCAGCCCCTTGGTGATTTCCACGCGATTCTCCTCGCGGGCGCCGATCTCGACATTCACACGCTGCGCTTTGCCATCCCGCACAATGTAGACGTACTGCACATCTTCCAGCCGGCTGACGGCGTCGATCGGGATTTGCACGGCCTGCTGATGGGTGCCCACCAAAGCTTCGACACGCGCGAACATGCCGCCCTTTAATGCCCGGTCCTTATTGGATAGATCGATCTCGACGGTCATGGTGCGCGTGGCTCGATTGAGCGCCTGAACGATACGCGTGACGGTCCCGTCAAACACCCGATCAGGATAGGCTTCGGCGCGGACCTCCGCTTTCTGCCCGATATGGACGAGAGGGATATCTTTTTCGACGACTTCGATCAGAATCCTCACAATTTCGATTTCGTGCAGGCTCAGGATGCCGCGCGAATTGGTTGAGGTGCTGGCGGTGGCGCTCGTGACATTGGCACCTGGATCGAGATTGCGCTCCGCGACATAGCCGGCAAAGGGCGCACGGATGTAGGAATAGGCGAGATTCGTCTCCGCCTGGGCAAGCGCCACCTCCATCTGCTTGACCTGGGCCTGCAAGGATTCCAGCGCGGCAGAGGCGCCGTCGAAGTTGACCTGCGCGTTATCCAAATCCTGCTGCGAGACAAACTGGTCCTTGATCAGCGCCTGCATCCGGTCCAGCGTCAGCGTCGCGTTGCGGACTGCCGCCTGTTGCTGCGTAACCTTGGCTTTGGCCGCCGCGAGGTTGGCCTTGGCCTGATTGACGGCATGCTGGTAGTCGGTGTGGTCGATTTCGACCAGCAATTGGTTGACTTTGACGTGATCCCCCTTATCCACGTGAATTTTGGCGATGTAGCCATCGACGCGGGAGAAGAGGTTCACCACCTGGTTGGGAATGATGTCGGCGGTGTAGGCCAGGCGGATGGGGAGATCCTGTTTCAACGGAGTGGCCGTGCCCACCGTGATGACACGGGTCTTCTTATTATCGGTTTTCGCGCCGCTGCTCAGGCGGAAGACGACAAGGGCGGTGACCGTAAAGAAGATAATGACGCCGAGAATGACGAACGGATGTTGCTTCAGCGACTTCATGTCCGGGTCCTTGCATTTCTGGTGCGGCTGGTGCGAGTCGTTG
>JBEBHO010000091.1:0-45582 GCA_040081095.1 Nitrospira sp.
GGTCACGCGGTTAATCGCGCGGGTGAGGTATGGATCGAAGCCGCCCTAGCGACGCAGAATACGCCAGGCTTTTGCACGAGCATTTCGGGATCGTCCTCTGAGTAGGAACACGTTCTACCGGAGTATGAGCCGGACCAATCCTACGCAACCCATATACAACGTCAGCGAACCCAGCATCGCGGGCCAGAAGCCGAAGCGTGGGACGCCGACGATCATAGACACAACGTAGACCGTCCAGGGCGGCACGAACCAGAGGAGGTTCTTTGCGTAGCTGACGATGGCGTCATTGCCGCCGTTCAGATAGATCAGGATGAACGTGGCGCCGGTGATCGCGGGGAAGGTGCTGGCGAAGGCGGCAAGAAACGAACGGCCTTGCGCGCCGAGATAGGTCGAGACGCTGACGATGGTACCGCCTAAGAGAAAATAGAGCACATACTTGCCCAGGTCGTTCACGTGTCGTCCCTCCTCCGGATCGCTTTCTATTTGGGGTGTGGAGCTGCCGCAGGATTTTACCCAAGCGCCGCTCGCACCGCACTATACATCACCATGACCTCGACGGCGTGCGCGATAATCGGGATGTAGAGGTTGTTTGTTTTCAGCCGCACGGCCCCCCACAGGAGACCATCCCAGATGGCGATCCAATGGAGATGCTGAAAGGTGGTGACCATGAAGGGGTCGAAGGAAAACGCGATGGCGCTGGCCATGAGGGCCAAAGGTGAGAGGCGTTGGAGAAGAGGGGATTGCCACAGATGTGATTCGAGAACCGCCAGCCGTCCGAGCAGAAAGCCTCGAAAGTTCACTTCCACGAAGAGGGCGATGCAGCCGATCAACCAAGGCAACATGATGAGGAGAGGAACGCGGGCATGGGGGGTGTCTTTCAAAAACGTGATGTCGAATCCTTTGGCGGGAATCACGCTGAGGATAAGAACACTGTTGAGCCAGCCGAGGCTGAGCCCGATGACGAGGCCCCACCAGAGCCCTGATCTTAATCCGCGCGGCTGCAGTCCGAGGAGCGGCAGCGGGGGGCGGTTGCGCGATGCCCACAAGGCGAGTGCGAGATAGGCGAGAAGTTGCGGAGCGAATTGGATGACGGGTTGTGCCTGGAGCGATGTGGGGAGGGCATAGAAAACGAGCGTGGCGGCGAGCGGGATCAGCGCTAGAACGGCTCCTCGTTCTTTCGCCTGAACCCTGGCCGTTGATTCGCTCGGTCCAGGCGTCGGCATTAAGGGTTATTGCAGTTGCAGATTGTATCGATCCAACGTCGTGGCTTTGTGTCGCGCCAGGTTGGAGAGAGACTTGTTGTAGTCGACGACCGATCTGAGCTCGTTGCCCTGAGCGGTGGCGAGGTCGCGTTGGAAGTCGAGGACGAAGCGGGTGGTACTCAAGCCGACTTTCAATCGCTCCTGCTCGGCCTGCAATTGCTTTTCGGCCATGATACGGGCGGAGCGGGTGGTCTCGATGCGTTTGAAATCGGTCTGTACGCGGCGGACGGCTTCCCGCACGCCCACAATAATTTGTTGGCGCACGCTTACCAAGGAGGCTTCGGCGTTTTTCAATTCCAATTGGCGTTTATTGTAAGTGCTGACGGCAGAACGATTGCCCAGTGGATAGCTCAGGACGAGGCCTGCGCCATAGTTATAGAAATCGCCGCCGAAGTTCTTACTGACGGAATCGCCGTAGTCTTTCCCCAATCCAGCCATCCCCATCGTGCCTTGAAATGAGAGCGTGGGAAGGAGCTGATTGTGGGCAAATTGCTTGTTGAGCTCACCGGAGTCAAGGTTCTTCTTGGCCTGGATGATTTCCGGGCGCTGTTCGATCGCGGTGTCGATGGCTTCCTGCAGGCTGAGCGGTTCGAGGACCAGAACCGGCTGGTCGGTGGGGGTCAAGCGCACGTCCTGCCGCAATTCTTCTTCACCGGGATTGAGCAGCCGGCGCAATTGGTCTTCCTGATCGCGAATGGATTTTTCCGCTACCAGCACCTGCTCAACTCGTGAGGCGACGGCGGCTTCAGCTTGCAGCACATCCACGATGGACATGACCCCGGCTTTGGTCTTGGCGCGGTTGGTCGCCAGCAATTCTTCCGCCGCCTTGAGAGCGGCTTGGGCGACCTTCAAGTTTTCGTTCGCGAAGACCAATTCCCAGTAGGTTTGCTCAACGGTGGCGAGGACAGTGAGCACGCGATCGCGGAAGACATGCTGCTCGACATCGGCATTGTTCTGGGCCACCTTGATGAAGGTCTTGCTGATGTCGACGCCCGCGTTGCGCAGCAATGGCTGCGTCAGCGTGAGGGCCAGACCACCGGTGTAGGCGGGATTGAACAGGAAGCCGGTCGCCACGTTCTGATTCACGTTGGTGCGGGCCGGGCTGTAGTTCAAGTCGACGTTGCCGCCGGTGATGAGGTTTTGCGTGGCGTCGAGCGTGACGGAGCTGTTGCGTTGATCGAAGGTCTGAATGTCGGTCAGAGAGCCGCCGGTGCCGCCGAAGACCGGACGATTGAGCGGTGAGACCTGGCGGTTGTATTGGCCGTTCATGCTCAGGGTCGGGTCGAACTTGGCCTGCTCGACGGTGATATCGAACAAGCGGCTTTCTTTCGTCTGGCGGCTGATGGAGATGTCCAGATTGCTTTGGAGTGCCCGCACGGCGGCGTCGGGCAGGGAAATCGTTTCGCGCCGTTCTGCCGGAGTTGCGGTCTTCGCGGGGCCTTGGCTCCAGCAGGGGTTGCTCATCAGACACACGAGCGCCATGGCGATACTGCTGCTCCATCCGGGCACGAGACGAGAGTGGGGGCTCATGGATCCTCCTTGATCGGCAGACTGAAAGGGCTCATATTATACTGGTTACGTGGGGATTGTCATGATTCAACTCGCCCAACAGGTCAGGATTATGTGGCAACGTTTGCTCACGGGTGCACTCGTCACGACGGCTCTGACCGTAGGGGGTATGCTCGTCGACGGTGCACCGGTATTGGCGCAGTCGGTTTCGGGCGTGCGTTCGTTCGATGGGGGTGTAGGGCCGCTCTTCAATCTGACTGGCCCCGGAAATCTCTATCTTGATGGCCAGGGAACTCAGGGCTATTTGTATACCCCCGGCGGGAATATGGAGACGTATAGCTTCCGGAATCCCACAACAGGACAGGCCTGGAGCGGTGCCGTAATGACCTTTGGCCCGCAACTCTCGATCGGTCTGATCCAGGGCGCCAATCAGAGCGGATCGTCATTGGTCCTGCCGGGCCCCCCGAGGCAAACGGGCCCTCTGCCATCGATCTCTTCGACGCTTCTCGACGAGATTCCGTAGTCCCCTGCCGATTGCCTTCACGGTCCGTTCGCTAGCTGCCACGCCAATGATAGGACGTAGCGCGCCACTGTCTGGAGAATATCCGGATTGATCGTGTCGGCTGTATCGGTCGGCTGATGGTAGTGGGGGTGAATTCCTCCGCTGACGACCGTGACGGTCGGCACGCCCGCTTCTTTAAACGGCACGTGATCGCCTCCCGGAAAGAATCCGTACACATCCAATTTGTCGGCGAGCTCCGCCGCTTGTCCCGCCACGGTTGCCACCGCCTTCTCAAGTCCCGTTACGCCGACCGTCAGCCTGCCGTTGCCGATGCCGGCGTGATCGATATTGATCATGGCCTTGGTCTGACTCAGCGGAATCGGCGGGCGAGAGATGTAGAGCTGTGAACCCAGCAATCCGTTTTCTTCGCCACTAAAGGAGACAAAGAGAATGGTGCGTTGGGGACGAACGCTGCTGTTCGCCATCGCGCGGGCGACTTCCAGCATGACGGCGGTGCCGGACGCGTTGTCGTCCGCGCCAGGGAAGAACAAGCCGGCCGGCCGGCCGAAGTGATCGCGATGGGCGCCGATGATAATCGTGTCGGGGCCAGTGCCTGGAATCATTGCGAGGGTGTTGGTCAGCAACCCATCCTGGGCCGTGGCGTTCCAGTGAAGTGCGGCGTACTGGTTCGTTACCGTAGAGCGGGATGCCGAAGTCTTGTTCAGTTGCTCCTGAATGATTCGGAATCGATCGGCGTGTTTTCCGTCCGGATCGGTCAGTAATCGTTCCGCGAGGGCCGTGCTGATCCAGGCGCCGGGGATAGCGTGCGTGGGAGAAAGCTGGCCATAGAAAGCATTCGGTCGTCCGGTGACACCGCGGCGGGCTTCATAGGGATGGAGGATCGGCCCTGTGGCGGTCAGGTAGGCCAGCGCACCGCGCTCCCTTGCGAGGCGCACTTTGTCGGCATGACTGACGGCACGTTGGTAATGCTCTGGCTTCCCGCGCAGGAAGAGGACGATGCAGTTGGTGACATCGACATCTGCATAGTCGTCGATACCTTGCGCTGGATCGGCGATACCGTAGCCGACGAAGATGATGCGGCCTTGCACATTCGCGGTGGGAGAATCGAACACCGGCAGATAGTCGGCGCCAAGAGCGGAAGTCGTCATCTGGTCCGCTGTGCCTGATCGAAGAGTCGGATCCGGCTGGATGGTTGAGGTTGAAACGAGCGATGCCATTGCTCCGAGGGGATTGCCCTGTTCACCACTGATAAATGGGAATAGGAGCGAACCGTTCGTGATAGAGGGAAGCCGAAGTCCTGCTGCGGCGAATTCTCGCGCAACCCATTGCGCAGAGCGGAGATCATCGTCGCTGCCTGCCAATCGTCCATTGAAGGACGGGCTGCTGAGGGTGCGGACATCGGCGAGCATCCGTTCCGGTGATAGTCGTTCGATGGCCGCCCGTACTGAGCCATCAGGCGTCTCAGCCACGCTTGGCTGAGGGAGTAGAAAGAAGAGGATCGCTCCAAGAATGGCTGCGGCGGTGCTCCGCTGGGTACAACGAGGAGTCGAGAGACGAATAGGGTAATCCATAAAGGGGCCTGTGGTCGTTGCAGACGGAGAATCATAGCACAGGGGAGAAGAGAGGTTGCAGAGCGGGTTTGAGCCAGGTACTATTCGTCACGGAGAATTTTGACACGAAACACCATGACGCAGTCCGATTCGTTTCCCAATCGTCTCATCACTGAATCCAGTCCCTATCTCAGGCAGCATGCGCTGAATCCTGTGGACTGGTATGCCTGGGGGCCGGAAGCGCTGGCGAAGGCCAAGGCCGAAGATAAGCCGATTCTGCTCTCGATTGGCTATTCAGCTTGCCACTGGTGCCATGTGATGTCGCACGAGTGCTTTGAAAGCCGCGACATCGCAGCCGTGCTCAATGAACATTTTGTCAGCGTCAAGGTGGATCGCGAAGAGCGGCCCGACCTGGATGATATTTATCAAAGGGCTGCGCAGGTATTTCTGGGGCGGGGGGGCGGCTGGCCGCTGACCATGTTTCTCACGCCGGATCAGGAGCCCTTCTACGGCGGGACCTATTTCCCTCCCGTGTCGCGACACAATCTGCCGGGATTTCCGCAAGTGTTGCAGGGGGTGCTGGACGCCTATCGAAATCACCGTGACGATGTCGTGAAAAACGTCGCGCGGGTCAAGGCGGGATTGGCCCGGGTGAGCGCGCATCAACCGTCTGAAGAGCCGCTGACGGATGTGGTGCTGGTCGATGGGGTGAAGGATTTGGGATTGTTTTTTGATCCGGTCAACGGCGGATTCGGCGAAGGTCCGAAGTTTCCCACCGTGCCGCCGCTCAGCCTGTTGTTGCGCCATACGTACCGGACGAAAGATGCGACGACTCAGGAGAAGGTTTTGTTGCAGTTGCGCAAGATGGCGGACGGCGGGATCTACGATCATCTCGGCGGCGGGTTTCACCGGTATTCGGTCGATGGGCAGTGGCTTATCCCGCATTTCGAAAAGATGCTCTATGACAATGCGCAACTAGTCCGCATCTATCTCGACGGGTGGCGATTGACCAAGGAGGCGCGGTTCCGTCAGGTGGTGGAAGAGACGCTCGAATGGATGCGCCGTGAACTGGCGCATGCGGACGGAGCCTTTTTCGCTGCGCAGGATGCCGATAGCGAAGGGGAGGAAGGCCGGTTCTTCGTCTGGGATCCGGCGGAAATTCAAGCGGTCCTCGGGCAAGAGTTAGGCGAGACGTTCTGCCGGGCCTATGGTGTGACTGACAGTGGCAACTTCGAGGGGAAGACCGTGTTGAATCGGCTGGCGGATGCCGGCTCGTCTCCCGAGACTCAGGAGCTGTTTGAGGCGACGCTGAAGCCGGCGAGGAAGAGGTTGTTGGGGGCTCGCGAGCAGCGAGTGAAGCCGCAACGTGATGAGAATATTCTCACCAGCTGGAACGCCCTTGCGGTCTCGGCGTTCCTCGATGCCTACCAGACCTTCGGGACTCCATGGTATCTGTCGTCAGCCGAGCAGGCGTTGACGTTTTTGATCGACTACGCGATCGCCGACGGCCGCGTCTCTCGCACGGTCGCCGGCGGGAGCGGGCGCATCGCCGGCTATCTTGATGACTATGCCTATCTGGCGGCGGCGTTGCTCGATGCGTTCGAGACCACTTCGCACAGCTGGTATTTAGAGCAGGCCCAGGTGGTGGCTGACAGTATGCTGACGCATTTCTGGGATGAAGGCGGCGGCGGGTTCTTTTTTACGGCCAACGATCATGAGACCCTCATCCATCGGATGAAGTCGGGCACGGATAGCGCCATGCCGTCAGGGAATGCCGCGGCTGTCCAGGTGTTGATCCGCCTCTTCTCTTTGACGGGCGAGCGGAGGTATTATGATCGGGCCGAGCAGACGCTGCGGGTGTTTCGCCAATTGATGGAGCACAATGCCTACGGTGCGTCCGGGCTGCTGTGCGGGTTGGATTTGCTCCTGTCCAAGCCGAAAGAGGTGGTGATCGTCGGAGGCCGTGGCAATCCACAGACGGAGTCGCTGCTGGCGACTCTGCATCAACGGTATGTGCCGAACAAGGTGCTTCTGGTCATTGATGAGTCTCGTCGGGGCAAAGAGGGCGAGCTCCCGTTGGCGGCCGGGAAGGTCAGTGTGAACGGGCAGCCGACGGCGTATGTCTGCCAGCAGTTTACCTGTTCCGCTCCTGTGACTGAGACGGCTCAGCTGGAAAGTCTTTTGTAGAAAGGAGTGCCTGTGGCTGTCGGCGGATCGGGCAACGGCCTCTACGAGCATCTCTATAAACGGTTTTTTGAAAATCGCGATCGCTCGAAGGGATACGATTTTCAACATGCTCCGGGCGGGAGCGTGGCGCCTCCATCGGTCACGTTCTCCCAGAGGCTCCGGTGGTGGACGTGGGATCGTTGGCAGCGGCGGAAGCAGATTCTGGCCGAGCGGGATCGATTGCAGCGGAATATAGTCAATATGCGGCGGAGCTCGTTACCGGGTTCGAAGCCGTAGTCACGATGTCAGGACGTGAAGGAGCGTGAGATGCGCGGTGCCATGCGTCTGGTAGCTCAAAATATTCGAACAACTTTCTCCACCGGTTTCTGGGTGGCGGTGTTTATGTTTGCTGTGGTCGGACCGGTATCAGCTGTCCCTCGGGAGAACCATGAGGAGAAAGAAGCGAACTTGAAGCAGCAGATGACCGGGGGGCTTTTCCATAAATGGACCTTTGACCAGGACGCAACCAAAAGTATCCCTGGAGGTTTTGTTCCACTGTCGTTCGGAGATGGGATCACTGCGACCTGGTCTGTCGAAGCCGATGAGACCGCTCCGTCAGCTCCGAATGTGGTGGTGGGGACGTCGACGTGTGAAGGCAGCGGCTGTCTCCGATTGCTGATTGCGCAGGGGCTGGAATATGAGTATCCGGATCTGACGATGCGTTTCCGGTCTGCTGATGGAGTGGCCGGTCTGGGTGGATTCGTATTTGCGGTGCGAGATGCGCAAAATTTTTATGCGGTGCTCGTCGATCTTGGGGCGAAGCGTGCGCAGGTTATTCGTGTGATCGAGGGGATGACCACGGTTTTGGGTCAGGCTCCCGTGACGCTGAAATCCATCGATTGGCATAGTCTGCGGGTTCAGCGGAATACGATTGTCAGCAAAGACTTTATTGAGGCGTTTGTCGATGGGGTGTTGGTGCTGTCAGTGGAAGATCAGATGCTCGGGACTGGGCAGGTCGGCGTGGTGATGCAGGGGAAAACCGCGATATTTTTCGATACCTTACACGCGGTTCCTCTGTTTTCTCATCGGCCACTCTCGGCGCCGGCTGCCTATTGAGCAGGATGTCGTTGGTATGGGCCGATTGATTCTCTGCTTGCCTTTTCTCAGTTTGCTGGAGTAGCATCGCCCTGCGTGGTTGCGAGAGGCCTGGCAGTCACGCATTGAAAGTGACAAGGCCTGAATCGATGTTGTTATGGTTGTGCCCGGGAATTTGATCGGAAGCCAGAGCTAAGCCGCCGCTGTGTTGACGTCTTCGGCCCATTCCTTCCTTCCTCCGTTCTCGAGTCCAACACAACACCATTTTCTCAAAGGAGGAACCCCATGGGTTCGAAGATTTACGTCGGTGGATTGCCCTACTCAACAACCGAGCAACAGCTGAGCGACTTGTTCGCTGTGCACGGAGCCGTGACGTCGTCACGCATCATCACGGACAAGTTCACGGGGCAGTCCCGTGGATTCGGTTTCGTGGAGATGTCGGGGGACAGCGAAGCGCAGGCGGCGATTACCGCGTTGAACGGCACGCAGCTTGGCGGCCGCACATTGACTGTGAATGAAGCCCGTCCTCAAGAGCCACGTTCCGGTGGCGGCGGCGGTGGGCGTGGCGGATTCGGTGGTGGTGGTGGCGGCGGTCGGTACTAGACCGGTCACGATCCCTCAGTAATCGAAAGGGCTGCCGGAGTTTCCGGCAGCCCTTTTTATTTGTCGGCCCTGCGACGGTCGTGCTGGTGTTGTGTCTTTGATAAGATGACCGTCGGAGGTTCCTGTGCCGCCTTTCAAACTTGAAGCCCCGTTTCAACCCTGCGGACATCAGCCCGATGCGATTACCAAGCTGACGGCCGGGATTTGTGCCGGGACAAAACATCAAGCCCTGCTCGGCGTCACCGGATCAGGCAAGACCTTCACGATGGCGAACCTGGTTGAGCGGGTTCAGAAGCCGACGCTCGTGCTTGTGCACAATAAGACTCTCGCCGGACAGTTGTACCAGGAGTTTAAGCAGTTCTTCCCGCAGAATGCCGTCGAATACTTCATCAGCTACTACGATTACTATCAGCCGGAAGCCTACCTGCCGCAGACGGATACCTACATTGCGAAGGATGCGTCGATCAACGATGCGATCGATCAGATGCGTCACTCCGCGACCCGGTCGTTGCTGGAACGGAACGATGTGATCATCGTATCGTCGGTCTCCTGCATTTACGGCCTGGGTTCGCCGGAGATCTACCATGGCATGTTGCTGTATCTCGAAGTGGGGATGGAGATTCGGCGTGAGAAGATTTTGGCGAAACTCGTCGAGATCCAATACGCGCGGAACGATGTCGATTTTCACCGCGGGACGTTCCGTGCGCGCGGGGATGTCGTCGAAATTTTCCCGGCTGCCAGCGATGCGGTCTCCGTTCGGATCGAGTTATTCGGGGATGTGATCGATGCGATCCACGAGATCGATCCGCTGACTGGGAAATCGTTGGGCAAATTGCCGAAAGTGCCGATCTATCCCAATACCCATTACTTGATCGCGCCGGACCGGTATGAGCGAGCAATCACTGGGATAGAGGAAGAGCTGGATGAGCGCATCCTCTATTTTCAGAAGCACAAGCAGCTGGTCGAAGCGCAGCGTATTGCGCAGCGGACGAAGTTCGATCTCGAAATGATTCGTGCCATGGGGTACTGCCACGGCATTGAAAACTATTCCCGCCATCTGAGCGGACGGGCTCCTGGCGAGGCCCCTCCCACGCTCATCGACTATTTCCCCAAAGACTTTCTGATGATCATCGATGAGTCGCATGCGACGGTTTCGCAAGTCGGCGGGATGTACGCGGGCGACTACTCACGGAAGCGCACGCTGGTGGACTACGGCTTTCGATTGCCTTCAGCGGTTGATAACCGGCCGCTCAAGTTTGAGGAGTTTGAACAGATTCTCAATCAGGTGGTCTATGTGTCGGCGACGCTGGGAAACTATGAGCTCGAACATGCGGCGGGGGCGGTCGTCGAGCAGATTATTCGTCCGACCGGATTGATGGATCCCTGTATTGAGGTGCAACCGGCCAAGGGTCAGGTGGATCATCTGCTCGGAGAGGTGCGAAGGGAAGTGGCGAAGGGTGGCCGCGTCTTAGTGACGACTCTCACAAAGCGCATGGCGGAGGATCTCAGCGAGTATTACCATGAGCTGGGGTTGAAGGTGCGCTATCTCCACTCTGATATCAAAACGCTGGAGCGGGCTGAGATCATCCGCGATCTGCGCCGGGGCGTGTTCGATGTGCTGGTAGGGATCAATCTCCTGCGAGAAGGGCTGGATCTACCCGAGGTGACGCTGGTGGCTATTCTTGATGCGGACAAGGAGGGCTATCTGCGCTCCTATCGGTCGCTGATCCAAACGGCCGGGCGTGCGGCAAGAAATGTTGAGGGCCGGGTGGTGTTTTATGGCGATGTTGTCACGGAGTCGATGAAGATTGCCATGGCGGAAACAACGCGCCGACGCCTGATCCAGGCTGAATATAATACTGCTCATGGGATTACCCCGGCGAGTATCAAGAAAGATATCCCGGCGTTGGAGTACGCGGTGGCCGAGCTGGACTATGTGCAGCTCGATTTAGCCGCTGAGACGACGGAAAGCTACGGCAAGGATGAGTCGGTTGGCCAGACAATCATTCGGTTGGAAGCAGAGATGAAGGCGGCTGCCAAAGAGCTGGCGTTTGAGCACGCGGCAGAATTGCGCAATCAGATCAGGGCGTTGAGGCTGAAGGACTTAGACCTGAAGCCCTAAACGTGCTTGTAGAGGTAGACTCCGATGAACATGCCAAGAATACTCAGCAAGTTGACTTTAATGCTGAATCCAATCGTGAACTTGAGGAGCACGAGGTCGATGGTGAGAGGCGGGCTGATTCCGGGGGTGAAATGAGTAGAAAAGATGCTCTGAATATTACCCTGCGGAGCCATCACGTGCAGAATTTCTCCAAGAATTCCGCCGAGTAGCCCACCAATGAGCACAAAGATAAGAAGAACCCAGGGTGATTTTCTCACTCGCTGTTCACGCTCCCTGTCGTCGGTCCAACTGATGTCGACTGAGGGCACCATATCGGAAGGTGCCTGGTCTGTCAACAAATCCGAAGGCTTCGGATATCTTGACTTCATCGGGCCGGTTTCTATACACTGCCCGATGCTATTTCTCTAGGTTTTACGAGGCAATCGGAGAACTTGATGGAGACTTCGATTGCCTTTTTCTTTGGGGCCCCATGCTGGACGCGCTGAGCGATAAGTTCGAGAGAATCCTGAAGAAGCTTCGTGGGCAAGGTGTGCTGACGGAGCAGAATATCGGCGAGGCGTTGAAGGAAGTCCGCCTGGCGTTGCTTGAAGCCGATGTGAACTTCAAGATCGTCAAGGACTTCATTGAACGCGTTCGCGTCAAAGCCGTCGGACAGGAAGTACTGCAGAGCCTGACGCCTGGTCATCAGGTCGTGAAGGTTGTGTGGGATGAGCTGTGTGAGATGATGGGCCGCGAGAAGGCTGGCCTGGCCCTCCATTCCCAGCCGCCCACCGTGGTGATGATGGTCGGTTTGCAGGGCGCCGGAAAGACGACGACCTGCGGAAAGCTGGGCCGTCTTTTTAAAGGCCAAGGAAAGCGAGTGCTGTTAGTGGCAGCCGATCCGCGCCGACCTGCGGCGGGCGATCAGCTCAGCAGCTTGGGCCGTGATCTTGGGATTGATGTCCATCGGGTCGATAATGCCCAGGCTACTCAAGCGGATGTTGTGCGGATCTGTCAGGCTGGCGTCGAGCGCGGACGCGAACAGGGATTTGACCTGGTCGTTCTCGATACCGGTGGTCGTCTGCACATTGATGACGAGTTGATGGGCGAGTTGGTTGCCGTGAAGGCGGCGGTCAAGCCCCATGAAATATTGCTGGTGGCCGATGCCATGACAGGACAAGACGCTGTCACGATGGCCACTCAGTTCGATCAAAAAATGGATCTGACCGGAGTGATCCTGACGAAAGTCGAAGGCGATGCCCGTGGGGGCGCGGTGTTGTCCATCCGGGCGGTCACCGGCAAACCGATTAAGTTTCTCGGTGTGGGCGAAAAACTGGATGCCCTGGAAGTCTTTCATCCGGATCGGATGGCCTCCAGAATTCTCGGGATGGGCGATGTCCTTTCGCTGATCGAGAAGGCGCAATCGACGTTTACGCAGGAGCAGACCGAAGAGGCCCAGCAGCGCCTGACCAGTAACAGTTTTACGCTTGAGGACTTTCGCAAGCAGATGGCCCAGATGAATAAGCTGGGTTCGCTGGAGCAGATTCTCGGCATGTTGCCGGGGGGGCAGAAACTGAAGAGTGCGATCGAGGGCGACAAGCCGGAGCGCGAAATGAAGCGGGTGACGGCGATGATCGACTCGATGACGATGCGTGAGCGGCGTGATCACACCATCATCAATGGCAGCCGGAAAAAGCGGATTGCGCGCGGCAGCGGCGCGAATGTGCAGGATGTGAATCGCCTGATCAAGCAGTTCTTGTCGGCGAAGAAGTTGGCGAAGGCAATGACGGGGGCAGGAGGACGGCGGCAGTTGGCCCAACTCATGCGCTCCATGTAGCGAGATTCATTCACTCACCGTATTGGACGGTTTTTCAAAGGAGGACAGTTGTGGCAGTTCATCTCAGATTGGCTCGGACAGGCAGACATAAGCGACCGATGTATCGATTGGTGGCGGCAGATTCCCGGAAGGCTCGTGATGGGCGGTTTCTGGAAATTCTCGGCATTTTCGATCCGCTCAAGGAGCAGGGTCTTCCCGATGTGAAGCAAGATCGCGTGTTGACCTGGTTGCATCATGGCGCCCAGCCATCGGTGACGGTGCGGACGTTGTTGCGCCGCTCCGGTCTCTGGAAGCAGTTTGAAGCAGAGAAAGCGGCGAAGAAGAAGGCCTAGCGTACCATGGTGGCCGAACCGGTCGAGTTTGTAGCAGTAGGACGGATCGAGCGATCGTTCGGCGTCAGGGGCGAGGTGAAGGTGCGTTCGCTGAGCGATGTGCCCGGTCGATTGGAATCGCTGGGGGCCGTGAGCCTCGTGGCGACCAATGGAAAGACCTGGGACACGCGGGTGACGCATGTGCGTCCGGCAGGCCGGGGCTATATTCTCGCGCTGGAGGGGCTGACTTCTCCGGAGGAGGCTGGCCTGTGGCGCGGCGGGTTGATTCAAATCCCGAAAGGCAGCGCGCCAGCGTTGCCGCAGGGGCAGTACTATGAGTGCGATCTCATCGGTTTGCGAGTGCAGGATGAGCAGGGGAACGGAATCGGGACGTTGACCGACATCTTGGAAGTAACCGGCAATCATGTGTTTGTGGTGCAGGACGGGAGCAAGGAAACGCTCATCCCCGCAGCGCGAGATTTGGTTGTGGCCGTTGATTTGCAGCAGCGGGTGATGACCGTGCACATGATCGAAGGGTTAGGGGAGTGACGTGTTGCGTATCGACGTTCTGACATTGTTCCCCGAAATGATTCTCCAATCGGTAGGGCACAGTATTCTCAAGCGTGCGCAAGAGAAGGGGTTGTTGACTGTCCAGGTGCACAATCTTCGCGACTATACGATGGATCGCCATAAGGTTGCGGACGACGTTCCCTACGGCGGCGGTGCCGGGATGGTGATGAAGGCGGAACCGATTCTGCGCGCGGTCGATGCGTTACGTGCCGATGCCCAGGCTGGCGGGGAAGAGATCCGCCTGATGTTTCCTTCTCCCCAGGGACGGACGTTTACCCAGGAGCACGCAAAAAATCTGGCTGCCGAGCCGCGCCGGATCGTCATCCTCTGCGGGCATTACGAAGGGGTGGATGAACGGGTTCGCGAGGCGCTGCAGCCGGAAGAAGTGTCGGTCGGCGACTATATTCTGACCGGAGGCGAACTGGCGGCGTTGGTGTTGATTGATGCTGCCACCCGGTTAGTGCCGGGCGTGCTGGGCGATCCGGAATCTGTGGTCGAGGAGTCTTTTTCGGACTCGCTGCTGGAGTATCCGCACTATACCAGGCCTGCGGAAGTGCGGGGCATGGGAGTGCCCGAGGTGCTGCTCTCCGGGCATCATGAAGCCATTCGGCTCTGGCGAAGGAAGCAGGCCTTGCGCAGCACCTATGCGCGGCGTCCCGACCTGATTCGTGATCGTAGTTTGAGTCGTGAAGATCAACGGTTACTGAGCGAGATTATTAGCGAGGGCGTTGTCTCAACGCCCGTTTGATGGAAGGAAAGGGAGAGAATCATGAACCGGTTAGCGCGTATTCAACAGTCATTCACCAAAGCCACGCCGCCGAAGTTTGAAGTCGGTGACACCGTCCGTGTCCACGTGAAAGTCGTGGAAGGTGAAAAAGAGCGTATTCAGGTATACGAAGGGGCGGTCATCGCTCGCAAAGGCAGCTCGAACACGGAAACTTTTACCGTCCGCAAGGTCTCCTACGGTGTGGGCGTGGAGCGAATTTTCCCGGTGCACTCGCCGATCGTGACCAAGGTGGATGTGGTGCGTCAGGGACGCGTGCGTCGCGCCAAGCTCTACTATCTCCGGTCCAAGAAGGGCAAGTTCGCCAAGGTTGAAGAGCGCGAGTTTGTGGGTGAGGGGAAGGCCTCGGCATCTGCAAAAGCGGCAGAACCTGCCAAGGCCTAAGTGCCTGACCGGGTGGCCATCTGTTGGTTTCACCCATACCTCTGAGTCGCGGTCTCGCAAGTCGGGGGATCTACCGGTTGGGACCTACCGAGGAATTTGAGCTAGAGGCCCGGCGGTGCGGCTATCGTCGCATCGCCGGTGTCGATGAAGCCGGACGCGGCCCCCTGGCGGGGCCGGTTGTCGCGGCTGCCGTCATTCTTCCCGTCCGTTGCCGCCTGACCGGGGTGGACGATTCCAAACAACTCTCCGCAAGTGCACGCGATCGTCTCTATGCTGTAATCATGGATCGGGCTGTCAGTATCGGTGTCGGGTCATCGACAGCGGACGAGATCGATCAGATCAATATCCTTGAAGCCACCAAGCAGGCGATGCGTCGGGCGCTCGCCGCGCTGCTACCCGTTCCCGATTATGTGTTGATTGACGCGGTCTCGCTCTCAGGCGTGGCGATGCCTGTTCGTCCGATCATCAAGGGCGATGCCTTGTCTTTGTCCATTGCGGCTGCGTCCATTGTGGCCAAAGTGACGCGGGATCGATTGATGGTTCAGTTCCATGAGGTTTATCCGCAATATAATTTCTTGTCGCACAAAGGGTACGGCACTGAGGAGCATCTCGCGCGTCTGGCTGAGTATGGTCCCTCCCCGATTCATCGGCGAACCTTCGCGCCGGTGTCGGCGGCGATGGGCCTGCCGGTACTCGAGATTTCTCGACCAGGAGGGTGCCGGTGACGCGACGCGATCCACGCCATCAGTTGGGTCAGGAGAGCGAGGCGAGTGCCGAGCAGTTTTTGCGCAACAAGGGGTACCAGATTCTGGAGCGGAATCTTCGGACCACCATTGGCGAGCTTGATTTGGTAGCGGATGATCATGGCGTGCTGGTCTTTGTTGAAGTGAAGGCGCGGACCACCGGTGCGTTCGGCGGGGCGCTTCTGGCCGTGGACCGGCGAAAACAGGCCAAGCTGATCCGGCTGGCCGGACAGTATCTGGCTCAGCGCCATGTGAGTGACCGAGCTTGTCGATTCGATGTGGTCCTTGTGCAAGGGGATGCGGAGTCCTCATTTCAGATCGAGCATATCGAGCATGCGTTCGATGTGCCGGATCAAGCTGGCTGGTAGCAGTATTCCGTAGGCAGGGTATGATGGATGCGATGATTCAACTGATCCATGTCTCGAAAACGTATGACCGCCGTCCGGCGCTCTCTGACCTCACGCTCGATATCGAGAAGGGGGAATTCGTGTTATTGATGGGGCCGAGCGGAGCGGGGAAGTCGACCTTGCTGCGCATGCTGATTGCCGCGGAAGTTCCGGACGAAGGACAGATCTTTGTTCAGGGCAAGAATGTCACCAAGATCAGAAGGTCGGAGATTCCCCTCCTTCGCCGAAAAGTCGGGACGGTCTTTCAAGATTTTCGTCTCTTGCCGAAGAAGTTGGTGTTTGAAAATGTGGCGTTGCCGTTGATCGTGCAGGGGGCATCCTCCGTCGATATTCGCCGAAAGGTGACGGAGGCGTTGCGCGCAGTCGGAGTCGATCACAAGAAAGATCAGTTGCCGACCAGCTTATCGGCGGGCGAGCAGCAGCGCGTGTGTATTGCCCGAGCGATTGTGAACGGGCCGATCGTCTTGCTTGCCGATGAGCCGACGGGCAATCTGGATCCCGAGCGAACGGCGGAAATCATCGAGCTGTTTAAGCTCATCAACGCTCGCGGCACCACCGTCATTGTCGCAACCCATGACCCGCAGGTCATGGCGCAGATCAATCGTCGTGTGATCGTCCTTCAGGAGGGCGTCATGATTCCGGCGCCTGTTCGCGTTCAATCGGTGAATGCATGAGACGATTGTTTTATCTCCTCCGCGAAGCCTGGGCTAATATGCGGGCGAACCGGACGACGACGGTGGTGGCGATTCTCACGACAGCCTTTACGCTGTCCTGCGTGGGGATTTTTCTGCTGCTGTATGTGAACCTCCGGAGCGCAGCCGGCTGGCTCCAAGAGGACATCAAGATCATGGTCTATCTGGATGACCAGCTCACGCGGGAATCCGTGGCTGATCTTGAAGGGCGACTGAAGGCTGACCGCATGGTCGCGGCGACGGTGTTTATCTCCAAAGAGCAAGCGCTCGGTGAATTCCGCGCGCAGTTTCCTGCGGACTCGCATCTTCTTGAGGGCTTGGGGCAAAATCCTCTGCCGGCTTCGTTTGTGGTGACGCTCGCGTCGCAGTACCGATCCCCGGATGCCGTGAAGCGGTGGACGGAACGGGTTCGAACCATGGCGGGGGTGGCGAAGGTCGATTACAATCAGGAATGGATCGATGCGCTGGCCGGGTTGATCCGCTATATCGAGCTGATCGCCATTGGCATCGGGGTGATTCTCTCGACCGCCGCCGTGACGATTATCGGGAATACGATCCGGCTGACGTTATTTTCTCGGCGTGAGGAAATTGAGATTCTGCGGCTCATCGGGGCCACGCGCTGGTTCATCCGCATTCCCTACCTGCTTGAGGGAGCGGTGCTGGGCGCCTGCGGGAGTGCGCTCTCCTTGTTGATCCTGAAGGGCGGGTTTGAGTTGTTCCGTCAACAAATCAGCTCGACGGGGCGACTGAGCGGCATCGAGCACATGATCGCTTTTTTCCCTTTCTCGGTTTGTTTGGCCCTCGTGCTGGTCGGGATTGGGCTGGGGTTTGCCGGTAGCTTCGTCTCGCTCAGACGTTTTGGAGACGGGCGGGCATGAGAGGTTTTCTCACGCTGATGCTTGTCGGTTGCGTCGTTGCCTGCGCAGGAACGGTGAGTCCTGTGTGGGCCGCCGGTGATCCTATTTCTGAAAAGATTGAGCGCGAACGGAAGACGCTGGAGCAGCTGAAAGATAAGATTGAAGAGAAACGGAAGCGGGCGGATGAGGCCGAGAAAAAACGGGAATCGGTGCTCCAGGGAATCCAAACGCTGGATGAACGGCTGATGCGTACCCGGCAGGAGCATCAGGACATCAACAAGAAGCTCCGCAAGAAAGACCGTGAGATCGAGGCGATCACGGAGCAACTCGGAATGATTCGAGGCAGCATTCAGGAAAGGCGGGATGCGATCCTCGCTCGCCTCCGCGTGCAGTATATGGAAGGCCGGACCGGATACGTGAAGGCCTTACTGTCGTCGGACTCGTATGGAGATTTTCAGCGCCGACTTCAGTATCTTTCGGCGGTCTCTCAAAAAGATTTTGAGTTGATGGGCACTTTCCGCGCCGATGTCGGGCGAATGGAGCAGGCAGAGCGGCAACGGGCGGATGCGCGTGCCGGGATGCAGGCGTATAAGGAAACCACGGAGAAGAAGCTGTCCGATATCCGGTCTTTGCAGAAGGAAAAAAAGGTCTACTTCACCAAGGTCACGCAGGAGAAGGAATCGTTCAGCCGGGCGGCGGAGGAGCTGGAACGGTCTGCGTCACGGGTCGACAGCCTGCTGCAGGAATTGGAGACGCGTCGGAAGGCCTTGGCGATGCGGCCCCCGACCGCGCCGGCCGTGCCACGAGGGACTAAGGGCGCCTTGCCCTGGCCGGCAGATGGCCAGGTGGTGTCGTTCTTCGGCCGACAGAAGCATCCCACCTTCAACACCTATGTGCAGCGAAAAGGGATTGAAATCAGAACGGCCGAGGGCAGTTTCATCCATTCCGTCATGCCGGGAACCGTGGTGTACGCGGACTGGTTGAAAGGGTATGGACTGGTTATAATTATCGATCACACGAACGGGTTTTTCTCCCTCTATGCCCACGCCTCTCGGATTCTGGCAAAAGTCGGGGAGCGTGTGGCTGAAGGGCAGGCGATCGGAGAAACGGGAGATACGGGCATGATCGGAGAAAATACATTATACTTTGAGCTGCGCGAAGGGTCGGATCCCGTGGACCCCTTACAGTGGTTAGCGAGGCGATAGGGGTCGAGATGGGCGTGAATTGGTGAGATGGCTCCTGAATTTGGACTGAAAGGATAGGCGTATTATGGAACAGCAGCCGCGAGGGAAGTCTTGGGTGATCGGGCCGATGATGGTCGTGGCCATCTTGTGTGGAATCCTGATCGGCAAGGGCTGGGAACGAACCGGCCATGCGACCGAAACCTATGAAGAACTCAAGACGTTTTCGGAAGTGCTCAATCAGGTTCAGCGGCACTATGTCGATGAGACCAAGACGAAAGAATTGGTGCAGGGGGCCATCCGCGGCATGCTCTCGACGCTCGATCCCCATTCTGCCTACATGACGCCTGAGATGTATAAAGAGATGCAGGTCGAAACCAAGGGTGAGTTCGGCGGCGTCGGTATTCAGATTGGCGTAAAAGAAAATCGGTTGGCCGTGATCGCACCGATCGAAGGGACTCCGGCACAGCGGGCAGGGATCAAAGCCGGAGATTTCATTGTGAAGGTGAATGACGAGACGACCAAAGATCTTACCTTGATGGATGCGGTCCAGAAGATGCGCGGGCCGAAGGGCACCAAGGTGAATCTAACCATTCAACGCGACGGGACGCCGGATCCGCTGCTGTTTACCCTGATGCGGGATACGATCAAGATTGAAAGTGTGAAATCGAAGATCATCGATAACTTGGGCTACGTCCGGCTGACCCAGTTTCAGGAAGCGACGGGGCGTGATCTTGCGAAAGCGATCAAACAATTCCGTGAACAGAAAGTTCAGGGGGCCATTCTGGATCTCCGGAACAATCCCGGCGGGCTGCTGACGGCGGCGGTGGATGTGTCCGAGCAATTCCTCCCGAACGGAAAACTCGTCGTGTTTACGAAGAACCGCGAGGGCAAAAAAGATGAATGGCTGGCAAAGTCCAAAGATCAGATGGACGAACTCCCGATGATCATTCTCGTGAACGAGGGGTCGGCGAGCGCGTCGGAGATTGTTGCCGGCGCGTTGCAAGATTGGGGGCGTGCGGTGATTGTCGGGACGACGTCGTTCGGGAAGGGCTCCGTCCAGACGATTCTTCCGCTCGGCGATGGCTCCGGGCTGCGACTGACGACAGCGAAGTATTACACCCCGAAAGGGCGTTCAATTCAGTCTACGGGTATTACTCCAGATATTGTGGTCAAGCTGCCGACGTCGGGTCCGGCAAAGGACGGGAAGCCCGGTGAGAAGGAGCCGGAAGCCAAGGCTGTGAAGCCAGCTCAGGGCAAGGAGAAGGAGGCCGCACCACAATCCAGCGGGAAAGCTCCTGAGGACGCAGCCACGAAGAACGGCGCGACGCCTCAAACGCCGCCGCTCGATAGCGCCGGCGACCCAGCTCTTGAGCAGGATGCGCAGCTGCAGAAGGCGGTCGAATTGCTGAAGACCTGGAAGATATTTAAGGAGATGAAAGTCTCCTAACTCTGAGGGGACGACTTCTGCTGTCGAATGGCCTGGAGCAATTCATCCTCCGATCCCGTAAATCCTGGCACGGTGCGGAGAAGGTGGGATGAGACCAGTTGCTCCAGGTCATCCAGCGTTCTGATTCCCAGCCGGACGTAGAGATAGTTCACCAACGCATCGTGGAGTCCCGGAAGCCGTGCCCAGCTTTTGATGTCTGGCGGCAACGGCGTTTTCAGTTCTTCATATGTCCGAATCGTTCCGGTCTCCAGAAACTCCCTGATCTTTCCCGCCAAATCTTTCCCGATCCCGTCGATGTCTTCCAGTTCGTGACGCTGTGCCACGAACGCGACATCCTCCTCTAGTGCCAGAATCGAATCGGCAGCGCGGCGATAGGCCCTGATGCGATAGGGATTGGCGCGCTGGGTTGCCAGCACCGTGGCTATGGACTGAAAAAGTTGTGCGAGCTGTTCGTTTTGTCCCGGCATACGACCTACTTCTCCGAGGAGCAGCGATAACCCATTGTGCGGGGGATGCCCCTCGTGAGACAAGGGGGTGGGCTAATTGACAACCAGAATTGTGCTCCCATAGGATGATCGCCATGACTACGGAGATTCAAATTCAGGTGAATGGGGAACCGCGCGGATGGCGGGACGGCGGCACGGTTGCCGATCTCTTGAGTGATCTGGCCATTGCAACGGAGCGCGTGGCCGTAGAGCTGAATCTTGAGATTCTCGACCGGAAGGAATTCGGACAGCGGAGTCTCCGTGAAGGGGACCGGATCGAGATTTTGGGTTTTATCGGCGGTGGATGTGCGACCAAAGGAGAATGGGATGGACGCGAACGATAGATTGACGATTGCCGGGCATGAGTTCCGCTCACGACTGTGGGTCGGCACGGGGAAATATAAAGATTTTGCCGAAACGAAAAAGGCGATTGAAGCTTCAGGGGCGGATGTCGTGACCGTGGCGGTGCGGCGTGTGAATATCACCGATCGTTCGAAAGAGAATCTTCTCGACTACATCGATCCGAAGAAGTACACGATTCTTCCGAACACGGCCGGCTGTTATACCGTTGAGGATGCGGTCCGGTATGCTCGGCTGGCCAGGGCTGCCGGCATATCCGATCTTGTGAAGCTGGAGGTCATCGGTGACGAGAAGACACTGTTCCCGGATACGGCGGGGCTCATCGAAGCCGCCAAGATTTTGATCAAAGAAGGGTTCATCGTACTGCCCTACACGAATGATGATCCCATCGTGGCCAGGAAGCTTGTTGATATCGGTTGCCCGGCGGTCATGCCTCTGGCGGCACCCATTGGCTCGGGGCTGGGGATTCGCAACCCCTATAATCTCAAAATTATTATGGAGACCGTGAAAGTTCCCATCATTGTCGATGCCGGGGTGGGGACGGCGTCTGATGCCGCACTGGCGATGGAGTATGGTGCCGATGCGGTCTTGATGAATACTGCGATTGCGGGAGCGCAGCACCCGATCATGATGGCTGAGGCGATGAAATATGCGGTGGATGCCGGCCGCTTGGCTTATAAGGCCGGACGTATGCCACGAAGGTTATATGCGACGGCGAGTAGCCCCATCGAGGGCATGCTGTAATATCTTGTGATGGGTGATGCGTGACGAGTGATCGGTGTTTGAAGAAGAGCTTGGCTGAGGTATGCACGTATCACCGATCACGATCCCATGCCGCCTGTTAATTTCCATCTTCTCTTAGTCACGGATCGCTCTCTGGTTCGCGGGTGCTCGCTTCCGAGCGCCCTCCAAGAATCCGTGGGGGCCGGTGTTCCGGCGATTCAGCTGCGCGAACGTGATCTTCCTACCCGTGAACTCTTCTCATTGGCTCAGCAGATCCACGCGATGACGAGGGATCGTGCCGTTCCGTTGATCATCAATGATCGTGTCGATCTGGCGGTGGCGTTGAACCTCGACGGAGTCCATCTTCGCGCGACCAGTCTTTCCGTGCCGGTTGTGCGTCGGGTCGTGGGCGATCATCGGTTCGTCGGGATTTCCGCGCATGCGGTCGAGGAGGTGCAGCGAGCCGGTGACGAAGGAGCCGACTACGTGATTCTTGGGCCAATCTTTGAGACCCCGTCGAAGCGGGAATTCGGCGCGCCATTAGGATTAACCGTGCTCGCTGACGCCTGCCGCCATTCATCCGTGCCGGTCTTCGCGATCGGGGGTATCTCTCACGATCGAATCGAAGCCGTGCGTGATGCGGGAGCCTTCGGCGTGGCGATGATCGGCGGAATTCTCGGTCGAGAAGATATCGGGACAGCGACGACGGAAATGTGTGCTGCCGTCCACGCAGCGTGGCCGTCACATTCGTGAAGTGAATCGCATGCGCATTGAGGCGGTGCAGTTGACCACCCCTAGGTCGGGTGTTAGAATCCGTTCACAGGCTTGACGATACGATTGCGTGCGATGTCCTAGCGTTCCGGCGAGTAGGCACATGGCAGACAAGAAGAGCGGCTCAAGCCGAATCCGGTCCCTCCGAGATTCCGTGAAGCAAATCACGAAGCGGTTGTCAGAGGGGAAAGCGGACGTGATTCACAAAAACGACGACCATGCCCGCGAAGTCGACAAACTTCGCGTTCAAATTCAGTCGATGGAAGAAGAAATCCGTCGGCTGTATCAATCCCGTTACCAACTCGATCACGCCACCAAACAGAACGACAAGCTCGTTGCGACGCTGCAGGAAGCCAAGGCGCAGATCGAAGCCTTGCGCGCTGAAATTGAAAAGCTGACTGCGCCGCCCTCTTCCTACGCCATTTTTTCCTCGATGAATGCCGACGGCACGGCGAATGTGTTTGTATCCGGTCGGAAGATGAAGGTCAGCCTGCTTCCTGCGATCGATGGCAAGGATTTGCGTCGCGGACAGGAAGTCGTGCTGAACGAAGCGTTGAACGTCATTGAGACGAAGGGTTTTGACGTGCAAGGCGAAGTCGTTCGGCTCAAAGATGTGCTGGAGGGGAATCGCGCGCTGGTCACGCTGCACTTTGATGAAGAGAAGGTGGCTGAGCTGGCCGATCCGCTCCTGGCCGAGCGGCTCAGTGTCGGCGATCATCTGCTCTACGATCCCCGTTGTGGGTATGTCATCGAAAAACTGCCCAAGTCCGAAGCCGAAGATTTGGTGCTTGAAGAAGTGCCGGATGTCGATTACGAGCACATTGGTGGACTGCAAAAAGAACTGGAGCATGTCCGTGATGCGGTGGAATTGCCATTTCTGCACGCCGAACTGTTTGCGGAGTTTAAGCTGAGCGCTCCCAAAGGCGTGTTGCTCTATGGGCCTCCCGGTTGCGGAAAGACCTTGATCGCCAAAGCCGTGGCCAATTCAATTGCGAAAAAGCTGGGGCACCTCACCGGGAAGCAGATCCGGAGCTACTTCCTGCACGTAAAAGGCCCAGAGCTGCTCAATAAATATGTCGGCGAGTCGGAGCGGCAGGTGCGCGAAGTTTTTAAGAAGGCGAAGGAGCAGGCTGCAGAGGGCAATCCGGTCATTGTGTTTTTCGATGAGATGGATGCGCTCTTCAGGACGCGGGGCACAGGCATCTCGTCCGATATCGAGTCGACGATTGTGCCGCAGTTTCTCTCCGAGATCGACGGAATGGAACGTCTGCGAAACGTCATCGTGATCGGCGCCAGCAATCGACAGGATCTCATCGATCCCGCGGTGCTGCGCGCGGGGAGGCTTGACGTCAAAGTCAAAGTCGGCCGTCCAGATGCCACGGCAGCCCGGGATATTTTTTCAAAGTATGTCTCCACAGAATTGCCCTTTGCGCCGGAGGAATTGGCGCAATGCGGCGGCGACCGGAACGCGCTGGTTGAAAAGCTCACGACTATCACGGTCGATACGATGTATGCCGCCTCTGAGGAGAACAAGTTTATCGAGGTGACCTATGCCAACGGTGAAAAGGAAGTGCTCTACTTCAAGGATTTCGCCAGCGGCGCATTGATTGAGGGGATTGTCTCCCGCGCTAAGAAATATGCGGTGAAGCGGGCGATCGCGAACGAAGGGGTCGGGCTCCGTTCGGAGGATCTGGTCCGGGCCATTCGTGAAGAGTTCAAGGAACACGAGGATCTGCCGAATACGACCAATCCCGACGACTGGGCGAAGGTCGCCGGCAAGAAGGGCGAGAAGATCGTGCACCTACGCACGATCAGCGGCGGGCCGTCGGAGTCCCGTCAGATCGAAACTGTGACCACGGGTCATTATCTCTAGTCGTTTCATCATTCTATGCAAGACCAGCCGTCGACGAACCACTCCCGCGTGATCGGTACGGAAACCGAGTACGGTATTTCAGCTAAGGATGCGGCGCTTTCCGATCATGTGACCGGATCGATTGCGGTCATCGGTCACTATCCAGATCTGCCGGCTCCGAATGCCATTTGGGACTATGAGAACGAAAACCCCCTCTTGGACGCGCGCGGGTTTGAAGTGGAGGGAGAACGTGAACGTCCTAATCCCGAGTACAACCGCCAGCTGAATAAGGTGCTGGCCAACGGCGGCCGGCTCTATGTCGATGGGGCGCATCCGGAATATTCGATTCCGGAATGTTCGAATCCGAGGGAAGTCGTCGCGTTCGAACGTGTTGGGGAACGTATTTTCGCCAAGTGCCTGCACGAGCTGACCCGCGCGCGTGGGCGCGAGCAATGTGTCGTCTATAAGAATAATTCTGACGGGAAGGGGAATAGCTACGGCTATCACGAGAACTATCTCGTCTCCCGATCCGTCCCATTCGATCGGATACTCCGCGTCCTGGCCCCGTTTTTCGTCACGCGGCTGATTGTGGCCGGGGCGGGAAAGGTCGGCGCCGAGAATCAGACCAGTGCCGCCGAGTATCAGATCTCCCAGCGTGCCGACTTTTTCGAATGTCTGGCCGATCTCAATACCATGGTCAAGCGGCCCATCGTCAATACGCGCGATGAGCCCCATGCCGAGTACAGCAAGTATCGGCGCCTGCATGTGATCGTGGGCGATGCCAACATGGCCGAGGTCTCTACCTATCTCAAAGTAGGGACCTTGAGCATGGTCATGGAACTGCTGGACGCCGGCGCCGATCTGCCTCAGATTGAACTGGATGAGCCGGTTCGGGCGATCAAGCAAGTCTCGCGCGATCTGGACATGAAGCAGTCGCTGAAGCTGTCAAGCGGCCGACCAATCACGGCAGTGGCGATTCAACGGGCCTACCTGAGCGCGGCGAAGACCTATTACGCGAGCCATCCCACTACGGAGGTCATGCAGGATGTCCTGCGCCGGTGGGAGCATGTCTTGGATTGTTTGGAGAAAGATCCGCGGCTGTTGGTCGATGAGTTGGATTGGGTGGCCAAGCGCCATATGATCGAGTCGTATCTGGACCGGAAGGGGTGCGGGTGGACAGATCCCAGAGCCAAGCTCATGGACCTGCAGTATCATGATGTGCGGCCGGACAAAGGCCTCTTCTACACGCTTGAACGAGGGAATCTCATCAAGCCAGTGGTGACCGAAGCTGAAATCATCCGCGCGGAAACGATGCCGCCTCCGGGGACGCGCGCGTATTTCCGCGGGCGTTGCGCGGCCAAGTTCGCCGCCTCACTGTACGGAGTCAGCTGGACCTCGGTGCTGTTCGATTTCGGCAATCCGACCATTACGCGAATTCCGCTGATGGATCCGAGCCGGGGCACGGAAGCCATGACGGGTGCGCTGTTGGAGAGTTGCTCGACGGCCGAAGCCTTACTGGCTAAACTGAAAGCCTAAACCAGGGAGCCGCGTCACGCGTCAATTATGAATCTTCCTTTTCTCCCGAATCACGACGAGTCGAGCTTCTTCGACTTCATTTCCAAACAATATCCCGGACTGACACTGGGCGGAAACAGCGGTGCGTTTCCCGGCACTCAAGAGTCCTCACGAGCAGGCGGCGGGTTGACGGTCCCGCAGGCCACCACCGTGTTGGCCATCAAGTATCAGCAGGGCGTGGTCATCGCCGGCGATCGCCGGGCGACGGAGGGATTTCAGATCGCCGATCGCCGGATCGAAAAGGTGTTCAAGATCGATGAACATTCGGCCATGGCGATTGCCGGGGCTGCCGGGCCCTGTATTGAAATGGCGAAACTGTTTCAGACCGAATTGGAACACTATGAAAAGTTGGAGGGCATGTCGCTTTCCTGCGAGGGCAAGGCGAACAAGCTCGGCCAAATGGTGAAGGCGAACCTGCCCATGGTCTTTCAAGGGCTCGTCGTGATGCCGCTCTACGTCGGCTACGATCTCAAACGCGGCGAAGGGCGTATCTTCAAATATGACATCACCGGCGGACGGTATGAGGAATCGGACTATCATGCGATTGGGTCTGGCGGGAAGGACGCGCGGAACACGATGCGCGAGCATTTTCAGCGCCAACTCCCGGAAGCGGAGGCGCTCAAGCTGGCGCTGATGTCGCTGTACAATGCCGCCGACGATGATGTCGGGACCGGTGGGCCCGATCTCGTGCGGGGGATTTATCCAACCGCCAAGTGTGTGACGGCACAGGGAATCACGGATGTGCCGAACGATAAGATTCGCGCGGTCTATGATGTGTTGCTGGCCGCCCGCCGCTCGAAGGAGGCGTAACAATGCCGATGCCCTACTACGTGTCTCCCGAGCAGATGATGCAGGACAAGGCGGAGTATGCCAAGAAGGGCATCGCCAAGGGCCGTTCGAGCATTGCCATGGAATATGCGGATGGCGTGCTGTTCACCGCGGATAATCCCAGTGCATCGCTCCACAAAATCTCAGAAGTGTATGACTGCATCGCGTTTGCCGGGGCAGGAAAGTACAGTGAGTTTGAGAATCTCAGGAAGGCCGGCATCCGCCATGCCGATCTGAAGGGGTTCATGTATAGCCGGGAAGATGTGACGGCGCGCTCGCTGGCCAACGGCTATTCGCAAAGCCTCGGGACCATCTTCAGCCAGGAAATGAAACCGCTTGAAGTGGAGATTCTCGTCGTTCAGGTGGGGCTGAACAGCCAGGCGAATGAGATTTATCGCATTTCTTTCGACGGCAGCATCATCGACGAAAAAGGCGTCGCTGTCATCGGCGGCCGGTCGGAGGCGGTGCTGGCGGCAATGAAAGATAAGGTGACGGGCCCTCCTCCGTCTCTCAAAGCCGCACTCGGTTTCTGTGTGTCCGCGCTGGAGCAGACGGCCAATCAGAAGCTCAATCCGGAGGGATTGGAAGTGGCCGTGCTTGAGCGGGCGCGTACTGGCCGAAAGTTTCGGCGGCTCACGCCGGTCGAAGTTCAGCAACTCCTGACAGCCTGATGCGGGTGGGAGGTGTGACGCTGTGCGGACGTTAAAGAACCTTCCATGGCCACGTATTCTGTTATAACAGCTCATGATATCCTCCGGTTCCATGAAGCAGCGGATCTTTGGCCTGGAAAACGAATACGGCCTGATCTTCTCGCCGAACGGGCGTATCTACCTGCCGATGGAGAAAGTCCTCGGCTACATCTTTGAAGGTTTGATCCCGAACAGCTGGCCTTCCAACGCCTTCCTCGTCAACGGTGCGCGGTTCTATCAGGACACCGGCTGTCATCCCGAATACTCCACACCCGAGTGCGACAATATCCTCGACCTCGTCATTCATGACAAAGCCGGAGAACGGTTGCTGGAAGCCTGTCTTCCCGCGGCGGAAGAGCGGCTGCGAGAAGAAGGACTGTCTGGCGAGATCTACATTTTCAAGAACAACACGGATTCACTCGGGAATACCTACGGGTGCCATGAGAATTTTCTGATGCGGCGGGATGTGGACTTCTGGAAAGTCACGGAACAGTTGATTCCCTTCTTTGTCACGCGGCAAATCTACGGCGGAGCCGGGAAGGTGCTGAAGGTCTCCGGCAAGCCGCAATACTTCATTTCGCAGCGCGCCCAGCATATACACGAGAAAACGTCGTCCTCCACCACGTCCTCCCGTAGCATTATCAATACCCGCGATGAACCGCATGCCGACGCGGAGCGCTATCGCCGGCTGCACATCATTGTCGGGGATTCCAACATGTCGGAGTTCGTCACGTACTTGAAGGTGGGGACTGCCGCGCTGGTGCTGTCGATGATCGAAGAAGGCTATGCCGTGCAGGGGATGGAGCTGGAGGACCCGGTCAAAGCCATCCGCGAGATCTCGCGCGACCCGACGTTGAAGAAGAAGGTTAAATTAGACGATGGCCGGCAGATGACCGGGATTGAAATTCAGCGCGTCTATCTTGATCGCGCCCAGCAGTACTTGGCACAGCGGGAGCATGACCCGGTTCATGACGATGTCTTCCATAAATGGGCGACGTTGCTCGACCGGCTCGAAGATGATCCGATGCAATTGGTCCATCAAGTGGACTGGGTAACCAAGAAGCATCTCATCCAGTCCTATGTCGACAAAAAAGGCTGCAGTTGGGACGATCCTCGGGTGTACCTGCTGGATTTGCAATTCCATGATGTGAAGCGGACCCGCGGGTTATATTATCTCATGGAGTCCAAGGGGCTGATCGAGCGGGTGGTGGAGGAAGAGGCGGTGCAGCGCGCTATGTCGACGCCGCCGCAAACCACACGCGCCAAAGTGCGCGGGGACTTCATCCGGTTTGCCAGGGCTAAGAACCGGTCCTATACGGTTGACTGGACCTATCTCAAACTGAACGGGTATTGGGAAGAGACGATTCTCTGCATGGATCCGTTCAGCGCCACGAATCGTCGGGTCGAAGAATTAGTCTCACAAGTCTCAGGAACGAGGTTTTCTCGATGAAGCAGATGATGCAAGCCGTGCAGATGCGTGCCTCACAATTTGATCGCATGATTCTCACGGCGATCGTCTTGATCGCGAGTATCTTCCCGATCGAACTGGTCCCGGGGTCCATGCCGGCTCCGAAGGGAGCAGATGGACAATATAGCGGCAAGCAAGGACAGATCGTGCTGGTGAAAGTAGCGGGCGATGATCCTCAGGCGGAGGTGCGAGGCACGTTTATGGGGCGCGCCATGTCGTTCTTCCCGGACCCGCGCAGCGGCCAAGCTTCTGGCTATGTGGGATTGCTGGGGCTCGATATGCAGGATGAGCCAGGCACCCATGAATTGGCGGTGGATATTAAGACCGGTGAACAGACCAAGCATGTCAGCCTAAATGTGCTGGTGGTCAAAGAAAAATTTCGCGTGGAGCACTTGAAGCTGCCGAAAGAGAAGGTAGATCTGGACGAGAAAGCGTTGGCCCGCTGGAAAGCCGAACAGGACCAGGTGAAGGCCGCTCTGGCTGAAGATTCACGCTTCAAACTCTGGCAGGGCGGGTTTCTGGAGCCGGTCGGCGGCAAACGCACCGGGATCTTCGGCAGTGTGCGGATCATGAACGGCCAGGCCAGGAATCCCCATAACGGGGAGGATATCGGCGCCCCCATGGGCACCGACGTGCTGGCTACGAACGATGGCGTAGTACGGTTGACTGTCGATCATATTTTCTCAGGCAAAGGCGTGTACGTGGATCACGGGCTCGGTTTCTACTCCATGTACTTCCATCTCTCAGAAGTATCGGTGAAAGAAGGGGATCTGGTGAAAGCTGGGCAGGTCGTTGGCAAAGTCGGTGCGACTGGACGAGCAACTGGCCCCCATCTGCACTGGGGCGTCAAGCTCAACGGTGCTCGGGTGAATCCCTATGCGTTGCTTGATCTGCCGTTTAAAGGGGTGATGCAGTCAGCTGTTCCTACTGCGGTTACTGAACCAATGTCAGGGATAGGCGCACCGGCGCCATAGCCGTCTTGTGAATTCAGTATTGTGCCTGCCGCGGTTTGACTGACTCCCTTGCAGATTAGTTCGGCGAGATTCCTAACCCTCCGAGCAGCGGCATGAGCGCCGCTTCACCGGGGCCTTGGCCGCTTTTCATGGCGTCGCTGATCTCCTCCAGGAGTTGTCCTGCCCGAGGATTCAGGCCCTTCAGTTTCTCCGCCAGATGTCCTGACATCATCTCCTGTTGAACCTCCGCTTCCGTAAGTTTTCCCTCTTTGATGCCCTGCTGGAGTTGTTGGGCGAGGGCTTGGACCTTCGCAAACAGATCGGGCGGCATGCCGTTGAGAATCTTCGCGGCGTCTCCTGTTCCCATCTGAGCGAAGCATGGACTTACGAGTAATGCGATGAGCCCCCAGGCTATGAGGCATGATTTGCTGATCTTTAGCATGATGTCATCCTCCGTCGTTCGTCACGATAAAGATTCGACCGTCTCCCGATCATTATCCTTATCTGCCAGGCGGGGGGACAGGAAAATCACAAAACAGGATTACGTGTGTATGTGAGGTTGAATGGGAAGGTGAACGGAAAGGAGATTCCTCTAGGTGTCGAAGAACCTCAATGGTATCGTGCAAAATACGTACAAGTAGAACGAGGAGGCACAGATGCTTGAGGGAATTGAGATCCCCGATATAACTTTGTATTTGGTAGCTATTCTGGCCCTGCTGGTCATTTGGCAGTACTACCAAATGCAGATCATGGCCGGGCGAATTCTGGCGGTTGATATCTTCGACCGATCAGGCATTCGCATGTACTTCTTCGTGACCGCCGATGATGATCATATCTGCGACGTCTGTTCGGAGGCGAACGGACGGGTGTTCTCCTCCTCGCAAGTCGCGAAGCGGTCGTTTAACCCGCTCGGTGGAAAGTGCAAGCGGGCGGTTCCTTGCGCCAGCGTGCTCGTGGGGCTGTATGGAGGCTGGCTCGAAGCCAGAGGTGTCTTGGAGCGCTTGCGGGCGAATCTCAGAAGCAAGAAAGGTGTCCAGCTCTCGCCGGAAGAATTGCGGGCGATGGTGAATGGACAGTGGGAACGCAGTATCAGCGCCGACACGGACCGGCTAGGAATCCATATCATTGAAGCCATGTGCTACGAGAAAATCAATTCTGACGTCGCCATCGCGGGGTATCGCTTTGTGGTCGATCAGGCCAAGGAGATTCGTCATCTGATGTTGTTGGTGCCTGCCTACCTTCGACTCACGCAGTTGATGATCAGAGCGGGTGAATCGGCTGAAGCGCTTGAGCTGGTCGAGCGGTTTGAAACCCGCTTCCCGACCAATAGACGGGGACCGCATTTCCCGTCTGATGAACAGCGCGAGATGATGCGGACTAAGAAGACGCAATTGCTGAAAGGCCTGCCGCTGAAGATTCCTGCCTAAGAGGCTGAGAGAAAGACCGCCAGGTCGAGATCCAGAGTCCGGCTAGTAATTCGACTCAAGGCTCGAGGGAGTCTTATTGAGAACCGTAGCAGTGGCGCGCGACAAGGCTGCGTCATGGCGGTGATCCAACCCGTAGACTCGGAACTGAATCAGGCGGGTCGGCAGCAGGTCGAGAAATTCTTCCAATGGCTCGGCGGAGACCTGTCTCGTGCCGGGGTCATAGACATAGAGCGGATTCCCGCGGCGATCCTTCGGATCGGGCCTTGGATCGAGCGGGGCCATGTCGACACGAAACTCCAGCTTCTTCAGTTCCTTCGGAAGCTCTTTGGTAATCTGCGCTGCGAAATGCTCATGGCCGGGGAATGCCATGCCCCGCTCCTGTCCCTTCTCTTTCAACGTCGTGCTATAGGCCATCTTCCATTTCACGTCGCGATCCAGAATCCGCGCCCACTCCTGACCGAGATGGCGTCGGGTTTTCTGCCTGGATTTTGTCCATTGGCGGACCTCTTCCAATAATGACCAGTCGGTCAGCCTGAGATAGTCCTCCATGTGTTTCCGGGGATCATTCGGGAACAGCAATGTCATGGTGTCGCCGAAAATGTCGCGCAAGTGGATGTCGATGGCCCTGGTCGTACGGTGAAAATAGACGTTGGAGTAAAGGTACATCCTGGTGTTCAGGAACATTTGCAAGGCCGGGAGTCCCGTCTTGTGGATCGTGAACCCTTTGTCGGTGATGATCGTGTAGTGGATCAAGCGGGTCAGGTCGACAGGCCCTACCGCCACGCCGCACATGTAGGAATCGCGGAGCACATAGTCCAGATTGTCGCCGGTATAGCTGCCTGAGATGACCGGCTGCAACATGTCCAGCCAGCGTGGGATCTTGGAATTATCCTTTCCCTTTTCTTTCAGAATCAGATGCGCGATCTGATCGGGGTTCAGCTCCTCGCCTTTGTCGAATGGCCCGGACGGGCTGCGACGGATTTTGCGAATGATGGGTCCGAGATGCTCGCGGATGATGATCTGGCCGATCTTTTCGTGGGTGAGACCGAACCCGTGGAGATAGTTGTCGTCGAAGAAGTGGCAGAACGGACCGTGCCCGATGTCATGGACCAATGCGGCGACTCGGAGGAGTTCCTCGACATAGTTGGCCGATGGGACGTCTTTCACGACTTTCTTGAGGTAGGGGTACAGGTGCCGGGCGAACCGGCCGGCGACATGCATGGTGCCGAGCGAATGGACAAAACGGGTATGTTCCGCTGAAGGGTAGACCCAGCGCGCGCTCTGGAGCTGATAGATGTAGCGGAGCCGCTGGACCCAGGGCGAATCGATCAGATCTTTTTCCGTGCGTTCGTGCGGGTCGGGGTTCGCATAGGGAACGGTGAACGACACATATTTGTGGATCGGGTCGGCGATGAGGGCGGAACCGTCATAGGGCGCGTTGATGGATTCGTCAATCGGTTGCATCACAGCGATGCATCTTAGCCCACCTGATCATGGGGCGGCAATGGTGCGCGGTCCGAAGCGGAATCCGCGCGGCGATATTTGGAAATGAAATAACAGGCGGCGGGGTAGGCGAGGAGCGCGCCGATGAGGCTGAGGACCATGCCTCCGAGCGCAAAGGGGACGGCGTAGGGCAAGACTTGCTGGTAGAGACCGGCAACGCTGAGATCGTGCCAGTCGAAAGTCGGCATATCGGTTCGGCCGATCAGCAACGCGCCGCTCCAGTAGGTTCCGCCGAGAATGGGAACGATGGTCCAGGGATTGTTGATGAGCGCGCCGGCCAGGAGGGCGACAAAATTAAGCCTGAACAGCCAGGTAAACAGGCCGACGAGGATCATGTGAAAACCGTAGGCGGGACAGAAGGCAACGAACACGCCGAGTGCAAAGGCAAAGGCCGTGCGCTGGGGCGATTCCTGAAGGTGCAGGACTTGGCGAAGGAGTGTGCGGAAGGATCGGATATCAGCCACGTGGTCTCATTGGTTATGCGAAATGGCGATAGCTGGTGATCGGCAATGGCTCCTTGTCGCCTTCAGCCGTCAGGGCATGCAGGCCTGATCGCCGTGGGCGGATTGTACCGATCCTGGTGACGAGGAATCGTTTGGCGCGGGCCTGACGTTCAAGCGTGTGCTCGTTGCGCGCCGCGACCGTAAACAGAAGCTCATAGTCTTCCCCGCCTGCCAGCGCGAGGATGGCCGGATCGACCTGTTGTTTGCCGGCATAGGCTCGGCAGGCTGGTGAAATGGGAAGGCGTGCAAGCTCAATGTCGGCTCCCACCTGGCTCTCTTCACACAGATGGCGGAGATCGCCGGAAAGCCCATCTGACAGATCGATCGCGGCTGTCGCCAACGGTGCTTGGTTCAGCCAGAGTCCTTCCCGGACGCGAGCCGTGGGGTGCCGATGCCGGTCTATGAGAAAATCTCGATCGGCCTTAGCCTGGCGCGCGCTTCGGCGATGTGTGAGCAGTTGGAGTCCGGCCAGAGAATCTCCGAGCGTGCCGGTAACATAGATCCCATCGCCAACCCTGGCCCCTTTTCTGAATAAGGCGCGGCCTACAGCCGTGGTGCCGAGCAGCGTGATGCTGAGGAAGAGACCCTGGCGCGAGGCCGAGGTGTCTCCACCGATCAGATGGACCTCATACTGATCGCAGGCCGACATGAGCCCGCGATACAAGGCGTGGATGTCGGCTGTGCCAGTGTCAGGAGGAATGGCTATCGAGATCAGGAGAAAGCGTGGAGTGGCCCCCATGGCCGCGACATCGCTCAGATTGGCCATCGCCGCTCGGTAACCGATTGATTCGGGCGAAGCGGTTTGCCGGTCGAAGTGGACACCTTCGGTCAGGAGATCGGTGGTGAGCACGGCCCAGTTGCCGGCAGGAATCGAGACGACGGCGGCATCGTCACCGATGCCTTTCCTGATCAGAGGACTGCGCCGCTCATACCGGCGCTGGAGCTGCCGGATGAGCGGAAATTCCTGGATGGGGGGTGTGGCCTTCCGACGGGCCATAGGTGCCACCGTTATGAACGAAGGTGAGCGGGCAAGGCCATGATCGTCGCGTGAGCGCCTCTGCCTCCGACCGTTCTTCGGCTGTTCTGTTTTTGCGAGGGTTTGCTCCGTGCGGCCGCCGGGGGCGTTGATGTCTTCCTGGGCGCCGGTTTCGGTGTTCGGCGCAGGGCCACTTTCATGACATCGTCCATGGTATCGGCAAAGACCAGCTGAATTCCCTTGAGGATATGCTTGGGGATTTCATCGAGGTCTTTCTTGTTCCTCCGCGGGAGGATCACCGTCGTGAGCTTGGCTCGTTTGGCCGCCAGCAGCTTTTCTTTGAGTCCTCCGATGGCCATCACCCGCCCGCGCAAGGTAATTTCACCGGTCATGGCTAAGTCCCGTCTCACCGGAATGCCGGATAGCGTCGAGGCAATGGCGGTGGCCATCGTGATGCCGGCAGAGGGGCCGTCCTTCGGAATCGCGCCTGCGGGAACATGGATGTGCAGATCCTGCTTGCTGAAGATATCCGGATTGAGGTTCAGGGTTTTTTCTCGTGACCGCACATAACTGAGGGCCGCCTGCGCGGATTCCTTCATGACGTCGCCGAGATGGCCGGTGAGCGTCAGCTGGCCCTTGCCCTTCATGGCTGTGGCTTCGATATAGAGCACATCGCCACCCGATTCCGTCCAGGCTAATCCCGTGGCGACTCCGACTTCATCCTTCTCCAGTTCGGCCTCCGGCACATATTTGGGGACGCCGAGGTACTTGTGCAAGTTCGCCGGATTCACGGGGAAGCCCTGGCCTTTGCCTTCGGCAACTTTTTTCGCAACCTTCCGCATCACGTTGGCGATTTCGCGTTCTAGATTGCGCACCCCGGCTTCGCGCGTGTAGTTGGCGATGATTTGTCGCAGGGCCGTCTCGCTGATGTTGACATGCTTGGTGGTGATGCCATGTTCAGTGAGCTGGCGTGGGATGAGGTACGTTTGTGCGATGCCGAGCTTTTCTTCCTCGGTGTATCCGGGGATTTCGATGATCTCCATCCGGTCGCGCAAGGCGGGAAGAATCGGATCGATCAGATTTGCGGTGGTGATGAACATCACTTCCGTCAAATCGAACGGCACGCCGAGATAGTGGTCGGTAAAGGCGTTGTTTTGCTCAGGGTCCAAGACCTCAAGCAGCGCCGCCGAGGGATCTCCGCGGAAGTCCATGCCGACTTTATCGACTTCGTCGAGCATGAAGACCGGATTGGCCGTGCCGGCCTGCTTCATACCTTGAATGAGGCGGCCGGGGAGGGCCCCGACATAGGTGCGGCGATGGCCGCGGATTTCCGCTTCATCGCGTACGCCGCCGAGACTGATGCGCACGAACTCGCGACCGAGCGCTTTGGCGATCGATTTCCCCAGCGATGTTTTCCCGACGCCCGGAGGGCCGACAAAGCAGAGGATCGGGCCCTTCATCTTCTCTTTGAGTTTCCGGACGGCCAGATATTCAAGGATGCGCTCTTTCACCTTTTCAAGATCGTAGTGGTCTTCATTCAGCACTCGGGCGGCGGCTTTGAGGTCGAGGTTGTCCTTTGATCGTTTCGACCAGGGGAGTTCAACCATCCATTCAAGATAGGTGCGGACCGTCGCGGATTCGGCGGTATCCGGATGCATCTTTTCCAACCGCTTCAGCTGTTTCTCCGCTTCCTTCAAGACTTTCTCGGGCATCTTCGCGTCTTTGATCCGCTTCTTGAACTCCGTGACTTCTTCCGCCCGCTCGTCGAGTTCGCCCAGTTCTTTCTGAATCGCTTTGAGTTGTTCGCGCAGGAAGTATTCCCGCTGCGTTTTGTCCATCTCGCCTTTGGCCTGGGCCTGGATTTTCTGCTGCATCGAGAGGACTTCGATTTCTTTGCCGAGGATGTCGCTGACCAGCCGAAGGCGCTGGATCGGGTCCTGAAGTTCCAGCACACTTTGGGTCACGTCGACTTTTAGGCCGAGGTTCGATGCCACCATGTCGGCCAAGCGTCCGGGCTCTTCGAGATTTTCGATGACCACCATGACGTCGGGAATCAGGACTTTGCCGAGGCTGACGATGCGTTCGATCTGCTCCTTGACCGTCCGCATGACCGCTTCGGATTCCAGCGTCGTGGCGGAGATCTTGGTGTCGGGCATCTTGTCGATGCGCACGGAGTAGTAGGGGTCGGATTGAATATAATTCGTGACCTTGGCTTTGGCGATGCCCTGTACGAGAATCTTGATCCGCTCATCGGGCAGCTTGAGCATGCGCATGATGATGCCGACAGTGCCGATGGTGTGAATGTCTTCGGGCTTGGGATTTTCGACGTCGAGAGCTTTTTGCGTGGCCAGAAAGATCATGCGATTGCCGGCAAGGGCGGCTTCGATCGCCTTGATGGACATCTCGCGTCCGACAAACAGCGGCAACACCATATAGGGGAATACGACAATGTCGCGAACGGGCAAGAGCGGCAGCTGGTCCGGGACTTCTACGTTCTGCGGCGGCTGAAGGTCTTGTTCAATCGAGTCAGTCATGAGGGCGTATGTCCTATGTTTGTAGTAGGGATGCCATTGAGGAGCGGTCTGACACGTGCGGATGTAAGATCACAGTTGTGGCGCACCGGCTTACTCGCACACTACTTTCGGCGTTGGCCCGCGGTTGTCCGAAGCCTCGCGGTGAGGTATTCCAGAAAATCCGGGCCCAGAGAGGGATTTTTTAAGGCAAATTCGACGGTCGCGATCAAGAATCCCAGCTTGTCTCCCGCGTCGTGGCGCTGGCCTTCGACTTCATGCGCATACATCGGGGATTTTTTTGCCAGCTCTTTGAGCGCATCGGTGAGTTGAATCTCGCCGTTCTTTCCCGGAGCGGTCTTTCTGAGAATCGGGAAGATCTCCGGCGGAAGCACGTAGCGACCGATCACGGCCAAATTCGACGGGGCCTCAGCGGGTGCCGGTTTTTCGACCAAGTCTTTCACACGATGCAGGCCCGCGCTCATCCGTTGCGGCGTGACAATGCCGTAACGCCCCACGTCTTGCTTGGGGACTTCTTGTACGCCGAGCACCGCTCCGTGGCGTTTCTTATAGACATGGATGAGTTGTGCAAGCGCCGGCACAGGGGAATCGATAATTTCATCGCCCAGGATGACGGCGAACGGTTCGTCGCCGATCAGGTGTTGTGCGCAAAGCACGGCATGACCGAGCCCCAACGCCACCGACTGGCGTACATAACAAAAGTTCGCGAGGGTGGAGATGTGGCGCATTTGACTCAGGAGCTGGCCCTTCCCCGTTCCCTTGAGATTTTCCTCGAGTTCGACCGAGCGATCGAAGTGGTCTTCAATGGCCCGCTTCCCTCGGCCGGTGATGACGATAATGTCTTCTATGCCGGAGGCAACGGCTTCTTCCACGACATATTGGATCAGCGGTTTGTCGACGAGCGGCAGCATCTCTTTGGGAGAAGCTTTCGTAGCGGGAAGAAAGCGAGTCCCAAGGCCTGCAGCTGGGATAATGGCTTTTCGAACAGTGTACGAAGGCATGCGGCGATAGTATGTGATGGGATAGGTGAAGTCAAGAAACCGAGCAAGTCTTCAGGCCGTTGTCCGCTGCGTTGGCCGGTCCGCATAATCCTTTACATCATAGAAAGGGCTCAATATAATCCGGAAGTTTTGCGTCAGGGGTAGCGCTGCGCCCTGAATGCGGAGCGTGGGCGATTCGTCTTGCCTGGATAGAGACCTCGAGCGGCGGTTCTTCAGAATTGGGATCGGCCAAGCGAGATGACTTCGGCTCAGGCCCGGTGGGTATCTTGGTGACGATCGCAGGGCGTCGCGATCGGTTACTCGATTATGGTGGGGGATTTGGGTTTGTGTTGTTGAGTTGGTATGGAAAGATTCAGTGGTGTGTGGTGATGCTGACGCTCATCGCTTCCTGTGTGGCCGTGGGAGACGCGGTTGCACAGCTCGCCGGCATCAAGGTCAAGACCATCGAGATCCGTGGGAATAAACGGATTGAGCTGCCGGCGATCGCCGGCCGTCTTACGCTCAAGCCCGGCGATCCCTACCAGCCGGAAACGGTGCGCGGACAGGTGAAGATTCTCTACGACACAGGGTATTTCGAAGACGTGCAGGTTGAGACGGAATCAGTTGATGGTGGAACTGCGGTGGCCTTCGTCGTCAGGGAGAAACCGTTCATTACCGAGATCGTGTACGACGGGAACGACAATCTGAGCGACGATAAGATGAAGGAAAAAACCACGATCAAAGGCCAGTCGTTCCTGGACCAGCAGCAGGCCAAGGAAAGTGCGGAAAAGATTCGCGCGGCCTATCAAGATGAAGGGTATTACAACGCGCAAGTGGTTCCTGTTGTCCAAACGCTTGATGAAGACCGCAAACGCCTGACGTTCTTCATCAAGGAGGGCGACAAGGCTAAAGTAAGAGAAGTGGTTTTCGAAGGGATGCATGCGGCCACGAAGGAAGAAATGTTCAAGATTCTGGCGACGCGAGAGTGGATTCCCTGGTATGGGCTGATTACGCAATTGAAGTTGCCCTCATTTGTCTCCGACGCCGGGATTATCAAGCACGATGAGTTGGCGAACGATGTCGAGCGGGTCAAAGAGGTGCTGCTGAATAAGGGCTACCTGAACGCGCAAGTCGGCTCGCCGACGGTGGAACTGTCGGAAGATAAGAAATGGTTCACCGTCACCTACAACGTGCTGGAGGGAGAACCCTTTACAGTCGGAGAAGTGGGGTTCCGGGGGTATACCGTCTTCGAAGAAGCCGAGCTTCGTGAGAATCTGAAAATAAAAGATGGCGAGATCTTCCAGCGGGCAAAAATTCGCGATGAAATTACGCGCATTACGGACATGTATGGCAGTAAGGGCTATGCGTTTGCCGATGTCGTGCCGAATGTGAACCCGAATACCGAGGAGCGCACCGCCAGCATCATTCTCAGCATTAAAGAAGGCGAGATGATGCGGATTCGGCAAATCAATATCACGGGGAACGATAAGACCCGCGATAACGTGGTTCGCCGGGAGATTCGCGTTGACGAGCAGGACGTCATCGACACGCCTTCACTAAAGCGGAGTTTTCAGCGCCTAACCAACCTGAACTTTTTTGAGACCGTGGAAATCCTACCCTCTCAAGTCGAGTCGGATAAAGTTGACCTGAACGTGAAGGTCAAGGAAAAGCCCACCGGCCAATTTAGTATCGGCGGTGGATTTAGCACGCTCGATAAGCTCGTGGCCATTGCGGATATCACGGAAGGCAATCTTTTCGGAGAGGGCTACATGGGGCGTATCCGCGGCCAGTTGGGCCAGCAGCGGTCGTTGGGTCTCATTACGCTACGAAACCCCTATTTGAACGATTCGTTGACGTCGGTCCAGCTCGATATCTATCGCAGTCTGACAAACTACATTTCCTACTTTGAGGAAAAGACCGGCGCGAGCGTGACCTTCGGGCGGTGGCTCTCCGAATATGTGTCGGGAAGTCTCAGTCTTGTCGCCGAAGAGTTGAGCTTCAGCGATCCGCAGGAAGGGCTCTGTCCGGATTTATTGCCGCTCATTTGCCGCCAGCTCGGTAAGCAGACCACGACCGGGTTCCGGACCTCGCTGTTTCGCGATACGCGCGACTACTACCTTGACCCGCGAACCGGTTTTCGGATTGGGGGAGGTGTTGACTATGGGACGCCCTATCTCGGGGGAACGAACAACTTCTACAAATACTATCTTGATATCAGCAAGTACACGCCGCTGCCGCTCGATACCCGGGTGGCGACCCGCGTGCGCTACGGAGTGGTGGAGGGAGTTGACGGAAAACAGATTCCTTTAACCGAGCGTTTCTTTGTCGGCGGTATCAACACCATGCGCGGGTTTGTGTTCGGTAAAGCCGGTCCGGTTGTGCCGAACTTATACACGATTATCGGTGCGTCGAAGGAGCTGATCTTCAATTTCGATTACATCTTCACGATTTCGTCCGAGGCGAAACTCAATGGCGTGCTCTTCTTCGACTATGGAAGAGGATTCGACGATAACGAGAAGATGTCATTGAACTTGAGGAAGGCGGCCGGTATTGAAGGGCGGTGGATTTCTCCGTTTGGCCCCTTGCGTGTCGCGTATGGGTTGAATTTGGCGCCAAAGACCGGAGAACGCACCGGGGTGTTCGAGTTTACGATTGGGTCACTATTCTAGCGGGTCAAGAAGGGGTGGCGTGAACAGGATGCGTGCAATGAGCGGGTGGTATCGGAGCGGCGTGGCGGTGCTCGTGGGCGCCGTGCTCGTTACAATCAGTGGGTGTGCGGGGGCCAGTCCTAAGCTCGACGGAAAGATCGGATCGTTAGACCCTGCCCGGATCCTCTCCGATACGAATTTCGGGAAGAAAGCCAAAGATAATCTCGCGGCATTTTCAAAAAATCGCCAGATCCTCATTGAGCTCGATGAGAAAGAGCTTCGACGAATGGAAGAAGATTTCGTCAAGCAGGCCAGCGTTCTCAGTCCTACGGCCAAGCGCGAGCGGGAAGAATCGTTTCGCCGGCGCATGCAGGAATATCAGCAGAAGGTGACGGAGCTGAATCGAGAAGTGCAGGAGAAGCAAAAAGATGTCATGGATGGGTTTCGCGACAAGCTTGAGTCGATCGTCGCCAAGGTCGCGAAGCGTCAAGGCCTCCAGATCGTTGTCGACAGCGGCAAGGGCGGCCCGACGTTGTACCGCGAAGATCTCATCGACATTTCAAACCAGGTCATCGAAGAATTTAATCGAGACTACCCCTAGCAGGAGGAGAGGTGCCGTATGAATCAACAGCACAGAGTCGGAATGGTTGGCGTGCTGATCTTAAGCATATTCTTCGCTCAGGTCGCCGTTGCAGGTGAGACCTCTAAAGTGGCGGTGATCGATCAGCAGGCCGTGATGGAAAAGTCCAGCGCCGGTAAGCGCGCGCTGGAAGAGATGAAAAGTTATTCGATGACCCGGCAAAAGATCGTCAGTGCCGACGATCAGGAATTGAAAGATTTGGAGTCGTCGATTCAGGATCCGAACAGCAAGTTGAGCGAACAGGCGAAACAGGAAAAGCAGGAGCAATTTAGGGCGAAACTTGAAGCCTACCAGCGCCGGCTGGCTGACTTTAATCGGGAAGTACAGCAGAAACAGCGCGAGATGGTGACGGACTATGCCAAGAAGATTGCGGCGGCCGCGCAAGCCGTCGCGCAGAAAGAAGGCTATCAGGCCGTTCTCGACAAGGGTAGCGACGGCATGGTCAAAATTGTGTTGTACCATCAGCCCGGGTTAGACGTGACGGATCGTGTGGTGAAAGAATTCGATCTCCAAAACAAGTAGCGATGTGGCGTTGAGGCACGGGTATAAGAGGAGGCAACGGCAATGGCAGTGATGGAGCAAGCAGAGATTCAAGCGTTACTCCCGCACCGGTATCCCTTCTTACTGGTCGATCGAGTGCTGGAGCTGGATCCTGACCGTCGAATCGTGGCGATCAAGAATGTCACCGTCAACGAGCCTTTCTTTCAAGGGCATTTCCCTGGGCGGCCGGTCATGCCGGGGGTGTTGATCATCGAAGCGCTGTCCCAGGTCGGCGGATTGCTGGCCTTTAAGTCCATCGGAGAGACGGCCAGACCCGTCGTGTATCTCACCGGCATTGACAGTGCGAAGTTCCGCAAACCCGTGGTGCCCGGAGATCAGTTGCGGATCGAGGTCGATGTGGTGCGGAAGCGGCCGCCATTTTGGAAGATGCAGGCCAACGTGTATGTCGATGGGGATCTGGTATGCGAAGCGGAAGTTACCGCGATGGTGACGGAAGAGAAGATCGGTGAAAAGTAATGGGTGATGCGTGACGAGTTCAATGGGAATCCATCGGAGCCCATCACCGGTCACAGATCACTCATCACGTGGAGGTTACGAGTGCAGATTCATGCGACAGCAATAGTACATCCGAAGGCGAAATTGGCGGACGACGTGGTGGTCGGACCCTTTTGTCTGATCGGCGAGCATGTGTCGATCGGAAAGGGAACCAGGCTGCTCTCCCATGTGACGGTCGATGGGTGGACCGAGATCGGCGAGCGGAACGAGCTGCATCCCTTTTCCTCGATCGGCGGCCCGCCTCAGCATCTGGGGTATAAAGGGGAGCCGACGAAGGTCGTGATCGGCGACGACAATATTCTGCGGGAATATGTCACGGTCAATCGCGCGACGGTGCAGGGCGGGGGGATGACCTCAGTCGGCAACAAGAATTTCTTGATGGCGTACGTCCATGTCGCGCACGATTGCCGGCTGGGGAATCACTTGATCCTGGCGAACGCGGCCAGTCTGGCCGGGCACATCACGGTCGGCGATCATGCCATCATCGGCGGGTTGACGGGGGTGCATCAGTTCGTGCGCATCGGATCCTATGCCATGGTCGGTGGGTGTTGCGGCGTCGTGCAGGATGTGCCGCCGTTTACCAGGGCCGCCGGCGGGTATCGGTCAAAGCTCTATGGATTGAACTCGATCGGGTTGCGCCGCCACGGATTTTCCGGTGACCGGATTTCAGTGCTGAAGAAGGCCTATGACCTCTTGTTCCGTGAGGGGCATCGGTCGGCCGAGGCCATCAGGCTCGCCAGAGCCGAGTTTAAAGATCAGGCCGATGTGGCTCAGATCCTGACATTCATGGAAGCGACGAAGCGTGGGATCTCCCGTTCTGTCGGGAAGGACCAGGGCGACGAGGACGAATCCGCGTGACCACCCCGACACCCGCAGAAGACAAACGGATCGGACTGATCGCTGGAAACGGACGCTTTCCGATCATTTTTGCCGACAATGCAAAAAAGCTAGGGTATTTTGTCTCGGCCGTCGCCCATGTCGGAGAGGCGGAGCCTGAACTCGAACAGCACGTCGATAGCATCCACTGGGTCAAGATCGGCCAGCTGGGCAAGTTGATCAATGCCTTCAAGAGCGACAACGTTCGGCGCGTCGTCATGCTCGGCGGTGTGAAAAAGACCCATGTCTTCACGACGGTGCGGCCAGATTTCAGGGCGCTGGCCCTGTTTGCACGAGTGGCGCTCTGGCGGGACGACGATATCCTCAGGGAAATTGCTGCGGAGATTGAACGGGAAGGGATTACGATTTGCGAATCCACGTTCGGTCTTGAGGGCATTTTGGTCGAAGAAGGGACCTTGGCCTCCCGCGAACCCACGAAAAAAGAGTGGGAGAATATTCGCTACGGTTGGGAGATGGCCTACGAGATCGGGCGTCTCGACATCGGGCAGTGTGTGGTCATCAAGGACAAGGTCGTGGTGGCGGTGGAAGCGGTCGAAGGGACCGACGGCGCGATCAAGCGGGGTGGAGAACTGGCAAAAGAGGGCGCGGTCGTCGTGAAGCGATGCAAGCCGCAGCAGGATCTCCGGTTCGACTTGCCGGCCATCGGCCCACGCACGATCGAGGTCATGGCGTCGGTGAACGCCACGGTGTTAGCCGTCGAAGCCGGGCGAACGGTGATGCTTGATCGAGAGTTGCTCTTGGAGAAGGCGCGCCAGGCCGGGATCGCCGTGATCGGCATCAAGCATCTCGAACCGATTACAGTGTGAGCGCATGACTGGAGGAAGGTGACGTGACGGATTTGCGGGCAGGCGTGATTGGCGTGGGTCATCTCGGGCAGCATCACGCACGGCTGTACGCGTCCATTCCCGGTGTGACGCTTGTCGGCGTCACCGATCAGAGCCCCGAGCGTGCGCAGGAGATTGCCGGGCGTCATCGCGCGCAGGTCTATCGCACTCCAGAAGATCTCTTGAAAGCGGTCGATCTCGTCAGCGTGGCTGTGCCCACCTCCTCTCACTATGCTGTCGCCAAGCGGTGTCTTGAAGCCGGCAAGCATGTGTTGGTGGAAAAGCCCATTGCGGTGCAGCCGGCTGAGGCCCATGAACTGGTGGCGCTCGCCAAGGCCAAGAATCTTCGCCTGCAGGTCGGCCACAGCGAACAATTCAACCCGATTATGCGGATCATGCGGCCGCACATTCAGCGCCCGGCGTTTATCGAGGGGCATCGACAGGGTGGGTACAGCCCGCGCGGGACGGACGTCGACGTGGTGTTGGATTTGATGATTCACGATCTCGACCTCGTACTGTCGTTCAATCCCGGTCCGGTCGAAGAGGTGCGCGCCTCCGGCGTGGCGGTGCTGTCGCCGACGATCGATATTGCCCAGGCCCGGATTCAATTTCGAAGCGGCTGCGTGGCCAATCTCACAGCGAGTCGCGTCTCGACCAATAAGATGCGGCGGCTGCGGTTGTTTCAACGAGAGGAATACCTCTCGATCGATTTTCAAACCCGTCAGGCCGTGGTCACGAAGCGACGCGTCGTTGCCGGTGCGCCGGTTGAACTCGACACCGAATCATTTCAGGGCAACCAGGACGAGCCGCTGAAGCTGCAGTTAGAGTCTTTTGTGCGGGCGATCCAAACGGGATCGAACCCCGAGGTGTCCGGTGAAGCAGGCGCCGCCGCGCTGGATGTGGCGCATCTGGTGTTGGCGGCTATCGCAGAGCATGCCGCTCGCCAGCAAGCCTAGACCGAGCGGTGACGGTCAGCGGCCAGCATCCGGAGAGGGGCTGGCTCAACGGGTCCGCAGTACTCCGACTTCCAATTTGAGAGCGAAGCGATGGCACGAATTCTCATTGTAGCCGGCGAGGCCTCCGGCGATCTGCATGGGGCCAATCTGGCGCGGGCGATGCAGGAACTCGATTCCACCGTCCAGTTAGTGGGCGTCGGCGGGGCAGCGATGAAAGCTGCCGGCGTACAGTTGGTGGAAGGATTTGCGCATCTCGACGTGATGGGGATCGTCGGTTTTTCGGCTCTGCGCGCGATCATCCGCCGATTTGCCGCTATGCGCCGGTTGCTGAGATCTGAACGGTGGGATGCCGTGGTGTTCATCGACAATCCCGGACTCAATCTGCGCTATGCCTGGTTTGCCAAGTCGGCCGGGCTGCGGGTGATCTATTATATTGCGCCGCAGATCTGGGCCTGGCGGCCGGGCCGCATGAAGTATATTCAACAGCGTGTGGATCAGGTGATGGTGATTCTTCCGTTCGAACCTGAGCTGTATCGTAAGGTCGGCTTGCCCTGTACGTTTGTCGGCCATCCGCTGCTCGATGCCGTCGCCCCGCACTATGATCAGGCGAAGCTGCGCGAGCAATTTGGTTTACAGCCGACAGGCCGGGTCATCGCCCTGCTGCCGGGAAGCCGGTCGGCTGAAGTGCGACTGCATCTTCCGATCCTCCTGGAAGCGGCAGAGCGATTGATGCGCGACGACCCGAAGACGCAGTTTCTCATGGCGCAGGCCTCGACGATTGCCGATGATCTCATTCAGCCGCTGCTCGAAAAGAGCTCGGCGCCGGTGAAGGTGGTGGCGGAACAGGCGAGTGAGGTGATGGCGGCCGCCGATCTCCTCTTCGTGGCATCGGGGACTGCGACGCTGCAGGCG